>JAQBHL010000055.1:0-10606 GCA_032127745.1 Acidobacteriota bacterium
CAGCTTGAAGAGACGGCGGGCGTTGTCTTCGTAGATCTTCTGCTTGTCATTGGCGGGAAGTTCGATCGTGGCCATGCCTTTGAGCGCTTCCCGGAGGTACTTGGCGCCCCCTTCGATGTCGAAGGGCATGTCCGTGGCGAAAACTACGCGATCGGTGCCGAAGAAGGCGAGACCGCACTCGAGGGCGGGGACCGAGCCTACGGTGATGGTGTCGGCGTAGAGCATGTGGAAGTAATCGTGGGGGTGCTTCTTGAGGGCGATGGGCTGCCCCGAGGCCTCCGCCTGCTTCAGCACCTTCGAGAAGCCCTCTTCGATGCGCATGTCCGCGTAGGGAATGATGCCGCCGAGGTGGTGGGTCACGATTTTGATCTCGGGAAGGCGGTCGAAGAGTCCGGCGAAGATGAGACGGCTCACCGCGGCCGCGGTGTCGTAGAGCCAACCGAACACGCGCCAGATCTCGTACTTCGACGTGCTCTCGGTGGAATAGTCCGCGAACTCCGGGCCCCTAGCCGGGTGCAGGAGGATGGGGAGGTCCAGCTCGACCATCCTGGCGAAGACGGGCTGAAACTCGGCCTCGTCGAGGGGACGGCCGTTCACGTCCGTGTAGATCTGGACCCCGCACAGGCCGAGCTTCCGGACCGCGCGATCGATTTCCTCGACCGCGGCGTCGATGTCGCCCATGGGCACCGATGCCACCGCACCCGCGAAACGGTCGGGGTGCTTCGCCACCAACTCGGCGAGGGCGTCATTGCCGATCCGGTAGAGCTCGACCGCGTCCTTCGGTTCGAACAGGCCCTCCAGCGGGGGATTGGCCATGCTCAGGATCTGCCGAAGATCAGGGTCCGCGTCCATCATCTTGAACCGGGCGTCGACATCGATGAGGGCGGGGAACTTCTTGACCTGAAAGTCGAAGGGCAGAGGCTTGCTGGCCTTCTTCCGTGCGGCCTCGACGTAGGCCTTGGGCAGCACGTGGTTGAAGACGTCCAGTTTCAACGCCATCGCTCAGAGCTTCTCGAGAAAGGACGCGATCAGGCCGCCCACTCGCTCTGGAGCCTCGACCGCGGACATGTGCCGCAGGCCGTCAAGAACGTGAAGCTCCGAGCCCGCGATGTTCTTGTGCAGTTGCTCTGACATGGCCACCGGGGTCGCGGGATCTTCGGCGCCCACGATGATCAGGGTCGGGCACTTGATCTTGTGGAGCTGGTCCCGCGCTTCGAAAGTGCCGAGGGCCCGGCAGGCCGAGGCGTAGGAGGGGATGTCGTTGGCGAGCAGGATCTCCCCGATGTCCTTCGTCTTGTCCGGGCTCGCGTCAATGAATCCTTCGCTGAACCATCGGGGAAGGTTGAAGGGCACCACGGGTTCCATGCCCTTGGTCTCCGCGTTCACCGCCCGCTGTTCCCACGCGCTTCGCTTCTCTTCTCCGTAGGCCGCGGTGGTGTCCATGAGGATCAGACCTTCGACCAGCTCCGGATACGCGACGGCATAGGCGACCGCGGTGCAGCCTCCCATCGAGAGACCTCCGATCACGGCGCGCTCGGTCCCGACCACCTCGAGCAGGCCCTTGAGGTCGCGGGCCAGGTCCTCGATGCTCCAGCCGGTCGCCGGCTTCTGGGAGTTTCCGTTCCCGCGGGCGTCCCAGGTGAGCACGCGTCCGTGCTTCGAAAGGATCGGCCGCATGGGGTCGAAGATGCGTCCGGCCATGCCGAGGGAGTGGGCGAGGGCGATGACCCGGCCCGAACCTTCGATCCGGTAGTCGAGTTCGAATTCGTTGATGGTTGCTTTCAATGCTTTCTCGCTTTCTGGATGAGGCCCCAGATCCGGTCCGGAGGGAGCGGGAGTTCCTCGATGCGCACCCCGAACGGTTGCAGCGCGTCTTCCACCGCGCTGGCAATGGTCGCGGGGGAAGGAATCGCCGCCCCTTCTCCCGCCGCCTTCTGCCCGAAGGTGGTGAACAGATCGGGGACGCAATGGTGCTCGATCTCGACGGTGGGGGTGTCGAGCATCGTCGATTTGCCGTAGTCGATGAGAGTGGGGGTCACGAACTGACCGTCCTCGTCGTAGTCGAAGCCTTCGCCGAGGGCGATGGAAATACCGTGGGCCACCGAGCCATAGATCTGACCGTCGACCACGTCCGGGTTGAGGATCGTCCCGTTGTCGCTGACGATGACATAACGAACCACGTGAACGTGACCCGTGGCGGGGTCGACCTCGACCACGGCCGCGTGGGCGGCGGCTGAGAAGGTGTACTGAGCCCGCACCCGTCCTTCGTGGTCCGGCAGCATCATGGGATCGGCGTGGGGGAAGGAGTGGTAGTACGTGGCCTCGAGGCCGGGCTCGAAGCCCTTCGGCAGCTTCGCCTGATTGCTGTAGGCGATCTTGGCAAGCTCGGCGAGGGTGATGGTCTTGCCGGTAGAGGCGTCGGTGACGAGGCCGTCATCGATGTCGAGGCTTTCCTTCGCCGCTCCCAGCAGATGGGCGGCCAGGGTCAGGATCTTCTCCCGGAGCTTCATGGCCGCGCCGTTGATCGCCCCCACATCGTAGAGATGGAAGTTGTTGCCGCTGTTGGTCGCGGACACGCCCCACGGAGACACCGCGGTGTCGAACGGTCCGGATACCGAGATGTGTTCCGGTCGGATGCCGAGAACTTCGGCTGCGATCTGTCCCGCCGCGGTTTCATGCCCCTGCCCGCAGCTTGGAGCCCCGAGGGTGATGGTGACCCGCCCGTTCTTCTCGAGCTTTATGGTGGCGCCCTCCACGCCTCCCGCTCCGGGGATGTTCTTGGAGTCGGGGAACAGAGCCATGTCGCGAGCCGCATTGCGTCCGCCGGGTTCGAGGCCGACCACCACCCCGATGCCGAGGAACCGTCCCTTCTTTCGCTCTTCCGCCTGCTGTTTCCGAAGAGCTGGGTAGTCGATGCGGTCGAGTGCCTTTTGAAGCTGTATCGCGTATTCGCCGCTGCTGTGGATGTTCCCGTTCGGCGTGGTGTAGGGGAATCGTTCCTTCGGGACGAGGTTCTTGAACCGGACTTCCGCCGGGTCCTTCCCGAGTTCCTGGGCGATGCGGTCGATGGTCCGCTCCCACACGAAGCACATGCCCGGCTTGCCGATGCCGCGGTTGGGCACCACCGGGCACTTGTTGGTGAGGACGGAACGGCCGGAAAGACGCAGGTTCTGGGTGAGGTAAGTGTTGAAGAGGTTGTTGAGCTTGTTGGTGAAGTGGATGGTGAGGGTGCTCACCGAACCGCCCACGTCGTCGGTGTCGCGAATGTCGAGACCCAGTACTTCGCCATCGTCGCGGAAGGCCGCTTTCACCTCGAACTCCTGCTCGCAGGAGTGCCCTCCCGCCATCATGTGCTCGCTGCGATCTTCTATCCATTTCACCGGCCGGCCGGTTTGCACCGCCATGAGGCTGGTCAGCAGGGCATACTTCCGGATTAGATGGATCTTCTGGCCGAAGCCGCCGCCGATGTCGGGGATGAAGAGGCGGACGTGCTCGAGTTCGAGGGACTGGGTGAGGGCGTCGTAGATGACGTCGGGCGACTGGGCGTTGCACCAGGCGGTCAGATGCGCGGTGGCCCGGTCATAGCTTGCGATGCAGGCGAAGGGCTCGAGGGGCGTCGAAGAGTAGCGATGGATCTTGAGATGATGGGTGAGCGTCCGATCGGCCTCCTTGAAAGCAGCCTCTACATCACCGTAGGAGAACGAGCCCTCCCAGGGCATGTTTGTGCCGAGTTCTTCATAGAGGAGCGCCGACTTCGGGTCGAGCGCGCCCGCGGTGCTGGTCACCGGGGGCAGCGGCTCGTAGTCCACCACCACCGCTTCGACCGCGTCCTCGGCCTGGGCGCGGGTGCGGGCCGCGACCATGGCCACCGGCTCGCCCACGTAGCGCACCTTCCCGACCGCCGTCGCGTACTCCAGGATGTTCGTGCGCAGGCCGGCCGCGTAACGGCCGGGCTTGAAGGGCTTCGAGTGTGCGGCCACTTCGGCCGGTCCGAGCACCGCCACCACCCCCGGCATCGCGGAGGCGGTGGACGCGTCCACGGAACGAATCTTCGCGTGAGGGTAGGGGCTCCGTACGATGACCGCATGAAGCAGGCCGGGGAAGGTGAGGTCGTCGGTGAAGCGCCCGCCTCCGGTCACGTGGCGCGGCGCCTCTTTGCTGCGGACGTGCTTTCCGAGGAAACGCCGTTCCCTCACCACGTCCGTCACTTCTCGCCCCGTCGGGCCGCGGCGGCCGCCTTGACCGCCTTCACGATCTGGGTGTAGCCGGTGCACATGCAAAGGTTTCCGGACAGGTCGCGCCGGATTTCATCCTCGGTGGGATTGGCCCGACGCGAAAGCAGGTCGTGGCTCGCCATCAGGAAGCCGGGCGTGCAGTATCCGCACTGGAGCGCATAGTTCTCCACGAAGGATTCCTGCAGAGCGCTGAGCTTGCCGTCTTCGGCCAGGCCTTCGACCGTCAGCACCGAGGCGCCGTTCGCCTGAACTGCCAGCATGAGGCAGGACTTGACCAGGGTCCCGTTGACGAGGACGGAGCAGGCGCCGCACTCTCCCACCACGCAGCCCACGTGGGTGCCGGTGAGCCCGACGACCTCCCGCAGGAAGTGGACAAGGAGCAGCCGGGGCTCGACGTCCGCCTCGAACCACGACCCGTTTACCTGGACCCGAACCGGCCGCTTCCGGATCTGCTCGGACATGCGCTCAGGCTCTTCCCGCTCTCGCCCGGCCGAGCCACCTGGACAAGGGAAGCGAACTACCCGCGAGAGCGAGAGCGGTGACCATCCAGATAGCGACGCTGATGGGAGATGCGAAGAAGATACTCATGTCGTTCCGGCTAATGATAAGTGCCGGATTCAGGTTGTCCTCCATGAGCGGTCCCAGGATCATCCCCAGGATCAGGCAGGCGATGGGGAAGCCTCTCCGGAGCGCGAACGAGCGGGCCAGCCAGGGGCGTGATTGGGCTCCAAGCGCCTCGCACGGGCATCCAGGCGAACCGGGCCGGGCAGGACTAGACGGGCAACCCCGCTTGTTTCACCTACAATCCCCGATACAGAACTGAAGAAAGCGACAGCCGGGCGCCGCGTGGTGGCGCTCGCCAGCCTGGGCGTCAAGGGAGCGCGCGCTGCGCCGTCTTGTCCGTTATTCCCTCTGCACCATCCCGATCCGGCGACCGCCAAGGAACAACCAGTTTCCTCCCCTTCCAGCAGACAGCAAACGAAATGACCTTTCCCTCCACCGAAAACCTAAATGTGACAGCGTTTGAGGCGATGCCCTCGCCGCGGGAACTGCACGAACGCATACCGCTGGCCGACGCCGCCGCGCAATTCGTCGCCGCGTCGCGCGCGACCCTGTGCCGCGTCCTCGACCGAACCGATCCGCGCCTGCTGGTGATCGTCGGCCCCTGTTCCATACACGACCCGGCCGCGGGCCTGGACTATGCGCGGCGCCTGCGCGAACTCGCCGCCGAGGTGAAAGACAGCTTCTATGTGGTGATGCGCGTCTATTTCGAGAAACCCAGGACCGTCACCGGCTGGAAGGGTTTTATCAACGATCCGCATATGGACGACTCGTTCCATATCGAAGAAGGCATGGAACGTGCGCGCCGGTTCCTGGTCGAGTTGGCGGAGCTGGGTGTGCCCGCGGCCACCGAGGCCCTGGATCCTGCTTCGCCGCAGTACCTGGGGGACCTTATCGCCTGGTATGCCATAGGCGCGCGCACCAGCGAATCGCAGACCCATCGTGAAATGGCGAGCGGCCTTTCGGCGCCGGTGGGATTCAAGAACGCAACCGACGGCGACATAGCCGTCGCCATCAATGCCATACGCTCGGCGCGCGAGCCGCACACCTTCCTCGGTATCACTGCGGATGGAACCCAGGCCATCGTGCGCGCCCGTGGCAACCGCTATGGCCATATCGTGCTGCGCGGCGGCCAGAGTCCCAATTACGACACCGCGCAGGTGGCGCTGACCGAACAGGAACTCGAACGGGCGGGACTCAAGCGCAATCTGGTCATCGATTGCTCCCACGGGAATTCGCTGAAGAAGCCGGAGCTGCAGCCCCTGGTGTTCGGGGATTGCGTGCACCAGATCGTCGAGGGCAATAATTCGATCGTCGGCCTGATGCTGGAGAGCAACCTCATCGCCGGCAACCAGCCGATTCCAGAGGACAAATCCAGGCTGATCTATGGCTGCTCCGTGACCGATGCCTGCATCGGCTGGGAGACCACGGTGAAGCTGCTGCGCGAATCCGCCGCGACGCTGGCTCCGGTGTTGCGCGCGCGGGGGGCCGGCGCGACGGGGCCATGATGGGTGGGGCGCCACGAAATGGCCGACCTATTCGTTTACCTGGGCCGTAAACGCTCAGCCTCGGTGGGGTTTGCCCGGCGCGAGAGCAGGTCGTGGCCCGCCATCAGGAAGCCGGGGGTGCAGTATCCGCACTGGAGCGCATAGTTCTCCGCGAAGGATTCCTGCAGAGCGCTGAGCTTGCCGTCTTCGGCCAGGCTCTCGACGGTCTGCACCGAGGCGTCGTTCGCCTGGACCGCGAGCATGAGGCAGGACTTGAGCAGGGTCCCGTTGACGAGGACGGAGCAGGCTCCGCACTCTCCCACCACGCAGCCCACGTGGGTGCCGGTGAGGCCGACGACCTCCCGCAGGAAGTGCTCAGGCCCCTCCCGCTCTCGCCCGACCGAGCCACCTGGAGAAGGGAAGCGAACTGCCCGCGAGAGCCACGGCCGTGACCATCCAGATGGCGATGCTGATGGGAGAGGCGAAGAAGATGCTCAGGTCGTTCTGGCTGATGATGAGTGCGCGATTGAGGTTGTCCTCCATCAGCGGGCCCAGGATCATCCCCAGAATCAGGCAGGCGATGGGGAAGCCTCCGCGTTGCAGCGCGTAGCCCAGCACTCCGAACACCAGCACCACCCCGACGTCCGCAAGCATCCCGCGGTCCACGATGCCGCCGATGAAGCTCAGCGCCATGATGATGGGCACAAGCACGGCGGGAGGCACCAGGGTCACCCGCGCGAACCAGGCCGCGCCGAAGACGCCCATAAAGAAGAGGAGAAACTGCGCGAAGAGGAGTCCGGCGATGAGCGCCCAGGCCACCGGTCCGGCTTCGCTGAAGAAGGCGTAGCCGGGCTTCAGGCCGTAGATGTTCATGGCGGCCAGAAAGATGGCCGAGGTCGCCCCGCCGGGAATGCCGAGCGCAAAGGCGGGTACCAGCTCGGCACCGACGCAGGCGCTGTTGGCGGTTTCGGGAGCGATGACCCCGAGCGGGTTCCCCTTGCCGAAGGTCTCCGGGTTCTTGGACATCCTCTTCTCGAGCATGTAGGCGGTGAAGTTCGTGATGCTGATACCCACGCCGGGAATGATGCCGAGCACCACCCCGAGGACGGCGTTCTTGGCCAGGGCGAACGGGTGCCGCAGGGTCTCCCTGATGCCTTCGCTCACGTGGCCGATGACTCTTCCTGGTTCGGCGATGATCCCGCCCTTCTCCGCCAGCACGAAGGCCTGGGACAAGGCGAACAGGCCGACCACCGCGGGGACGAAGGGAATGCCGCCCGACAGGTACTCGAACCCGAAGGCGAAGCGATCGTCGCCGGTGATCCGATCCACGCCCACCGCCGAGAGCAGCACCCCGAGGGCGCCCAGCAGAAGGCCCTTCAGGGTCTCTCCCTTCGAAGCCACCGCGACCATCGACAGTCCCAGCACGGCCAGGGCGAAGAAGTCGGCGGGAGAGAAGGTGAGTGCGATCTCGGAGAGGGCGGGGGCCAGCGCGGCCAGAGCCACCACGCCCACCAGACCGCCGATCATCGACGAGGTCGCAGAGAGGCCCAGGCCCACGTTGGCCCGTCCCTGCTTGGCGAGCTGGTGGCCGTCGAACACCGTGGTGATCGAGCCGGTGGTGCCGGGAATGCCCAGAAGGACCGCGGGGATGGATCCTCCATAGACACAGCAGGAATAGAGCGAGGCGAGGAAGACGAGGCCGAGATGCGCGGGCAGCCAGAAGGTGAAGGGAAGAAGCAGGGCCACCGCGAAGACGGGACCGAGGCCCGGCAGCATGCCGATGATGAGGCCAAGGAGGCCGCCGGCCAGCATGGCGCAGATGCCGAGCGGGCTGAGGGCGAGAAGGAGTCCTTCGATCATGGGTCAGTGGCTGGTGGCGAGTGGTCAGTGATTCGGTCGAGTCGGGGGCGGTCGGTTGGGCGCGACGCTCAGAAGCGCAGAGCGCCCAGGACGCCGGTGGGCAGAGGAGCTTTGAGGAGCTCGCCGAAGGTCAGGTACAAGACGATGGGGACGACCACGGCCAGGATCGCCACGAGCTTCTTCCGGGGGTATCGGGTGAGGTGGCCGAAAGCGGCGATCGCGAGCGCGGTGGCAATCACGAAGCCGAGCAGAGGGACGAGCGAGAAGTAGACGGCGGTGAAAGCGATGGAGACCAGAATGGGGAGGCCCTTCGTCTCACTCGCGTTCCCGGCAGTCGCGCGAGGTCTGAAGGCGCCCACCACCAGCTCGATCGAAGCCACCACGAGGCCGAACAGGGCCACCACCCGGGGGAGCCGGTAGGCGCTCGCCTCGCTCAGGTCGTAACTCCCCTTCAAGGCAAGACCGAACACGAGCACGCAGGCGAACACGATCACCTGGGAGAGATCGCCCTTGAGACCGCGCACCGAGGCGCTACTTGATCTCACCCGCGCCCCTCAACAAGGCCTGGGTGGAAGCAAATTCCGCGTGGAAGGCCCGCTCAGCCTCGTCCGAAGGCAGCCCCTCGACCGTGAAGCCCTGCTTCTTCGCGAGGGCCAGGAACTCCGGATCCGACACCACCTTTCCCGCGGCCAGGGCCAGAACGTCGCGCACGGCCGGGGGAAGGCCGGGAGGGCCGGCGAAGAATGTCCGCGCCACGGTCACGACTTCGGGATGGCCGAGCTCCGCAAAGGTGGGCACGTCGGGGAGATAGCTCAGGCGTTCGGCGGAGGACACCGCGAGGGCCCGGATCTTCTTGTCCGCGGCCAGGTCCGGGATGTTCACGGTGCTGACCAGGCCCATGTCCACGTGCCCGCCCGCCACCGCCATCGTGGCCTTCATTCCACTATCGAAAGGAACGTATTTGATGTCGAGCTTCCCGATGTGCTCCTTGAGCAGAACCCCGAGGAGCCAGCTGTTGGATCCGGGAGCGGTGGTCCCGGCGGTGACGGCGCCGCGCTCCGCCTTCGCCGCGACATCGGCGAAGGAAGTGAAGGGCGAGTCGTAGGGCACGATCAATCCGTTCGAATCCCCGCCCCCCACACCTTGAATGTAGGTGAACTGCTCGAGATCCCAATCCGTGTCGCGGAGGAGCTGGACGTTGATGTAGGAGGGGGTGGTGACGAGGCACAGGGTGTACCCGTCGGCGGGTTGCGAGTTCACGTGCTTCAACATCAGCCGCCCGCCCGCTCCCTCCATGTTGCGGACCACCACCGGAGCGCCGAGGTGCCTGCCCAGGAACTGGGCGAAGGTGCGGGCCACGGTATCGGTGCTTCCTCCCGCGCCCTGGCCCACCAGAATCTCGACCGGCTTTGCGGGAAAGTCGGAGCCTCCGCCACGGTTTTCCGCGCAGCCGGCAAAAGCGAGGAACGACAGCGCGGTGAGGGCCTTCAAGACACGCATCATCGTGCTCACTTCCCGGACAGGGCCTTCAGGGTCGAGACGTCGGGTGGAGGAGGTATCGAACGCATATAGGCGTAGATGCGCTTCAGCTTGTCTTCGCTGAGGACCTTCGGCGAGTAGGCGGGCATCACCTTCGGGGGCTGGCGTACCACTGCGGCGAAGACCTCGTAGTCGTGAGGCTTGGGCGCGATTCTCGGCCCCGTGCCGCGCCCTCCCTGGCCCTCGTAGCCGTGGCACTGATAGCAGCCCATCTCGATGTATTCGGCGCGTCCGGGGCGGGAGTCTTTCGGCGCCTGCGCAGCGGTGGCCGCGGCGGCGAACCCGAAGGCCGCGATGGCGAGGAAGGTGAAGCAGGACTTCAGCATGGTGACTCTCTCTCCCGGACTCATCGAGGTTGCGAGACCACGTCGATCAACGCGGGCTGGCCCTGCTCGACCACATCGATGGCCCTCGCGATGGCGGGGCCGAGTTCCGTCGGATCTTCAACGGGATCCTCCGACCAGACGCCCATGCCGCGGGCGATCTCCTTGAATCCGATGAAGGGCTCCTCGAGGGCGGTCCCGATCTTCGCGCGGCCATCGACGCCTCGCTGACGGCGCGAGGCCATCCTCTGGAGGTGCATCATTTCCTGATGGTAGGCCCTGGCCGCGGGAAAGACGCGCCAGGCATGGTCGTACGCTGCGAGGAACGCGGCAGCCACTATGCCGTCGGCATCGCCTTCGAGGAACCGTGGTCGGACCGCGAGGACGTCCTCGTACCGTGAGGCCGCCTCGACAGGCGGGTGCCGGGTTGCCCGGCACGTTGTAAGGCTGGTTCATCGCGTCCTGGCGTATAGGGTGCGATCGTCGTAGAAGAGCCACAAGAGTCGTCCACACGACACGACGGGCCGTCAACAAGGGGTCGGCCGCGCGTGGGTGAGTCCCATGGCCCAGCGCGCCGTCGATGACCTTGGGACCCTAGGAG
>JAQBHL010000056.1:0-8245 GCA_032127745.1 Acidobacteriota bacterium
AACGTTCCGTGCGTGGTCGTTCGCGTCCTTGGTGATGAAATGCTGAACCAGGGCCGGGGTGTCTTCCTTGCGCGCGCGCAGGGGCGGGAGGTCGAGGGTGTTGACGTTCAGGCGGTAGAAGAGATCTTCGCGGACCCTGCCGTCGGCCACCGCGCGACGCAGGTCGATGTTGGTGGCGGCGATGATGCGCACGTCCACCTTCACGATGTCGGTGCCGCCGAGCCGCATGAACTCGCGCTCCTGAATGACCCGAAGGAGTTTCGCCTGCGTCTCCATGCTGACGTTGCCGATCTCATCGAAGAACAGCGTGCCTTTGTCCGCCAGTTCGAACAGGCCCTTCTTCGAATAGAAAGCGCCGGTGAATGCGCCCTTCACATGACCGAACAGATTCGACTCCAGGAGCTCGTGGGGCAAAGAGCCCGAGTTCACCACGATGAACGGCTTCTCGGAGCGCGGGGATGAGACATGCAGCGCCTTGGCCACGAGTTCCTTGCCCGTGCCGCTCTCTCCGGCGATGAGCACGGTGGTGCGGGCGGGTCCGGCCTGTTGAACGAGGCTGTAGACCTGCTCCATCCTGGGGCTCTTGCCCACGAGGCCCAGAAAATTGCCCTGGGGCCTGATGGCCAGCTTGAGGGAACGGTTCTCGTCGACCAGATCGCTCTGCTCGAGGGCCTTCTTGAGAAGAATCAGCAGTTCATCGTGCTTGAAGGGCTTGGTCAGGTAGTCGAAGGCGCCCTTCTTCATGGCCGAGATGGCGGTCTCGATGGAGGCCTGCGCGGTCAGCATCAGGATGGGGAGATCGGCGTCGTGGCGCTTCATCTCGTCCAGCACTTCGAGGCCGGACATGCCCGGGAGCATCAGGTCCAGGATCACCGCGTCGACCGGCGATTCCTTGATCTCGGCGATGGCCTCGGGCCCCGTGGCCGCGAAGCGGACCGAGTAGCCCTCGCCCCCGAGAACGCTCCCGAGGACATCGCGCATGACCTCCTCGTCGTCAACCACCAGAACGATGGGAAGTGGCATGGGTCGCTAATCCTCGAAGGAGGAGCTACAGAGCCCGGGCCATGGCGGCCCGGCGCTCGATGGGCAGCCGCACTTCGAACCGCGACCCCTGGCCCTTGGAACTCGAGGCCCGGATCGATCCGCCGTGTTCCTGCACGATGCCGTAGGAAACCGCGAGCCCCAGGCCCGTGCCCTGCCCCACTTCCTTGGTGGTGAAGAAGGGGTCGAAGATGCGCGGCAGGTCGGCCTCGGGGATACCCTCGCCGGTGTCGCTCACCTCGACCACCACCTCGCGGCCGTCGACGAAAGTCTTGAGGGTGAGCCAGCCGCCGCTGGGCATGGCGTCGCGCGCGTTCAGGATGAGGTTGAAGAGAACCTGCTGGATCTTGTTCTCGCTGCCGAGCACGGCCGGGAGTTCGGCGGAGAGTTCCTTCACCACCCGGACTTTCGACTTGTCGAGCTGATGTTCGACCAGAGAGAGAACGTCGATGACGATCTTCGACAGGTCGAGCGACGCGTCTTCGCTTCCCCCGGCGCGGGCGAAGTTGAGGAGGTTGCTCACGATCTTGGCCCCGCGGAAGGTCTGCGCCTCGATCTTGTCGAGCCACTCCACCCGGGCGTCTTTGGGGTCCATCTGCTGGCGCAGCAACTGGGTGTAGGAGGAAATTCCGGTGAGCGGGGTGTTGACCTCGTGGGCCACCCCCGCGGCCAGGAGCCCTACCGCGACCATCTTCTCGGTCTGCTGAACCTGGCGCTCCAGGGCCACCCGGTCGGTGACATCGTGGAAGATGAGAACCAGGCGCTCACTCGGAACCACACGGTCCGAGAGCGAAGAGTCGAATGACGCGGCATTGACATTCACGGTGATGGCCCGGCCGCTGTGGAGCGTGAGCGCCACCTTGTACAGATGTTCAGCGCGGCCGCGCGATCCCGGGAGGATTGGACCCAGCACCGCGGCCGCATCCGGGGAGAGAACCTCGGCCAGGGTCTTCCCGATGGCGCCGTCGCGGGCCACCCCGGCCAGACGCTCCATTCCGCGATTCCACCGTTCGATCCGGCCGCTGGCCGCGATCACCACCACGCCCGCCTCCATGCTCTCGACGATGTTGGAGTGATAGTCGGTGAGACGGGTCAGCTCGCGCGCCTTGTCCTCGAGGCGCTCGTACAGGCGCCCATTCAGGATCGCGGTGGCGGAAACCGCGCACAGTGAGCGGACCAGCTCGGCCTCGTCCTCGTCCAGGGTTTCGGAGGCCGCGGGATCGCCGAGGGCGAGCATCGCCACCACCTCGCCGCGCGCCACCAGCGGGAAGTAGTGGGCGAACAGATCCGTGCTCGAGTCGTAGTCGTTCGTGACCGGGCCCACGCCCGAGTCGGAGGGGTCCATCAAGAACGCGCGCTGAGCCGAGGCGTCGCTGTCCACCGTGGGAGTGCCGACGAGGCCGAAGTGGCGGACGGTCTCGAAATGTCCGGCGCTACGCGCGAACAGAGCTCCCTGGGTCACGCCCAGAGCCTGCTGGACTCCGGTCAACAGGCGCTCGGCCAGCCGGTCGCGATCGAGCTCGGTGGACAGCTCCGGCGAGAGGCGTAAAAGGGTCTGCCGGGAATCGTACCGATCCTTGAGGGCCAGGCGATCGACCGCGATCTGGATCCGGCTCTTGAGGGGAAAGAAGAGCAGGGCGACGAGGCAGATCACCACGATCAAGGGGGCGGCATCCGCTCGGTTCACATCGCCGAGCAGGCCGAGGACGAGGAGACACACGCCAAACACGGCGGTCACCGCAATCAGCGAAACCAGGAGCCTTCGGAAGAGGAAGCCGATGTCGACGATGCGGTTCTGGATGATCGCGTAGGCGAGGGAGAGGGGAAGGAGAGCGAGGGGAATGGCGCCGAAGAGCTCGGGAACGGTTCCGCCCGCCCGGCCCAGAGCGAAAGGCACCGCGTAGAACGCGAACAACGGGCCGATCCCCGCCGCCGTGCCCAGGGCGAGCGAACGCATGCGACGCCGCTCCAGCCCCACTCGCACCTGCGAAGAGGCGCGCCAGAGAACCACGAAGCCGGCCAGGAAGAAGACGCTGAAGTACGTCGGTCCCAGCCGATCCGTCCAGCCCAGAATGGACTCGGCCAGATCGCTCGAGCCGGCGCGGAGGAGCCCGAACAGTTCCAGGGCCATGAAGGCCAGGGCCACCGCGTAGACTCGGATCGTCCGCGTCGGCGTATTGGTCTTGGCGAGCTTGAGACAGAAATGGAGATAACACGGGGGCAGCAGGGCTATGCCCACCGAATCGAGCAGGAGCAGCCCCCAGTCGACCGCGTCGAGCCGGCCGGAGTCGGAGACCGCGTAGACGATGAAGAAAAGAGCGCACAGGGCGGCGAAGTGAAGGCGCAGTTTTTCACCCGGGCGCCTCATGGCCACCAGAGTGCCGAGGCCCAGGCAGAAGAAGCCCATGAGCGAGAGATAGGTGTGAAGGCGACGATCCCCGGAGGGAAGGGTGATGGGCTGCAGATGATGGCTGGAGAGCGCTCCGTCCCGGTCGAGGCGATACTCGAGGTCGGCGCTCTCGCCCACGGACCGGGTCAGTTCGAGAGCCACGTCTTCCACGGTCGAGACGCGATGGTCGGCGATGGCGACCAGGCGGTCGCCCGAAACAATCCCGGCCAGCGACGCCGGGGAACCGGGAACGACCGAGTCGGCGACGAGCTGGCCATCGACCGACCGCCAGGAGACGCCATCCTCGCGCCAATGGGGCCCGAGGCGTTGGACCAGGCTCAGGACGCCGAGCGAGGCGAGGAGCGCGGCGATGAAGAGAATCCGGTTTCGCCGGGACACCGGTCGCGAGAATCGCTTGCGTAGCGAGGTGTACGCGTCGGAGGGCAGGGTGAACACGGCAGGCTTCTGGTGGTGACCCGCTTAGAACTTGACCCTGATGCCGCCGGTGACCCGGCGAGGAGGCGACGTCACCGCGAACTCATCGATGTTCCGTCGGTCGACGTCGTCGTAGTAGACGTTGCGCAGGCTGACCAGCAGGGCCATGTCGGCGCCGATCATGTCGGGGACGAAGGGAACGTCCTGCCGCAGCTCGATGAGATAGCGCTGGGCCCGGAGCCGCGTCTGAGACTCGCCCGCCCGCTCCGAAACCGGGGCCCCGTCATGGATTCGATGGAAAATCGCGATGCCGGTGCCGGATTGTCGAAGATAGGCGTCGAATCTGGTGGTGATCTGGTGGAAATCATGAGCGAGCGCCGGGTGCGCCTGGTCCGCGGCGAAACGACCGTAGCCGTACTCGATGCCGGCCTGGGCCTGGGCGTGCGCGAACGTCCTCTCGAGCATCACCGAGCCCATCTGGACGCGATTCCGCTGGCCGTTCCTGACCAATGGCGCTCCGGCGAACGAAGAGGGGAAAACCTGCAGCGCGTGCGACACCGTCTGGTCCTGCAGACGGGCCTCCACCCTCGTTCCTCGTTTGCGGTAGCCCACCGCGGCTCCGCGTGTCCACGAGCGCTGGGCTTCGAAATTGGGGCCGAAAACCGGAAGGCCTTCGGATAAAGCGATCAGGTCGCTGCTCCCGGTGGCGACTTCCAGACCTGGAAACAAGGTGTCTCCCGAAAGGTCGAAGCGAAGGTAGCTGCGGCCTCCGTCGCAGTCAGGATCCTCGATGAGAACGGAAAACTCAGGGTCGATGGAGCGTGAAGCATCGAGGAACGGCGCATCGATCAACCGCCCGCCCGCGCGGGTGCTGACGTTGTCCGAAATCTGCAGGGCATGAACGAGGCGGAAAGCCGCCACCGGGCGCCGATCGACTTCGCCTCCGATGGGCGTGTTGGTGGCGTTGGACCGGGTTCCATACACGGCCCCCACCTCGATCCGGTTTCTGTCGCTCGCGCTGAGCTCGAATTCCGCCCCGGCGCGCCAGGTGGTGGCGGCGCTCTCGGCGGCCAGACCGGTGAGGGCGAAGCTCAGATCGTCGGTGAGATACCCGGAGACCCGCACGAGGCCGGCGCCACCCGGCATCACGCCCAGGGACGCCTCGCCCGGAGAGGTTCCGGAGGGCAGGGTCAGAAGCTCAACCCGTCCCGACAAACCCTCGACATCCAGATCGGCGTTGAACGACCCTTCGACCGTTGCCTCCCCGGGACCGCGGTCACGTTCGTTGAGGACAGATTTGCGCCGCTGACGGAGGACAACCTCACGTCGCCGGGCCGCCGCGCTCACGCTCTCGGGATCGTCATCGCCTGCCTCGGCCTGTGCGCCAATGGAGGCCTGGATGGGCGGATCGATGACGGCAAGGGTCTGGGTGGCCAGATCCTGGGCGGCCACGCGGAGTGCGGCGCGCAGCGGAGACAGGGGGGAAAGGAAGAGGAGCCTCGAACTGCCGTTGGAGGTTCCAAAGAACGACGAGGGCAGGGTGGGCAGGAATCCGGCCCGTGCCGGTGAGGTGCGGGAGGGAATCTCGGGCACGACGCTCACGACCGCAGGGCGAGACCACGCGGTCGAGGGCACGCCGATAAGAACCGGCGTGGTTTTGTCGTCTCCACTCGCGGCCGCGTGTGCGTACCCCGCCGCAGCGAGCACGATGGCTACGAAACGAAACTTAGAGATCATTGATTACCCTCCCCTTTTCTCCGGGAAGAATCCGGCAAAGAATCGGCGCCATCCCAATCCCTGGTGGCGGGGTGGCCTTCTGGAGGCTAAACGTAACATGAGAAGGCGGCTAACGTCTTTCGGCAGGAGGGAATAATGTTCCCTCTCCATGGAAGCTCAACCCGCGTCCGGGATCCGCCTCCCGACTGATCGCCGCCACGAACGCAGCCGCCTGGTGTCGCTCGGCTCCGTGAGCGTGATGGCCCTGCTCGCCGGCGCCGGCGCTGCGACCCATCCGGATGGGGTTCTGATCGGAGTTCCCTCGGCGGGAGTCGTCGTCCTGGCCCTGCTGGCCGGCGGCCTGATCCGGGTGTCCGGGGCCGCGGCTCTGGGCGGATTCCTTCTGCCCATCCTCGGGGTGGTTCTGGGGAGCTTGTTCTGGCCGTCGTTCGCGCCCCTCCTGCTCTTTTCCGGCCGGCCCCTCTTTGCCTTCGTCCTCGCCGCGCTTTTCCTCGCGGTGGTCGGGTGGCGGGCCCGGCCGCCTCGGGTGCTCCTTCTTCCGCTGGTGTTCGCGCTATATGCGGGAGTTTCCTATGAGGTCCAGACCAGAGTCGGGCCGGAGGGTGACGAGCCGCAGTACCTGATGGTCACGCAGAGCCTGATCCAGGATCATGACCTCGTCCTGGACAATGATTTTCAGCCGGCTCGCTACGCGCCCTTCTTCTCGAGGCCGCTCAAGCCCGACTTCCGGATCCGCGGCCCCGAGGGCCAGATCTACTCGCTTCACGCGGTGGGCCTCTCCCTCCTCATCCTGCCCGCGTACGCGCTTTGGGGATATGCGGGGGCTTCGTTCTTCATGGCCTTGCTGGCCGCGCTGCTCGTCCGAGAGCTGCGCCGGCTGGTCAAAGAACTGACCTCCGATGAGTTCCTCGCGGAAGGGACAGCCTGGCTCGTGGCCATGTCTCCGCCGATCATTCATTTCGCCGGCCTCATCTTCACCGAGATTCCGGCCGCGTTGCTTGTTTGTGTGGGCCTGCGAACCGCGGTGTTCGGTCGATCGTCCCGCGCCCTGCTGGTCGCCGCGTGGTGCGCCGCCGCCCTCCCCTGGCTGAACGTGCGCTACTCCATCCTGGCTCTGGCCATCGGGGTCGCGATCGGCGTCCGGTGGTGGGGCGATGTCCGGGCCGCATCGGGGGCGAAGGGGGCCATCCGCCCTCTCCTGGCTCCCGCGCTCATACTGCTCGGATCGGCCCTCGCGTTGGGCCGGTATCACTTCGAACTCTGGGGCTTTGTGGACCCGCGCCGCGTCTATGGCCGAACCCGGGAGTTCGGTCTCGACGTTCTCCCGGAGGGGCTGCCGGGCCTGTTCTTCGACCAGGAGTTCGGCCTATTCGTCTATGCGCCGGTTTTCGTTCTCTCCATCGCCGGCTTCGTTCAACTCTGGCGACGGAAGCGCACCCTCGCTCTCGCCGGTCTGGTGGCCGCGCTCGGGGTGATCGCCACCGCCAGCGTCTGGCCGATGTGGCGCGGCGGCTTCAACCCTCCGGCGCGTTTTCTGGTTCCCCTGATCTCCATTCTGACCGCGAGCCTCGCCTTGTCCTTGCAGCGCGGAATCCGGCCCGCGACCGCGCTCCTGGCCGGCTGGAGCCTCTGGTGCGGTCTCGGCGGCGCCCTCAACATCGAGACCATCCACCGTGATCGCGACGGTGTGGCGCCCTTCTTCCGAACCCAGTCCGGCGCTCGCGAATGGACGGCGGCCCTCCCGTCCTTTGTCCTCTCCGAGGACCGGCCCACCCGCGTTCTCTCCTGGCCCTGGGCCATCCTCCTCGGGTTGGCCCTGCTCTCCGCCTCACGCCGATCGCAGGGCGGCCGGCCCGGGCCCGGGAAGGGCGATGTCCTTCTGGCCCTGGGCGCCTTCATGGCCACCGCGGTCCTGACCGACCGCCTCAGTCCGCGCCTCCGAGCTCCCGAACACGATGCCACGCGTCTTCTGGGCTCTCCTTCCCTCCTCCTTTCCTCGTTCGAGTATCGCTCCTCCACGGAGGCGGTCTGGGACATCGACCTTTTCTACGAGCCCCATCGATTCCCGGACGGTCTCGCCTTTGTGCATGCGCTGCGGCTCGAGCGGGGGGGCTACTCGATCCGCCTCCTCGTCGCTGGCGGTCCCAAAGCGAGCGCGGCCCCGTCGCTCGTCCTGCGCGATCGAAGGAGTGGCGGCAAAAGGATCAGGCCAATGACCCTTCAGGCCGAAGGCCTTCACTCGACGTTCGAAATCGACGCGGCCGGGGACTACGACCTGTGGCTGAGCGGCGGAGACCCGGTGGCGCTTCGGCAGATCCGGTTGAGGGTCGTTCGCTGACTAGTGTCCCGTAACAGAAGTACGTCACATAATTCGCCGCCGATGCATCCCGGATCGCTGCGTTGCTCGCGCCCCGAGGGCAGGCTTCGCGCTCGTTGCATATGCTGGATATGCGGCCTCCTCGGCGCCTTGCGCTCCGGGCGCCTCGACGCCGACTTATGCAACGTACTTCTGTTACGGGACACTAGTGTCCTGCCTCACAAGTACGTGGCACAAGCGAGTGTCGAGGCGCCCGGAGCGCAAGGCGCCGAGGAGGCCGCAAAACCAGCATATGCAACGACCAGCAACGCGGCGATCCCGGATGC
>JAQBHL010000057.1:0-2580 GCA_032127745.1 Acidobacteriota bacterium
TAACTAACAGCGGGGCTTCCGCAGCCGCAACGGTTGAAGCTGCGCCCCCGAGATCAGCCGGCTGCGGAAGCTCCGAGTTGGACTCAGCCGCGGGACGCGGGGAGTAGGTGCATTCGAACGAGGATGCGGTGGGGCGGAGCGGCCATGGAGATGGTTATTGAGCCCGACATTGAGCGGGCGGAGCGTGTGTCGGAGCCATTGCCTGAGTGGGGCCGCGTTTTGGGGCGTGAATATCCCGGATCGGGGCGGGCACTCGGGTGGGCAACAGGAGCGAGGCACACGTCGATGGTTAGATCGGCGGCGGAAAGTGCCCGACCGGATGGTGAAAGGACGCGGTTCGTCATGGCGCTCTCGGGATCAGATTGGCGAGCACGACATCGATGGGCACGCGGGTGGGGCTCCACCTGGCGACGAGCACGAGTCGACCGTCGGGACACTTGGTGCAGCGGGTGGGATCCTTTCCGAAGATACGCAGACACGCGGCTGCGCGTGACTCGGGAACAAGGGGAGGCGGCGTCTGTGCCCCGAGTGCGACGCGGGCCTGTTCGAGCTTCGACTTGCAACCGCGATTGCTCCAGATGCCGTATCGACGGATGCGAACAAAGCCGGGCGGTAGAACGTGAGTCAGAAAGCGCTGACAGAACTTCGGCGCTTCGAGAACGGCTTCCTTTACCCGGTTTCCGTCCCGGCGATCACGGTAGGTGTAGGTAACGGTCTTCCCATCGTAGGAGGCGAGACGCGAGTCGGAGAGAGCGATTCTCCTGGTGTAGCGAGCGAAGTATTTGATGACCGCGTCGGGCCCGGCGAGCGCACGCTTCACCTTCATGTTCCAGTCGCGCGAGTCGGCATCTCCGAGGAGTTGATAAGCGGAGGCGCGACTCACGCTCAAGAGCCCGTCCCTCACGAGGGCCCGGAGTTTCTGGAGGAGCTTGATCTTGAAAACGAAGCGGAGGCGTTTGTACGAGAACAGAAACCGCGTCATCGCCACGAAACCGTTCCCGGTGAATCCCCCGCCCGGGACCAGGCAGTGGATGTGGGGATGGTTGTCCATGCGCTGATTCCAGGTGTGCAGAACCGCGAGGACACCGAGCGAGAGACCCTTCCTCGCCGCGACCTCGAGAATTGTCTCGGAGGCCGCGGCGAAGAGGGCTTCGAGGGCATGGACTCGGCCCTCTCGCAAGAAGAACGGACGGAGCGACTCGGGAATGGTGAAGACCAGATGGAAATAGCTGAGCGGAAGCAGGTGCTGTTGCTGGGCCTCCGCCCAGATCGCCTGATCGAGACCGCCGCACTTTGGGCAGTGGCGATCCCGGCAGGAGTTGTGGGCGTAGTGAATTGAAGCACACCGGTCGCACACGAAGGCGTGGCCTCCGAGGCGACCGGTGCGACAGGCGATGATGTGAGCCGCGGCCTTGCCCTGCTCGGGAGAGAGATTCAAGGAGGCCACGTGTTCGCGCAGCACGTCGGCAACGCCGAGCGCTGAGCGCTCGCCGCAGGCCACGATCAGACTGTCGGTGACTGCGGCTTCAGATCATCAAGAGGGCTCTTCACCTCCGCCAGCCAGTTCTTGGCCAGGCGCACGTAGATCGTGGTGGTGTTCAGGCTTTGATGGCCGAGAAGGGCCTGCACGGACTGCAGCCTCGTCCCTCCCTCGACCAGATGCGTGGCAAAAGCATGACGGAAGGAACGTGGCGTGACGTGCTTCAGGATCCCAGCCTTCGTACAGGCGTGGCGAAACGCTCGTTGGATACTCGTCGCCGCGATCTTCTGACCGGGTCGCTTCCCTTCAATCAGATACTTCTTTGGGCGATACCTCTTCCAGCACTCGCGTAGGGTCAGCAACACCCGCTTCGGGAGAATCACCACCCGATCCTTGTCTCCCTTCCCTCTCTCGATCCGGATGACCATGCGTTCCGCATCGATGTGACGCGGCTCAAGATGAATGACTTCCTCTGTGCGCAGCCCGGCTCCGTAACAGAGCATGAAGGCGGCGGCGTACTTGAGGCTCGGAGCCGCCTCGATGATGGCCTCCACTTCCTGCCGACTCAGGACCTCGGGGAGCCGATAGGGCCGGCTCGGCCTGGGGAGCCGCGCCAGAGCCCAGTCATCACGCTGCAAGATCTTGCGAAAGAAGCCGCGCAGAGCGTATGTCGTAACTCGAACCGAGGAATCCGAAAAGCCCCGCGCCGCCACTGCCACCTGGTAAGCAATGATGTCCTCGAAGGTGGCTTCGGTCAGGCCCCTCTCGCCGAGAAATCTCGAGAAGCCAGCAAGCGCGTACCGATAATTCTCTATCGTCCGCTCCGATCGCCCCTCCGCCAGAAGGTAGTCGGCATAGCGACGGGACAACGTGGTAATTTCATTCGTCATGTCTTCCTCCATGGTCGCGGGAATGGTGATCGTGCGACCTGGAGGAAGTTTGTGAGACCCGATACCGCTCGCTACAGGAGCCGCCGCGCAGCGGCTGAGTTCAACAACCGATTGGAGCGGGCGATGGCCAGCTTCGACGCATTCATCGCCCCCTGCGGCCCTCGCCGCTCAATTCAGGGTTGAACGGGCGGTAGGCAATGCCAAGACTGG
>JAQBHL010000058.1:0-14864 GCA_032127745.1 Acidobacteriota bacterium
AAGGAGGCCAGGTTTCCATCCTCGGCGGAGGCTCGGGTAAGTCGGCGTTCTACTCTTCGTACAAGTGGACTTTGTACATGAACGCCATCGTCCAGCTGCCGGCCAGCTTCGACCTCTCGACCCAGATCCTCGGCCGGCAGGGCGGAACCTTCCCGTACAGCATCAACGCGGCTCGCGGTCGCGATGGGACCGGTCGGGCGCTGGTGGACGCGACCGACGACCACCGCTACGGCAACCTCTGGAACGTCGATCTGCGCCTCGCCCGGAACGCGAAGATGGGCAGAGTGACCCTCACTCCGGCGGTCGAGCTGTTCAACGCGCTCAACAACGACCTGGTCCTGGGCCAGGCGCGTAACCTGGGCTCGTCGACCTTCGGCCGCATCGAAGAGATCATCAGCCCGCGTATCTTCCGTCTCTCGGCTCGCCTCACGTTCTAACGAGTCCTGAGCGGACCTTCCGGGCTTTCGTTTAGCCCGGGAGGTTGATCGCAAGCCCCGGTGGCCGAAAGGCCATCGGGGCTTTTTCTTTTCCGGCCGTTCCTGCAAGTCGCCCTCACGGACTTCGTCCGTGCCTGGAACAGCCCCCCCCAACGCCGTCACCCCGGCGGAAGCCGATGTCCAGTGAAGGCCCCCCGCGATTGATATGGTTGCTGCGGCTCTCCCATGCTTTTCACGGTTCTCTCCCTCGCTCTTCTGGCCGCTCCTCCGGACATCGTCCTGGTCACCATCGACACCCTGCGGGCCGACCATGTAGGTGCTTATGGAGCGACGTCGGGCGCCACTCCCGCCCTTGACGCACTGGCCCTGCGGGGGGTTGTGCTCGAGGAAGCGGTGGTTCAAGTGCCCCAGACCCGACCCTCGCACGCCAGCATCCTCACCGGCCTGCTGCCTTTTCAGCACGGCCTCCGCGACAACGCGTCGCCGCCCTTGCCGAAGACCATCCCCACCCTGGCCTCTTCCCTCAAGAAAGGGGGCTACGCCACCGCTGCCTTCATCGCCGCCTATCCGGTGTCCCGGGACTCGGGGCTCGATGCCGGCTTCGACGTCTTCGATGATCCCTTCGCCGGGGGCGCCGATTTTCGCGCCGGCGCCGGCGAGCGGAACGAGCGGCCGGCCCGGGAAGTCGTCACCGCCGCCCTCGCCTGGATGGCGAAACCCTCGACCCGTCCGCGTTTCGTCTGGCTCCACCTTTTCGAGCCCCACTATCCCTATGAGCCACCGCCGCCCTTCGCCGCGCGCTTCGCCGGTTCGCCCTACGACGGAGAGGTGGCGACCGCGGACGCACAACTGAAACGTTTCCTGGATCGTTATCCGCCTTCAGGGTCACGTCTGGTGGTGGTCACGTCCGACCACGGGGAGGGCCTGGGCGACCACGGCGAGGACGAGCACCATCTCTTCGTCTACGACTCCACGCTTCGGGTTCCCCTGGTCATGGCCGGGGCGGGCCTGCCCGCAGGAAGGCGCGTGCGCGGCCAGTTTCGCAGTATCGATCTGATGCCGACCCTGCTCGACTTCGCCGACGTAGCACCGCCCCGGGTCACCGGCGCTTCGAGGGCCAGGAATATCCGAACCGGAGCGGTGATCCCGGACAACGAGTCGTACGCCGAGTCTTTGTACGGCGCCCTGCATTTCGGCTACGCGCCGGTGCGCGCCCTGCGCACTGAAGGCTTCAAGTACATCGATGCTCCGCGGGCCGAGCTCTACCGGGTGGCGAGCGACCCGGGCGAAGTCACCAACCTCATGGAGCAGAGGGCGCCCCTCGCCTCGGCCATGCGCGCCCGGCTCCTGCAGATTCACGGGGAGGCCGCCAGCCCGGTCGAGAACACGGCGCCGGCGGACCCCGCCTCCCTCGAACGCCTGGCTGCGCTCGGGTATGTGGGTGGAGTGGCTCCCGCAACGGGGCCGGTAACTGCAAGAGGGCTCCCGGACCCCAAGGACAGGGTGGACCACTACAATCGCTATTCCCGGGCGGTGAACGCGGCGATGGCGGCGCGACGTCGCGGCGATTCGGCGGCGGTCGTAAGAACCCTCGAGCCGGTGGCCCGCGAGTTCTCCTCCATGTACAGCGTAGTCTCGTTCCTCGGCGAGGCCCTGCTGGGGCTGGGTCGTTTCGACGAGGCCCTGCCCTATCTGATAAAGGCAAGGGATATCTCGCCGAAGGCGGGCCCTCCGTGGGCGCGTCTCGCGGACGCGCTGGCCGGCGCCGGGAAGGCCAAAGAGGCACTCGACGCGGCAGACCAGGGCCTTCGCGTCTCCCCCCGCTACACCGATCTCATCCGCCTGCGTGCCGCCCTTCTGAACCGGGCTGGGCGTGGGGCCGAGGCCACCGCCTTCCTGGAAGCTTCGGTCAAGGACAATCCGCGCGATGGAGTGCTGGCCGCCGAACTGGCGAGCGCCAGACGGAACGCCGGCGACCTTCGATCGGCCGACACTCTCAGCGCTCGGGCCGTGCAGTTGGCGCCTCGGAACGCCGACGTCTGGGTTTCACGGGGCCTGAGTCTGGGAGCGATGGCCAGATCACCGGAGGCGGCCGCCGCCTTCGCCAAGGCTCGTGATCTGGATCCGCGGAGTCCGGACGGCTGGTTCTACGGCGCCGCCATCGCCATCCAGGCTGGCGACGGAGATACGGCCCTGGAACTTCTGGCCCGGGCTGAAGAACTGGAACCCCGGCGGCCGGGCCTTCGGGACGCGCGGGCGGCCGCCGAGGCGACGCGTACGTTTCGTCCTCAGGCTTCTGCACAACCGGCCGCAGGCGCGGTTCGGCTCGCCATCATTCGCACCCGGACCCGAGCCGAGGCCACCGAGGCGTTGAAACGGGTCTCTGCGGGTCAGGACTTCGCCATGGTCGCCCGGCAAGTCTCACTGGATCCGAGCCGGGCCCGGGGCGGTGATCTTGGCTGGGTCCGACCCGAAGACCTGAGGCCCCCGCTGAATGGCGCGGCCAAGGATCTTCGGCCCGGAGGCCTGAGCCCGATTCTCGAAGTCCAGGGCGGCTTCGTCCTCCTGAAGCGAATGCCGTAGGCGGCCAGGCCGCCCTAGCGGGCTACCGGTTTGTCGTCGCGGTCAGGCTCGGAACCGGGATCGACATGAAGGTGCCGTCGCCCCGACCCACCAGCAAGGAGATGGTGTTCGAGCTCAGGTTTCCCGCGACCAGGTCCACGCGCCCGTCGGTGTTCAGGTCTACGCTCACGAGGCTCCCGGGCGCCGAGCCCACAAAGTACGCGACCTCAGCGGCGAAGCCCCCCCCTCGCTCGCCTTTCAGGATGGAAACCGTGTTGGATCCCTGATTGCAAACGGCCAGGTCGAGGATGGAGTCGTCGTCGAAGTCCGCCGCCACCACCGACCTGGGCTGGCCTCCGACCGCGAGGCTGGCTCCGGCGGTGAACTGGCCCGAGCCATCGCCGATCAGAATGCGCAGGGTGGCGGCGCCGCCCTCCGCGACCGCGAGATCGACCCTGCCATCACGATTGAAGTCGCCCAGAGCGACGCCGAGAGGACGCACGCCCACCGAGATCCTGGATCTGGCCGTGAGTCCCCCGGAACCGTCTCCAATCAAGACCGAGACGTCGTCGTCCTGGGCGTTCACCGCGACCACATCGACCTGTCCGTCGCCGTTCAGGTCGCCCGCGGCCATGAAGAAGGGCGAGCCTCCCACCGGGGCCGAGGATCCCTTCCTGAACGCCCCCCCGGTGTTTATGTAGGTGATGGCCTCGTCGGTGCCTTCGACCGCGATCACCAGGTCGGGGAGAGCATCGGTGTTGAGGCGTGCGGCCACCACCGCGCGAGGCTGAGCGAGGCCGCTGATCACCTCGGAGGCGCCCTCGAAGTGACCCTCGCCGTCTCCCCGAAGGAGCGACACCGTGCCCGATCCGTAGTTGGTGAGAACGAGATCCAGACGGCCATCCCCGTCGAAGTCCGCGAGGGCGGAGGACGTGGGGTTGATGCCGCCGCCGGGATAGTTCGCCGCGGCCAGGAAACCGGCGGGGGGCTGATACCGCATCACCGAAACATCGGCCGAGGTGTAGTTCACCACCACCACATCCGGCGCTCCGTTCCGGTCGATGTCCCCGGCCTGGAGGGCGATGGGCTGGCTGCCCACCCTGTAAGTGCCGCTCGCCGTGAAGAGGCCCGCCCCGGTATTGATGAGGATGGATATCTCCGAAGCGCCCAGGCTGGTCGAAACCAGATCGGGCCTCCCGCCGCTGGTCAGGTCCACCGTGTTCAGACTCTGATTGGCCGATCGGCCCTCGATGGCCCGGCCGACGGAGAAGCCGCCGCGTGCGTCACCGAGTCCTATGGAAATGTCGCTGGTGCCGTCGTTCGCGGTGGCCACATCGATGGCGCCGTCCGAGTTGAGGTCCGCGGCCACGATGGCCACGGGCTGAGCGCCGACCTTCAACAGAGTCACGGAACTGAAGGCCGCGCTTCCGGTCTGAAGGAGGAGGGACACGTCGTCCGAGCCCCGGTTGGCGACCGCGATATCCATGCGACCGTCGGAATTGAAGTCCGAGGAAGCGGCCCCGCTGGGCTCCTCGCCCACCGGATACTGCCGCGGAGCGCCCAGGGCCGCGGTACCGTTGATGTAGACCCAGACTCGATTGCTGCGGAGGGAGCCGACCGCGAGGTCGGTCCGCGAGCTTCCGTTCAGATCGGCGGCCAGCAGAAAGGAAACGTCCGCGGGAGCGGGAATGAGACCGGCGGCCGCGAAGCCGAAGCTTCCGTCGCCGTGCAGGATCTCTATGGACGTGGCTCCCGCCCTGGCGATGGCGAGGTCAGGGATGCCGTCGCCATCCCAGGTGCCGACCGCGAGATGGGTGAGAGCTCCCGAACCCCCGATGGGGATGGTGCCGATCAAAGTGAAGGTGACCCCGTCACCGGCGAGGACGGTGACGCTCCTCGAATCGCGGCTCAAAACGACGAGGTCCGTGGTTCCGTCGAGATTCAAATCCGCCGCGGCCAGGGCCACCGGCGTGATTCCGGCGGGAAAGTCCACCGTCCGCAGGAACGCGGCGGCGCCGTCTCCCAGGGCCACCGACACCCGATTGCCGGTGGAATCGGCGATGGCCAGATCGGCTTTCCGGTCTCCGTTCCAGTCGCCCGAAACCACGGCCACCGGCTGGCTGCCCGCGGCCCCGGCGCCGGCGAGAGTCTGCACCGTGGTCCGCGTGAACGAAGCGGGAGTCTGCGCTCCGCTCTGGCTCGGAGCGGCGAGAAGCAGGACCAGCGGCCAGAACACGGATTTCATTGCAGGTTTACGGTCGTGGTGACGGTTCCCGTTCCCCCGGCGTCCGTGGTGACGGCGAAGGCGACGGTGATGATGGCCTCACGGCCGCCGTTCGGGAGGGTGTAATAGAACGTGAAGGGGATGTCCAGGGTCCCGCTCAGGTCGATGCGATTTCCGGGCGCGCGCACGTCGAACCGGTATAACTCGTCCGTTCCCTCGATCGGAACGATCACGATGCCGCCGGTCGACTGCTGAAGGTCCGCGGCGATCGAACGGATGGTGAGGGGCGACGTGTTCGTGTTGCTGATGGTGGCCACGAACGACCCGCTCCAGGTATAGGCGGGGTCGGCCGACGCGCTGGCCGTAACCGTATCCGGGTTCGCGGTGACGGTCACGGTCGCCGCCGGGGGGGTCGGGGTGGTGTCGGTGGGCGAACTGGGCGAGGGGTTTCCGCAAGCGCTGGTGAAGAGGGCCACTACGGTCACGGCCCACAAAATTGCGATTCTTGACAACTTCATACGATGGATTCTTCTCCTGATAGGGCGGGCCGCCGGTTTTAGCGTCCTAACCTTAAGCCTGCCTAAAGTCCCCTCGTTCATGAGGATACCCCGAGGACTCGTGCCGTCCCCTCGCCTCCCCCGCGGTCAGTCCACCTCGACGATCCGGAGCGTGCGCATGGCCTGCATCGACACCCGCGCTGCCACCCGGGAGGCCACATCGGAAAAAGCCTGCGCGGCCGGCGAATCGGGAGCGGCGACCACCACCGGTGTCCCGTCGTCTCCGCCGCTCCGGACCCGGATGTCGATGGGGACCTGGCCCAGCAGCGGGACCTTCATGTCCCTGGCGATTTCGGCGCCCCCGCCGTTGCCGAAGATCTCGGTGCGCTCCGAGCAGTGAGGGCAGGCGAAGTGGCTCATGTTCTCGACCACCCCGAGAACGGGGATGTTGAGTTTTTGAAACATGGCGATGGCCTTGCGCACGTCCGACACCGAAACCCCCTGGGGGGTGGTCACGACCACCGCTCCCGCGACCCCGACGCTCTGGGCCAGGGAGATGGCCACATCGCCCGTGCCCGGGGGCAGATCCACCAGCAGATAGTCGAGTTCGCCCCAGGCCACGTCGCGCATGAACTGCTGCACCGCTGAGTGAAGCATGGGACCGCGCCAGATCACCGCCTGCTCCTTGGGGACGAGCATGCCGATGGAGAGGGCCTTGATGCCATGGGCCATGGGGGGAATCATTTTCTGGTCCGCGGTCAGTTCGATGGCGCCCGGCTCCATCTCGATGCCCAGCATCTGAGGCAGGTTGGGTCCGTAGACGTCCGCGTCCATCACCCCGACTCGGGCGCCCTTCCGGGCCAGAGCGATGGCGATATTGACGGTGGTGGTCGACTTGCCGACTCCGCCCTTGCCCGCCCCCACCGCGACGACATTCCGGATCCCGGGGATGGCCTGTGCGGTCATCCCCCCACGGGCCCGGACCTGAGCGGTCATGTTGACCGTGACCGAGGTGATGCCCGGGAGGGCGCGCACGAGCGTTTCGGCCTCGGCCTTCATCTGATCCTTGACCGGGCAGGCCGGAGTGGTCAACTCGATGGTGAAGTCGACCGCTCCGCCGTTGATCTTCACGTCCTTGACGAAACCGAGAGCCACGATGTCCTTGTGGAGATCTGGATCCTGGATGGCCTTCAGGGTTTCGAGAATCGTTTCTGGAGCGAGGGACATTGTTTCCTTTGGCGGGGTGACGCCGATGGTCGGCCGCGATGACGGAGGGCGCACGGGAGGCGCGGCGAAGTTGCTGCGGGCCCTAGCTGGAGGTCAGGGCCGCATCGACGGCCTTCTGCAGCTCTTCGAACTTGCCCGGGGGGGATCCGAGAATTTTCTTCACGATCTGTCCGGTCCTGCCGATAATGAAAGTGGTGGGAAAGCCCTGGTTGGCCCGGTAATCGGTCAAGACTTGTTCGGCCCCGAGAAGCTGGGGATAGGCCACCTTGGTCTTCTGCAGGAATTCCCGGATCTCCGCGGGCTCGCCCGAGTCGAAGATGACGCCCACCATCTCCATCCCCCGCGACTGGTTTTTCGCGTAGAAGGTGGCGTATTCAGGGATCTCCTTGATGCACGGGGCGCACCAGGTGGCCCAGAAGTCCACCACGACCACCTTGCCCTCATAGGAAGCCAGACTGGTCCTTCCACCCGCCAGGTTGGGCAGGTCGAAGGCGGGAGCCGCGGTGTCTTGCTGGGTCGGCGGAGGGCCGCAAGCGAGGCTCAGAAGAACCGCGGAAATGACGAACATCTTGCGCACAGACATGCGCCCATTATAGCGACCGGGTCGAGATCTGTAGTCGTTCGGCGCCCGGGAGCCGTCCCAGCCGGCGATCGAACGTTCCGAGCGGCGTGTGGCCGGCCCTCCTGGCCGTCTCGAGCACGAGGCAATCGGAGAAGGAGACCGAAGGGCTCTTCTGGAAGGCGGACAGGGCAAGGCGGATCGTCTCGGGGTCCTGGAGGACGAGATGTTCATGGCCCAGGAGGATTTCGAGGGCGGAGCCCACCTCGCGCGGGCCGAGCCCATAAACCGAGTTCAAGACCCAGGTGAACTCGAGGAGCACGAGGTGCGATACCCAGGCTCCCTGGGCCACGAAGCCTTCGGCGGCTTCGAGCTGGCGCGGATCATCCCGCGTCGCCAGCCGCACCAGAACGTGGGTGTCAACCGCGCGCATGCCGCCGCACTATTTCCGTGGCCACGCCGGCCTTGAGATCCCGCAGGCTCTTGCGCCTCGGACGCTTCTTGAAAAGGACGGCATGCAGATCTTCAGAGGTCTTGCCCCCGGCGCGCCGAACCACGATGGACTCGTCTTCGATGTGCCAGTCGATCACCGAGCCGGGTCCGACGCCCAGGCGCCGCCGCACCTCGGCCGGCACCGAGATCTGGCCTTGGGCCGTCAGTCTTGACTGAGCCAGAGACATGGATTGATATTACCCCGGTAATGCAGTTGGACCTTGGCCCCGCGGCCCTTGACCGGACCCAGATCTCGGCCACGCCGCCGGAGCGCGCGCGTTCGCAGCGCCTCCGAATCAGGAAACGATCACCGCCTCCGCCTCCACCTCCACCAGATACTCGTCGCCCACCAGATCCGCCTGGACCAGAGTGTTCGCGGGCATGATGTGACCGAATCGCTCGCCGTGGGCGCGGGCCACATCCTCCCAGTCGTAGACGTTGCGGACGAACACCCGTGTCCGTACCACGTCCTTGAGCGTGCCCCCGAGCGATCGCAAGGCCCCTTCGATCTTGTCGATGATGAAATGGAACTGGGCCTTCGGGTCGTTCCCTCCGATCGCTCGCTCGCCATGGGTCGCGGTGGTGCCTGAAATCCAGATCCGATCATCCAGACGATGGCCGCGCGAGAAACCCGCGAGCGGCTCCCAGGGAGTGCCGGAGAGAACGAGAATCCGTCCATTCGGTCCAGGCCTTACCGGATAGGGCGGCGGCATGTCCTCGAAGTGATGGCTCAGGTCTCCGGTGGCGGTCAGGTAGGGGGGGGTGCGGTATTCGTCCCCGCAATCGCCAGGGAGGGGTCGCAGATATTTCTGACCCGTGGCCAGCGTCTTCTTGTCCTGATCATCGAGGGTCAGGTCGAAGACGCGAAGAGTGTCCTCGATGTGCGCCGATCTGGAAAGGCGCGCGCCCACGATGACCGCGGCCACCGCCTCGTGGTCGAGCACCCAGCGGGTGGCCACGGTGGCGATGGGAACGCCGTGCTTCGTCGCCACCTCGTCCAGGCGGCGCAGCACCTGCTGGAGCGCAGCCCAGCCTCCCGCGGCCTTGATGAACCGGCCGTACTTCATCTGCGACCAGGTCTCGAGATGATTCCAGTCGGGCTCTTCCCTGCCGATCCAGGCCCGGGTGAGAAAGCCTCCGAGCAGGGTTCCATAGGCGAGGAGCCGCACGTTGTGGGCGAGGCAGAAGTCCGACATCGCTCCCGCGGCCCGGGCGTCGAGGACCGAGAAGGACACCTGGTTCGAGACCAGTTCGATCCCGCTCGCGATGGCGACCCTCAGGTGAGCGGTGTCGAAGTTCGTGACTCCGATATGCCGGATGAGCCCCTCGCGCTTCAAATCCTCGAGGTGGAAGAGCGCGTCGAGCCAGGAAGGGTCGGCGAAGTTCCAGGCGTGGAACTGAAGCAGGTCGAGGGTGCCGGTGCGCAGACGGCGCAGTGACTTCTCCACCGCTTCCCGCACCTCCTCTCGCGAGACCGGCCCCGGTTTCGGCGTCCATTTGGTCAGACGCTCGGCGCGCTCGCCGAAAATGCCGGCGATGTCCTCGGCCGAACCGTAGTGATCGGCCATGTCGAAGGTGGTGAGGCCGGCGTCCACATAGGGGCTCATGGCCAGGGCGGCCTGGTCGATGTCGAATTCTCGCCCGTCGCGCTCGAGATCGGCGATCTGCCAGAGGCCGTTGATCACCCGGGCCACCGAAAGGCCGGGGCCGAGGGTGTAGCGGGAAGGACCGCTCATCGACATCACTCCGCGGGCAGGGCCTTGAAATGGGCCTCGAGGTCGAAGCCGTGGCGCTTCAGTCGGCGCACATAGGTCCAGTAGATGAGCGAGGCCACGGACATGACGATGACCCAGACGAAGGTCGAGCGCAAGGCCCAGTGCGCCACCGGAGCGGTGAGGTCCTTGGCGATGTGGACGACAAGGAAACCGGCGAGCACGAGCACGCCCATCCCGGCCACCGGCACCTGGATTCGAGGCGAGCGCAGGACCGTGGCTCTCTCCGCGATTTCGGGATTGGTGTGGGGCAGGGCCAGGACCGAGGCGCACATCAGGAGGAAGTTCACCAGCATCGAGGTGACGAGGATATCCACTCCGAGGAAGAAGTCGCTGGCCAGGTGGCTGCCCATGATTCCTACCGAGGCCATGATGCCGCTCAGAACCAGAGCCACGTGCGGCGTGCCCCGGCGAGGATGAACCCGGGCCACCGCCCCGGGGAAGATGCCGTCCTCCGCCCACGCGAACATGAGACGCGACACCGCGAGCAGCATCGCGGGCAGGTCATTGGCGAGCGCCACCGCGGCCCCGGCCACGATGGCCACGGTCCAGCCCGCGGGCAGAAGCGTGCCGAGAAGGCCGGGCGCGGTCACGTCATGCATCGTCGCCTGTTCGGCCACGTAGGTCCAGGGCACCGCGTGGTAGACCGCGGCCGTGAACAGCATGTAGAAAGCGCCCACGATAACCACGGCCAGACCGATGGCCAGGGGCAGATTGCGGCCCGGGTTTCTGGCCTCGCCCCCGGCCTGGGCGATGGAGTCGAAGCCGATGAAGCTGGCGAAGAGAATCGACGCCGCGGCCACGAATTTCGAGAGGTCGAAGGGCGCGTCCGGCGCGACGGGAAGGGACCGGCCCGGGCCGGCGGCGAGGGCGGCCGCGAAGTCGGTCTGAGTGAACGAGAACCCGGCGATGATCACGATGAAGCCGGCGGCGAACATCAGGAACATCAAGGGAACGAGCGTCCGCTCGTAGGACTTGAGGCCGCGCAGGTTCACGCCCACGAAGAACCAGAGGAAGGCGAGCGCGATCGCCGGTCGCATCAGTCCGGACTCCATGGTGTGGGCGAGATCGATGAAGCCGAGGGGCAGGGCGATGTCGCGCAGGAAGGCCACCAGAACGTACGACACCACCCCGATCGCGGTCGAAAGGCCGAACCATTGGGAGAAACTGGCCACGAAACCCAGGTACGGATTCAGCGCCCGGCTCGCGTACACGTAACTCCCGCCCGCCCTGGGCATGGCCGAGGCCAGGATGGCGTAGCACAGAGCGGCCAGAATCGCGGGGACGGCCGCGCACAGATACGCGGGCAGGACATAGGGGCCGATCCCGGGCACGTTCTTGTGGATCATGAACGGGATCACGTTGATCGCCGCCCCGATCATCGAGCAGATCCCGGTCGCGGTCAGGGCGAGCAGGCCCATCTCGCGGCGGAGCGCCGGACGCGCCGCGTCCATGCCGCGTGCCTGAGCAGAGATAAGGGACCCTCCTACGGGATCACGATGGCAGGCTGGGTCGCTTTGTTCAGGCTCGCGATCTCTTCCCCGACGAGCGCCGTCCATTCCTGGTCGAGCGCATTCATCTCGGCCTTGTAGGTGGCTAGCAGTTCGCGCATGCCCTGGCTGGGCACGCCGTCGTTCTCGACCACGAACGAGTAGAGAGGCGACAGGCGTGAGTAGAGTTTCGCGCCGCCCTGAAAGGCGAGGATGTCGTAGGTCACTTCGGCCTCGGGGTTGTGCAGCTGCTCCTCGATGGCGTCCAGCCTGGACAAAAGGCTGTCCGCCATCTTGACCCAGTCCGCTGCCGTCTCGTCTGCCTTGACCAGCTCCTTGCGGGCCACCACCTGCTTGCGGACGGCGCGGATCGCCTCGACCATTCTTGTCAGCCGTGTGACTTCGTCGCGCAGCGATAGCGAGAGGCTGAGCTGGTTTTCGTAGTCCGAGGCGCTCATCTTCACGCGTGGATCGGCGGAGACCACCAGAGGCTGCGAATAGGACTTCCCATCGACGTTGAGGCGCACGGTGTAGGTCCCGGGGGATACGAGGGGTCCTTCGCCCGGGTCGCCCATGTCGATTTTCGCCTGCCAGATCTTCTTCGCTCCCTCATACCGGAAGTCCCAGAAGGCGCGTTGCACGCCCGCGTCGTTCTTGAGCTCGGCCTCCGCTTCCTCTTCCCGGCCCTCGTCCGGATCGTCGATCGGCCAGGGTTGCGGCTCGGGCACGCTGCTCAGCGTCCGCACCAGACCTCCCTTCGAGTCGAGGATCTCGAGGGTGACCTCTTTCTCGGACTTGGCCTTCAGGAAGTACTCGATCATCGCCTCGGCGGGAGGGTTCTGGCCCTTGGCGCCGTAGTCGTGGAAATTGCCCGAATACCGCCAGCGGGTGGCCGGCGCCACGGAGAAGAGATGGGCGTCCGCGGCCTTTGTTTCCGGCTTCCACTCGCGCAGCGAAGTGAGATTGTCGAGGATCCAGATCGAGCGGCCCATGGTGGCCAGGACCAGATCGTTGCCCTGCACGCGCAGGTCGCTCACCGCCACGGTGGGGAAGTTGAGCTTGAGCGGCTCCCAGGTGGCGCCGTCATCGCGCGAGAAGATCACGCCGCGCTCCGTTCCGACGTAGAGCATGCCGCGCTTCCTCGGATCCTCGCGCACGGCGTGGAGATACACGTCCTGCTTCATTGAGGTGGAAAGCGTCTTCCATGACTTGCCGTAGTCGGTGGTCTTGAAGAGATAGGGCTTCATGTCATCGAGACGATGCGCTTCGACCACCACGTAGGCGGTGCCGGCATCGAAAGGCGAGGCCTCGATCAGCGACACGGTGGCGAAGTCGGTGAACTTCGGCATGTTGGCGGTCACGTTCGTCCAGGTGGCGCCCGCGTCCTTGGTCACCTGGACGAGGCCGTCATCCGACCCCGACCAGATCACGCCCGCCTTGAGGGGCGACTCGGCCAGGGCGAAAACGGTGCCGAAGTATTCGACCCCGGTGTTGTCGCCGGTGATCGGGCCGCCGGCCCACTGCTGCTTGGTCTTGTCGTTGCGGGTCAGGTCTCCGCTGATGGTGGTCCAGGTCTGGCCGCCGTCCTGGGTCTTGAAGATGACCTCGGCCGCGTGGTACGTGGTCTTCGGATCGTGGGGCGAAACCAGGATGGGCGCCGTCCACTGGAAGCGGTGCTGGAGATCGGCGGGGCCGTGGCCCGAGCCGTTCTCCGGATAGGCGGAGGTGTTCCGGGCCTGGCCGGTCCTGTGATCGAACTGAGTGAAGATGCCGAGATACTCGCCCGCGTAGACGATGTCGGGGTTCCCGGGCTCCGACTGGGTGTGGCCGGCCTCGCCGCCGCCCACGTCGAACCACTCGCCCGCCCCGATGCCCCCGCTCTTGAGGCTGTTCGAGGGCCCGGAGGCCGTGCCCATGTCCTGCATGGCGCCGTGCACGCGGTAGGGAACCGAGGTGTCGGTGGCCACATGGTAGAACTGCGCGATCGGGAGCTCGGGAGTGAACCAGGTCTTGCCTCCGTCGGTGGAGACCGACACTCCGCCATCGTGCGCGGTGATCATGCGGGAGGGGCTCTTCGGATCGATCCACGCGTCATGCAGGTCGCCGTGGTGGGCCTGCACGCTCTGGATGGTCTTGCCTCCATCGATGGTGCGGAGCAGCGGGACCTGGGGGAACCAGACGATGTCCGCGTTGGTCGGATCGATGGTCAGGGTCGAGTAGTACCAGGCGCGTTGCTGGAGAGAGCGGTGTGCGTTGGCCAGGCTGAAGGACTTGCCGCGGTCGTCCGATCGAAACAGGCCGCCCTTCTCGGCTTCGATGAGCGCGTAGACCCGCTGTCCATCGGAGGGCGCCACCGCGCACCCGATCTTGCCCTTGATGCCTTTCGGGATGCCTTCGTCCTCGCCCATTTCCTTCCAGGAGTCGCCCCCGTCGCGCGAAGCGTACAAGCCGCTGCCCGGACCGCCGCTTACCAGGTCCCAGGGCTTGCGCCGCGCCTGCCAGAGGCCGGCGAAAAGGATCCGCGGATTGTTCGGATCCATGCAGACGTCCGAAGCGCCGGTGTCCGCGTCCTTCTTCAGAACCTGCTGCCAGGTCTTGCCCCCGTCGACGGTGCGGTACACACCGCGTTCGGGATTGGGCCCGAAGGCGTGTCCGAGCACCGCGGCGTAGGCCACATCGGGATTCTTCGGATGGACCACCATGGTTCCGATCTGGCCCTCCTGCTTCCAGACGTGCGTCCAGGTCTGGCCCGCGTCGGTCGACTTGTAGATGCCGTTGCCCGCTGCGACGTTGCCGCGGATGTTCGCTTCGCCCGAGCCCACATAGATGACGTTGGGGTCGGAAGGGGCGACCGCGATCGAACCGATCGACGAGATCTCCATCTCATCGAAGATGGGCTTCCATTTGGCCCCGCCGTCCGTCGACTTCCACACTCCACCCGAAGCGGTGGCCGCGTAGTAGGTGAACGGGTCGCCCGCGATGCCTTGAACCCGGGCGGCCCGCCCGCCCACGAAGGGTCCCACCAGCCGGAATTTCAGACCGGGGAAGTCGACCGGGGGTTTGTTGGGCTCTTCGGCGGCAGCGCCGAAGGTGACGGCAAGGACGCTGATGAGAGCGAACAGGCGAGGGCGGGTCTGCAAGGGTGTGTTCTCCTGAAGGGGTGGAAGAAAGCTGAGCGCATCCTAGCGGAGTGGGGGCGGAGTGGCGGCGGAGTGACGGCAGGGCCTCACGGGGTCACAAGAGCCCCTGACCCGCCAGGGCTGGCAGGTGCCTGCTCGGGCCGAGGAGTCCCGAGCTTCGCGGGATTACGAATTCTCGGTCGGGAGCGGCTTTCTCGCTGGCCGCAGCAGCCTTCGCAGCAGCACGCTCTGGAAGGTGGGTTGGCCATAGATGCCATGATGATCCGCGTCGCCGAAGAAGGTGTGGGAGATCTCCGGAAGGCCCCACTCGCGCGCGCCGTCCGCATCGAGGTGAGAACCCAGCACGCTCGATCGCGGCACCCTGCTGTCTCCGGCTTCGAACATGATCTCCGCTTCGCCGGCCGTTCTCGCCTCGAAGCGTGGAGACGCTCCGGGGCGCTCGGGGGCGGCGGCTTTGCCCAGGG
>JAQBHL010000059.1:0-2939 GCA_032127745.1 Acidobacteriota bacterium
ACTACTCCGTAGTTTTGAAAGCTAGGTCGAGAAGGCATCTCAAGAATGAATTGCTTGGCCGGGAAGGGGATTTACAAGGGGCTTGCCCCTTGTTCGTTCGACCCGCCTTTGGAACGAAGCAGCACGGAATTGGACTCGAGAAAGCATGTCGATGGGAGCGAGGGAGCATGAAACCGCGTGGTACTCGAATGGCTGGATCGCTGCGCACGAGTGATGGCATGAGCGGCGTGTTTTCCGTCAACCCGGGGGAAGCCCCCAAATCGATCGCGTCGGTTGAGTCGGTGACCTGGGACAAGCCGCCGAGCGGGAAAGTGGTCGAGGGCGCTTTCACGGTCATCGGCGAGCTCGGCATGACCGGACAGATCATTCTTCTGAACGGCTACCAATGGGAGGCGCTGACCCAGGCGAAACTCGAGAATCATTTTTACGCCGCGTTCCTGTGGGGAGGCAGCCCGCTCAAGGTCGTGGAAGACGCCCAGTTCATCAACAAGCGGAAGGCCTGATCCGCCCCACCGTCCACGAGGGAGCAAAGGATGCGCTGGGATCGAATGCGGCGGAGCACGAACTCGGCCATCATGTGCAGTTCCTGATCGGCGTTGCGGAGCAAGTGCAACGGGAAGGCGCGTGCCTGCCCACCGAACCGCGCAACGCCCTTTCCGTCCGCCAGGAGCTGCAGGCGGACTGCCTCGCCGGAGTTTGGGGGCAATTCGCTGCACAGCGCGACCTCGTGGACACGCGTGACATCGAGGCAGGGCTCCGCGCAGTCGTTGGGCGCAGCCCGAACCCGTTGCAGCCCGAACTGTTCATTTCTGCGCACTGCTCGGCCGGGCGGCGGGTGCATGTGGTCCGCGGGCAGGGTATGATCACAACCCATCGTGGTCGGCGAGGGTTCCGACCCCAACCTGTCGTGGCGACAAGAACGGGAAGCGATGGCACGCAAGGCTGGCGAATATCGCGCCGAAGACATTGAAATCCTTGAGGATCTCTCACCGATCCTCCATCGACCGGGTATGTACACCGACCCGGTCAACCCCAATCACGCGCTGGTCGAGGCGATCGACAATGCTTCCGATGAGGGCCTCGCTGGCTTCGCGAAGGCAGTCTCGGTTGTTCTGTACGAGGACGGCTCGGCGGCGGTAGAGGACGACGGCCGGGGCATTCCTGTCGAGCTGCACCCCAAGAAGAAGATTCCCGCGGTGCAGGTGATCTTCACGACGCTCCACTCGGGCGGAAAGTTTCGAAAAACGGAGAAGGACGCGGTCTACCGCATTGCCGGCGGCCTGCACGGCGTGGGAGTGTGTGTCACGAATGCGTTGGCGAAGCGCCTGGAAGTGGAAGTCAAGCGCGACGGGGCGCGCTACCGCCTTGTATTCGCCGACAATGGCAAGGTCAAGGAGCCCCTGAAGAAGGTCGGCAGCGTGAACCCGCGCGACACCGGCACGCGCCTCCGGTTCTGGCCCGATCCGAAGTACTTCGATTCGCCGAAGATAGTCCACCAGGACGTCGCCGTGCTGCTGCGCGCGAAAGCGATGCTGCTTCCCGGCGTGAAGTTCACGCTGGGGATCGAGAAGAACGGCAAGATTGCCGAGACCACCTGGAAGTTTCCGGACGGTATCCGGGGCTACTTCCGCGATGCGATGGCGGCCCGCGATGCCGTGGCCGATTCCTTTTTCGGCGAGCGCTACGTCGATGCCCAATCCGAGTCTGACAACTTCGCGGAAGGCGAGGGCGCGCTCTGGGCGATCGCGTGGGCGCGGGACGGCGAGATCGTTGCGGAGTCGTACGTGAACATGATTCCGACGCGCCACGGCACGCACGTCGCGGGGCTGCGGGAGGGCGCGTACAACGCGGTCAAGAGTTTCATCGATCACCACGCGATGGGCCAGCGCGGACTCAAGATCGTCCCCGAGGACGTCTGGTCGCGCGCCTCGTACGTTCTGGCAGTGAAGATGCTCGATCCGCAGTTCAAGGGACAGGTGAAGCACGAGCTCATCTCGCGCGATGCGGTCAAACTGGTGGCGCAGATGATGCGCGACCCCTTCGAGCTCTGGCTGAATCAGCATGTCGAGGAAGGCAAGCGCATCGCGGAGCTGGTGATCGCCCAGGCGTTCGCCCGGACCCGGGCCGCGCAGAAGGTGGAGCGCCGCAAGACGTCGGGCGTCGCGGTCCTGCCGGGAAAGCTGACCGACTGCGCGTCCGACGATGCGGAGCGCAACGAGCTCTTCATCGTCGAGGGGGATTCGGCGGGCGGGTCGGCCAAGCAGGCGCGCGACAAGGAATTCCAGGCGGTGCTGCCGCTCAAGGGCAAGCCGAAGAACACCTGGCAGGACAGCGCGGAATCGCTCTACGCCAACAAGGAGATCGAGGCAATCGCCCTGGCGATGGGCGTGGAGCCGCACAAGCTCGACGACACGATTGATCTCGGTGGGCTTCGATACCGAAAGGTCGTGATCCTGGCCGACGCGGACGTGGATGGGTCGCACATCCAGGTGCTTCTGCTCACGCTGTTCTTCCAGCACTTTCCCAGACTGATCGAGCAGGGCAACGTCTACGTCGCCCAGCCGCCGCTCTTTCGTATCGACGTCACGTCGCAGGGCAAAGGCAAGCCGGCGCGCAAACTCTATGCCCTCGACAAGCAGGAGCTCGCGGCCATGGAGGAGAAGCTCGGGGACGAAGGCGTGCGCGAGGGCGCATGGACGGTAAGCCGGTTCAAGGGCCTGGGCGAAATGAGCCCGGAGCAGCTCTGGGATACGACCATGAACCCCGATACGCGCCGCCTCGTGCAGATGCGCCTCGATCGCGAGCAGATTCAGAAAGTGCGCGCCACGTTTGAGCTGCTCATGGATGCCGGCGAAGCGGAAGGCAGGCGCAACTGGATGCGCGAGCATTGGAAGACGGTCGAAGCCGATATCTAGTCATCGACAACACAGGCGGCCAGC
>JAQBHL010000060.1:0-4114 GCA_032127745.1 Acidobacteriota bacterium
CCTCCCTTCGGCGGAGGCCTTTCGCGCGGAACTCGATCTCATCTCCGCGGCCGGACCGCTGACGCTTCGGGCCGCCCATTCCACCCTCGAAGGCCTGGTTCGGATCTCCGCCGACCTCGAGGCAGAGGGCGCGGATCTGGATCGAATTGAGGCCGCGGCGCCGCTCATCTCCGAAGGCGAGGGCGAGGGCGAGGCTTTGGCCTGGGCCGAATCGCTCAGCCGGCAGTGTCGCGAGGCCCTCGATGACCTTCTGTTCCTGGCTCCGTGGCTCCTCATTAAGATCGAGACGGGTGCGGCTACGCAGACCGATGAACTCCCCTCGCACTCGAGTCTTCGAGATCTGGCCGGCTTGAGCGGAAGGATCGACGGGCCGGACGGCCGGACGCCCACGGATGCGACAAGCGATGAACAAGCCGCGTGGACCGACCTTCAAGCGAGGATCCAGCAGAGCAGCGAGCGGGCGGCGGAGCGCCTGGCCAGAATCGAACGTCTGGCCGCGCAGTCGGCTGAGCTTTCTCGGATGGATTTCGGCTTCCTCTACGACAAGGCCCTTCGCGCGTTCACCGTCGGCTACCACGTCGTGGAGGGACGCCGGGATGAGAGCTTCTACGACCTGCTCGCTTCCGAAGCCCGGTTATGCAGCTTCGTGGCCATCGCCCGGGGACAAGTTCCCCAGGAGAGCTGGTTCGCCCTCGGTCGCCTGCTCACCAGCGCCTCGGGCGAGCCGGTTCTTCTTTCCTGGAGCGGCTCGATGTTCGAGTACCTGATGCCTCTCCTGGTCATGCCCGAATACGAAGGCACTTTGCTGGAGCAGACGAGCCGGGGCGCGGTGAGAAGACAGATCGAATACGGAAGAGAACGAGGGGTGGCCTGGGGCATCTCGGAGTCCGCCTACAACACCGTCGATGTTCACCTCAACTACCAGTACCGGGCCTTCGGCGTTCCCGGCCTCGGGTTGAAGCGGGGCCTGGCCGACGATCTGGTGATCGCCCCCTACGCTTCGGCTCTCGCCCTCATGGTTTCTCCGGACGAGGCCTGCCTTAACCTGCAACGCCTCGCCCACGAGGGGACCCTGGGAAAGTTTGGTTTCTACGAGGCCGTCGATCACACCAAGGCGCGCCGGCACCGCGACGGATCGGGAATGGTGGTGAAGACGTTCATGGCCCATCACCAGGGGATGAGCCTTCTGGCCTTCGCCTACAAGCTTCTGGACCGGCCCATGCAGAAGCGTTTCGAGGCGGACCTGGAATTTCAGGCCACCTTGCTCCTGCTCCAGGAGAGGATTCCCACCGCCGCATCGTCGCCCTTGACCGCCCAGCTCGCCGAGGTGCGGACAATGGGGGCAGGCGGCGAGACCCCCATCCGGATCTTCGCCGAGCCCACAACCGAGGCTCCCGAGGTGCAGCTGCTGTCGAACGGCCGCTACCACGTGATGGTGACGAACGCGGGCGGGGGCTACAGCCGGTTCAAGGATCTCGCGGTCACCCGCTGGCGCGAGGACGGGGTTCGCGACCCCTGGGGAACCTTCTGCTACCTCCGCGAGGTGGAGAGCGGCAAATTCTGGTCGGCCACCTATCAGCCGACCGGGACCAGGGCGAAACCTGAAAACTACGAAGCGGTTTTCTCCGAAGGACGCGCCGAGTTCCGTCGCGTGGATCTGACCAAAGGCGGCACCGCTTTTGAGACCCACACAGAGATCGTGGTCTCCCCCGAAGATGACATCGAGCTGCGCCGGGTGCGGATCACCAATCGATCGAAACAGACCCGGCGGATCGAGATCACCAGCTACGCAGAGGTCGTGATCGCCCCTCAGGCGGCCGATGCCATGCACCCGGCCTTCAGCAATCTGTTCGTGGAGACCGAGATCCTGCCTCAACGGCGCGCCATCCTGTGCACGAGGCGCCCGCGCTCGCAAGCCGAAACCGCGCCCTGGATGGTTCATCTGATGAAGGTGCGCGGTCCTTCCTCCGCCCATACTTCCTACGAAACGGATCGATCCCTCTTTCTCGGCCGGGGCGGAAGTCCGTCCGCCCCCCTGGCCCTCACCAGCCGCGTGCCCCTATCCGGCACTTCGGGGTCGGTGCTGGATCCCATCGTGTGCATCCGCAGTGTGATTTCTCTGGAGCCCGGCCAGTCCGTCACCGTCGATATCGTCACGGGAATGGCGGCCTCTCGTGTGCAGGCGATCGGCCTCGCGGAACGCTACCAGGACCGTCACCTGGCCGACCGAGCGTTCGAGCTGGCCTGGACCCACTCCCAGGTGGTGCGCCGACAACTGAACGCAAGCGAGGCCGATGCGCAGCTCTACTCTCGTCTGGCCGGCCTGGTCATCCACGTGAACGCCACGTTCCGGGCCGACCCCCGCATCCTTCGCCGGAACCGCCGGGGCCAGCCGGCCCTCTGGGCTTACGCCATCTCCGGCGACCTGCCCATCGTTTTGCTGAGAGTCGCCGACACGGCAAGCCTCGATCTGGTCCGGCAGCTCGTCCAGGCCCATGCCTACTGGCGGCTCAAGGGGCTCTCCGTGGACCTGGTCATCTGGAACGAGCATCAGGCCGGTTACCTGCAGCAGTTGCAGGACCAGATCATGGGACTGATCACTTCCGGCATCGGGGCCGGCGTGATCGACCGACCCGGCGGCATCTTCGTGCGGCCCGCCGCCCAGATGTCCGACGAAGACGGAGTTCTCCTCCAGTCGGTGGCCCGGGTCGTCATCAGCGACCGACTGGGGTCGCTGGTGGAGCAACTCGACCGGAAGAGTGCTACCGCTCCCCGGCCCTCCGCGTTCAAGGCCACCCGAACGCGTGAGCCCGAGCCGTCCCCACCCCCATCGCCCCCGAATGTGATTCTCGACAACGGCCTGGGAGGATTCACGCCGGACGGGCGCGAGTACGTCATCACCCTGGCCCCAGGCGTGGTTCCTCCCGCTCCCTGGGTCAACGTCCTGGCCAATCCGCACTTCGGAACGGTGGTCTCGGAGGCGGGGAGTGCATACACCTTCCAGGAGAACGCTCACGAGTTCCGCCTCACCCCGTGGCCCAACGACCCGGTGAGCGATTGGAGCGGCGAGGCGATCTATCTTCGCGATGAGGAGACCGGAGCGGTCTGGTCGCCGACTCCGTCGCCCGCGCCCGCGAACCACACGTACCGGATCAGGCACGGTTTCGGCTACAGCGTCTTCGAACTCGCGGCCGAAGGGATCCGATCGGAACTGTGGATCTACGTCGACGTCCTTGCCTCGATCAAGTACTCGGTTCTCAAGCTGCGCAACGAATCCGGACGGCACCGGAAGCTGTCAGCCACGGGCTACGTGGAATGGGTCCTCGGAGACCTGCGTGAGAAATCGGCCATGCATGTGACCACCGAGATCGATCCGCGAAGCGGGGCCCTGTTCGCGCGCAACCCGTTCAACCCGGAGTTCTCGGATCGGGTGGCTTTTTTCGACGCCGAAGGCGCCGGCGGCAACGTGACCTGCGACCGGAAGGAGTTCATCGGACGGAATGGCTCCTTGCGCCACCCGGCGGCCCTCGGCCGGTCGCGTCTTTCCGGGAAGGTCGGGGCCGCCCTCGACCCCTGCGCCGCCATCCAGGTGACCGTCGATCTGTTCGCCGGACAGGAGCGGGAGATCGTGTTCCGGCTCGGCGCCGGCCGGGGTGCTGCGGACGCGTCCCACCAGGTTCTCCACTCTCGCGGGGGCGCCGCTCGGGCCGCTCTGGAACGGGTGTGGAATCTCTGGAAGGAAACCCTCGGGGCGGTGCAGGTCGAGACCCCCGATCCCGCTCTCAACGTTCTCGCCAACGGGTGGCTGGTGTACCAGGCTCTCTCCTGCCGGATGTGGGCGCGCAGCGGCTTCTATCAGTCGGGTGGCGCCTTCGGCTTCCGCGATCAGTTGCAGGATGCCATGGCCCTCATCCATACCAGGCCCGCGGTCCTGCGCGACCAGGTGCTCTTGTGCGCCAGCCGTCAGTTTAGGGAGGGAGACGTGCAGCACTGGTGGCACCCTCCGAGTGGACGTGGCGTCCGCACCATGTGCTCGGACGACTACCTGTGGTTGCCGTACGCGGTTTCCCGTTACGTGTCCTTCACGGGCGACACGAGCGTGCTGGACGAACAG
>JAQBHL010000061.1:0-4343 GCA_032127745.1 Acidobacteriota bacterium
CGGCAAGTGCTCGGAGACGAGGACGAGGGCGCAGGGCGTGGCCACAGGGCAGGCGAGGAGGTCGCGTAGCCGCTGGGCGACAGGCGTGGGTGGGCCACGGGGCGGTTGCGCCTGCGCGTGGCTCGAGGTGGGCGCGACGGAGCCCGGCCCGGGAGCGCGGGCGGACGCAGGTCCATGGTGCGATGGAGGGGCCCGAAGGCGGGGTTGGCCGCCCGCGGCCGCCCGCGACGGCGCGGCTTGACTGGCGAACCGCCCTTGTTTCACTTAGTACTACCAGGAAAGGCTGACATGTTCAGTGGGAGTCAGTCCCACCAGGGCAAGAACCAGAAGCCCTGTAGCTTGGATGGCAGTCGGGAGAGAAATCGAATGATCTGAAGCCCATCGACAAAGCCACCTCTTGGGTGGTGAGCGAGTCGCCGGGCCGCAACGCAAGTGAACGCAGAGGTAGCCTCGTCAACAAGAAGCATCCGGAGGCCGAGCCCGTTGAGTGAGGGCGAAGGCAGCAGGACCGCCCTACTCTGGTTTCGGCGGTGCCCTCCGGCGGGGTAGCAGCGGCAGCACGGCGACAAGGACGTGCCCAGTCAACTGGCGAGACCCTCCTCGCCCCGACGAGAAATCGGCGGAGGAAGTAGGTCGCACAATCGGTCTAAAGCCGGGAGGCGGTCCGAAGGCGAGAGGGAGTCGGAGGGGTCCATATGAGCGCGGAAGCGGAGTAACGACCGCGGAGCAAAGGGACCCTGCTGTATGTGCTCTTTCGTGGAGAGGGAGGCAGGTGCGGATGACAAGACCGCTGATCAGTCTGCAAGACCTGAGACGGAAGATGTACGCCAAGGCGAAGTCCGAACCGTCGTGGCGTTTCTGGGGCCTTTTCGTTCACGTCTGCAAAGAGGAGACCCTGCGCGAAGCCTACCGCTTGGCCAAGAAGAACGATGGAGCCCCGGGTGTCGATGGGGTCACGTTCGAGGCCATCGAGGAGGGCGGAGTCGATGGTTTCATCGAGCAGCTCCGGGACGAGCTGGTCTCGCGCAAATACGTTCCCATGCCGAACCGGAAGAAGGAGATCCCGAAGGACGGCGGCAAGAAGGTACGCGTCCTCTCGATTCCGACTATCCGCGACCGCGTGGCCCAGGGTGCGCTTCTGCTCATCCTGGAGCCGATCTTCGAGGCCAGCTTTCAATCGGGATCGTTTGGGTACCGACCCGAGCGGACGGCGCATGAAGCGGTGGACCGAGTGACCGAAGCGATCAGACACGGCATGACACGCGTGATCGATATCGATCTGCGTGCCTACTTCGACAACGTGAGGCACCACATCTTGCTCGGGAAGCTGGCGCAAAGGATCGAGGACCGAGACGTGATGCACCTGCTGAAGCTGATCATGAAGGCCACCGGGGCCAAGGGCGTTCCCCAGGGCGGAGTGATCTCCCCCTTGCTCAGCAACATCTACCTCAACGAGGTGGATTGCATGCTGGAGAAGGCACAGGAGGCAACCCGCGAGGGTCGGTGGGTGTACGTCGAATACGCACGCTTTGCCGATGACCGTGCGCCGCGATGGCGCGGAAGAGAGGTCGTCGCTGACCGAACTGACGTGCCTGCTGCATGAGAGATGAGGGTAGGCCCCTCGGGCTCGGACGGCAGGGTCAGGGCCCAAACCACGGGAAGCTGCTTTGGCACAACGGCCGAGGTGGTGAGCGTTCTCGGAAAAGGCGGAATGAAATCCGTCAGGTGAGTGCTGGGAAGACGAGCGTGAGCAAACCGTCATCAACGTGTCGAAAGCTTAGGGACGCCATCGAAACCAGGCTCCAGTCGTTGGCCTGGGAGGGGTCCGGGGGACGGCCTGTTTACTGCCCGGATGGTGGCCGGCACAAAGACGGCGTGAGCCCAGCGCAGGCTCTTGTGCGGAACGCGGGAACCTGCACTCCGATGCTAAGGGAGACCTCCAAGTGGCTGACCCACGAGGAGCCGAGTACCGATGCGGAGTGCAGGGGCGGACGGGCCCGAGGTAGCGATGAAGCCTGGTAACGCGGGCGGAGCGAAGGGGCCCGACACTCCTGGCCCGGGACGCAGCCAACCAGCAATGGGAGGAGCGGCGACCCGAGGCAAGGCCCATGTGATTCCGAAACAACTCGTTCTGGAAGCGTACCAACGTGTGAAGGCAAACCGCGGAGCTGCGGGTGTGGACGGGCAGTCGTTGGCGGCGTTCGAAGAAGACTTGAAGGGCAACCTCTACAAGGTCTGGAATCGCATGTCGTCGGGCTCGTACATCCCTCCGCCCGTGAAGCTCGTCGAAATTCCGAAGGACAACGGCGGCAAGCGTCCGCTCGGCATCCCGACGGTCTGCGATCGCGTGGCACAGACGGTCGCGAAGATGGTCCTCGAGCCCTGCGTGGAGCCGGTCTTCCACCCGGACTCGTACGGCTATCGACCCGGCAAGTCGGCACTCGATGCGGTAGGGGTGACGAGGAAGCGCTGCTGGGAGTTCGACTGGGTTGTTGATCTCGACATCAAGGCGTTCTTCGACAGCTTGGATCACGACCTCGTCGAGCGCGCCGTGGCCCACCACACCGACGTTCCCTGGATCCGGCTGTACATTTCGCGGTGGCTCCGTGCCCCCATGCAGATGCCGGACGGTACCCTGGAACCGCGGACCAAAGGGACCCCGCAAGGCGGGGTCATCAGTCCGCTACTGGCCAACCTCTTCCTGCACTATGGCTTCGACGTGTGGATGCGGCGGCATCACCCGGCGTGTCCGTTCGAGCGCTATGCGGATGACGTTGCTATCCACTGTCGGAGTAAGGGGGAGGCCCAGGCGGTCGTGGAGGCCATCCGGGGTCGGTTCGCGCAGTGCCATTTGGAGCTGCATCCCACCAAGACGCGCATCGTGTACTGCAAGGACGACGACCGGCCCGAGAAGCACGAGACCGTCAAGTTCGACTTTCTCGGGTACACCTTTCAACCTCGCCGAGCCAAGAATCGCTGGGGAAAGTTCTTCGTGAGCTTCCTGCCGGCGATGAGCACCAAGGCCGCCAAGGCGGTGCGCAAGACCATCCGCGAGTGGCGTCTGGCGTCCACCCGGAACAATCAGCAACTCGAGGATCTTGCGAGAGCCGTCAATCCAGTGGTCTGGGGCTGGATGAACTACTACGGTCGGTTCTACCGGTCCAGGTGCGTCCAAGTCCTTCGACATCTGAACGAGGCCCTTGCGGCATGGGTGCGACGGAAATTCACGCGGTTCCGAAACCGGGAACGAGCCTCCACGCACTGGCTCGGCCGGGTGGCGCGGCGGGAGCCGACTCTCTTCGCGCACTGGCGACTCGGTGTTCGGCCCGAGGCTGGGGTGTAAGAGCCGGATGAGGCGAGAGTTTCACGTCCGGTTCTGTGAGGGCGGAGGGGTGAGATTCCCCTCCGCTACTCGACTCGTGGTCCTGGTGCACGGCCACCCGCGACAGGACCGTCTGCTTGGGCAGGTGTCGAGACGACTACGGGAGGAACTCGCCAAACTCGAAGTCGAGATCAATGACGAGAAGAGCCGCACCGTGGACCTGGCGAAAGGGGAGAGCTTCGGCTTCCTGGGGTTTGACATCCGGCGCGTACGCAGCCGACTCGGCAAGTGGCTTGTGCTAAGAACGCCCAAGACAAAGAAGCGTACGGAACTGCTGAACACCCTCAAGGCGGTCTTTCGCTCCCTTCGTTCCCAGCCGGTATCGCGAGTGATCGAGAGGATCAATCCGATGCTCCGGGGGTGGGTCAACTACTTTGCCCGCGGCAACGCCAGTCGATGCTTCTCCTATGTCCGACAATGGGTTCAGAAGAAGGTGAGACGGCACCTTGCGCGAAACTCGAAACGCACCGGCTTCGGCTGGAAGAGGTGGAGTACGCAGTGGCTGGTGGGCTGCCTGGGCTTATTCGACGGATACCGGGTGAGCTACAATCAACCGCGGCAGAAAGCGCTCCCAGTCTGATAGGTCCCATAACTCTTGGGGTGAAACATACAGGTGAGCCGTGTGGGGGAAATCCCCACGCACGGTTCGATCGGGCGGGGGCTGGAGACGGACCCACGGAATGGCTACACGGGCACGAAGCTGGAAACGGCGGAGACAGCCAAGCCAGAACCTACGGGGCACCGCGCCAGTCCTCGACCCTCCCTCTCTCCGCGTGGAGGCGCTCGACGTCTCGCCGGATGGACGACGATTCGCCTTCGTGACTTCGACCGCGGGCGCCGACGTCTACGTTGTACCGGGATGGGCGGAGGCCGTGCGCCGCCGCTGGCGCGAGTGAGGAGTGAGCGCATGTGTGCGCTCTGCGCTCTGCCCTGCGAGGAGCTGGCATCGCTCTCGGATGGC
>JAQBHL010000062.1:0-59812 GCA_032127745.1 Acidobacteriota bacterium
TTCCGGGTCGAGTACGCGGTGGCCGCGCCGGGCGCCCTGATCGGCGCGAGCAACTTCTTCGAACTGGCCGTCGCCACCTCCATCGCCCTGTTCGGCCCCGAATCCGGCGCCGCTCTGGCCACGGTGGTGGGAGTGTTGATCGAAGTCCCGGTGATGCTCTCGGTTTGCGCGGTGTGCAACCGCACGCGCCATTGGTTCCCCAGCCCGCAGGAGCCATCGTGACCGCGACCGCGCGCGACGCGCCCATCGAGTCCCTCATCGCGGTCGCGGGGAGATGGCCCCGAAGCCAGCCTCGGGCATTCCTGGCCCTCGCGGCGTTCCTTTGGGCGCTGCTGTACCGCGCCCTCGCCCCCGCCTCCGAGGTGCTGGTGTCCGCCCTGCCCGTCGATCGCGCCAGCCATCTGGGCGGCGCCCTCCAGTTCTTCCTCTACGACACGCCCAAGGTTCTGCTCCTGCTCACCGGGATCGTCTTCGTCATGGGAATGGTGAACTCCCACTTCACCCCCGAACGCACGCGCGCCCTGCTGGCCGGCCGAACCGAGGGGGCCGCGAATGTGATGGCCGCCAGCCTCGGCGTGGTTACGCCCTTCTGCTCCTGCTCCGCGGTGCCGCTGTTCATCGGCTTCGTACAGGCGGGAGTGCCTCTCGGGGTCACGTTCTCATTTCTGATCTCGGCGCCCATGGTCAACGAGGTGGCGCTGACTCTGCTCTTCGGTCTTTTCGGCTGGCAGATTGCCGTCCTCTACCTCGGGCTCGGATTGTCCGTCGCCATCGTGGCCGGCTGGATCATCGGGCGTTTGAAGATGGAAGCGTCGCTCGAAGACTGGGTGAGCCGAATGCCCAGGGTTGACCCACGCCTCGGCGAACACACCGTCACCCTGCCGGAGCGGATCGAAGCGGGCTTCGGCGCGGTGCGCGAGATCGTGGGCAGGGTCTGGCCCTACATCCTCGCCGGCATCGCTGTCGGCGCGGCCATCCATGGCTACGTGCCCGAGGCCTTCATGGCCTCCATCATGGGGAAGGACGCGTGGTGGGCGGTGCCTCTGGCCGTGCTCATGGGCGTGCCCATGTACACAAACGCGGCCGGGGTGATTCCCATCGTTCAGGCCCTCCTGACCAAGGGCGCGGCCCTGGGCACGGTCCTCGCGTTCATGATGAGTGTGATCGCCCTGTCCCTGCCGGAACTGGTGATTCTCCGCAAGGTACTCAGGCCCCGCCTCATCGCGACCTTCGTCGCGGTGGTGGCGAGCGGCATTCTGCTCGTCGGCTACGTATTCAACGCGGTGCTGTAGCTGCAGACAAGGACAACGTCATGAAGAACGTAAAAGTACTCGGTGCCGGATGCGCCAATTGCCGAAACACGGTCAAGCTGATCGAGACGATCGCCCATGACCAGGGTATCGACATCCAGTTGGAAAAGGTCGAAGGAATGAAGGACATCACGAGCTACGGCATCATGTCCACCCCCGGCGTGGTCATCGATGGCCAGGTCGTTCATGCGGGCGGCGTGCCGAGCCGCCAGAAGGTCGAAGGCTGGTTAACCGCGAACTCCGCATAGCCAGGGGCCGGGCGGTCCTGGAACCCGGGCCCGCGCGGGAGAGGAATGACGGGCGTCATACCTTCGGCGGGCGATGCCGGGTCAGAATCGGACCATGAGCGTAACCGCTTCAGCACCCGGAGCGCCGCCGCCGGAGAAGTCCCGACCCGCGCCCTCCTGGCGGAACATCGCCCTCCCCGTCGAACACGGCGGCTGGAGCTTCCTGCTGGAGCCGGTGATTCTGGGCCTCCTGGTCGCTCCCTCCGCTGCCGGCGCCTGGCTGGCGTTGAGCGCCAGCGCCGCGTTTCTTGCTCGACATCCCCTCAAGCTCGCCGCCCTCGATTGGCGCCGGGGCCTGAGATATCCGCGCACCGGTCTGGCGGAGCGATTCTTCGCAGGCTACGCCGCGGTCGCAGCACTCTCCTTCGTCACCGCGCTGTCCCAAAGCAGCGTTTCCATTCTGGGGCCGCTCGCCCTGGCCGCGCCGGCGGCGTTCTTCGCTCTGGGGCGCGACCTGCAGGGCCGCGGCCGCGAAGCTCTGCCTGAGATCGCGGGGGCGCTGGGACTCGGCTCTTCGGCGACCGCGATCATCCTCGCGGCCGGGGCCGCGCCGGCCACCGCATGGACGGCCTGGGCTCTGGTCGCTCTACGCATAGTGACCACGATCCTCTATGTCCGGGCTCGAGTCCGGGTCGACCGGAACGATCGGCCCGCGCTCCGCTCCGCCCTCGCAAGGCCGGTCCTCGCCGCTCACGCGGTCGGACTGCTCATGGCCCTCGCCGCCACGGCCAGCGGCCGGCTCTCGCTCGTCGCGGCCTCCGCGTTCGCATTGCTCCTGGCGCGAGCGGCTCACGGCCTCTCCCCGGGACGGCCGCCCATCCGTCCGCAGATCCTGGGAATCCAGGAAGTGTTCCTGGGGATGGCCTGCCTGGGTCTGTTCGCGGCGGGGTTGATGTCCGCGAGCAGCCGGTAGCGCGCGCACTTTCCGCGAGCCGTTCCGATGTTCGTGGTGTTGCATACGTTTTCAGCATTGGTATTCTCCGCCCATGGCTCGAGATCGCTCTCCCTCGGGCCGCCTCTACGCGGAGCACTGGGATCAGATCGCGCCCGCGTGGGGCGAAGAAGTCTTCAACACCCTGCGCTGCGCGCGAAGCCGCGTGGTGGTGGCCGAGCTGAAGTCGGCGGCCCGAAGGGCCTCGAACATCGCCGATTTCGGCTGCGGTGTCGGCACCTACCTGCCCATGCTCAGCCGGCTCTTCGAGGAGGTGCACGGCTTCGAGCAGTCGGCGAAGTGCGTGCGCATTGCCCGCGAGAAGATGCGGGCCCGCGGCAACGTCAAGGTCGACGTCGCTCATCGCGCGACGCGGGAGACCCGGAATCGCTTCGAGGCTGTCCTCTCCGTCAACGTCGCCCTTCATCCGAGCCGGCGGGAGTGGCATCAGGTCCTGCGCTCGATGTTCGTCATGCTCAAGCCTGAGGGGCGGTTTCTCCTGGTGGTCCCGTCCCGGGAGTCGGCGGATCTGGCCACGGAGGCGCGGCAGCGCGACGACGATGAAGACCTAGAGCCCCCTCCCTCTCTCCTGGTGCGCGCCCGGAACCGTCCGGGCATCGTGCGCTTTGGCGGCGTCCCCACCAAACACTTCGCGCAGCGCGAACTGCGGGGAGCCCTGGCCAATCTCGGACTCGTCAATATCCGCTTCCGGCGGGTCGAGTATTCCTGGACCAGCTACGGAATCACCCCGCCCCCCGAGTTGAGAAACTCGAGGCCGTGGGACTGGCTGGTGGTCGCCCGAAAGCCGGCGGCGCCATAAGCGGGCCAGTAACGACCAGCCGAAGCACACTCGAGATTCCTGGCCGCAACTGATCCATGGTCGCGCGGTCACGAGGCACCGTGATGCTCTGAAGGTCGGCCTGGCCGCGGCGGCGGCCGCGACCTCGGATGAACCACGCCGAAGCCAGAGTTCTTTGTTCGGTGTCCGGCCAATCTGAATCAGGCGCTACCTCGGCAACGTCGCCGCGCAGCACGGGCGCCGCCGCCACTCTCATGGAAGGCTGAGGTTCGCCATGGGGAGACGTGATCTCAAGCCTTGTCGGCGCCGGCGAGACGATCCACCGCCGTGAAGAGACTCTTCGGATCGATCGCCGGATATCGGAACAGTTCGGATCGAACAGCCGCGAAGAGGGCGCGAAGGCGAACCGGATCTACGATCCTCTCTGCCACCAAAGCCTGAATGTCCTGCATATCCCGAACATGGCCGCGCTCGAGCTTGGACAGGGTCTGGGTATAAGGATCGAAGTGAAGCACCGCGAGTTTCCCGATCTGCATCACGAGCTCGCAGCGATCGCGCCAGCCTGGAAGGGGAGGAACAAAGTGGACCGGCGACACGATCTCCACGTTCACGTTCAAGGTCTCCTTCAGACTCACCATCGACCGCAGCAGCTCATCGCTCTCGGGTTCGAAGGTGAGATCGATATCCAGCGTCGAGTCACGGAGGCCGCGCAGAAGCTGGGAGGCCCCGCCCGTGAGGTACAGCCGCGTGGGTTCCCGAGCTGCACGCGACAGCAACTCCAGAAAGGCCCGCAGTCTGGGGGTATCTACGGACGGACGCACGCCAGGGCTCTTTCGTAACTGACCAGGAGCCGGACCAGAGCGTTATATTGGCCGTGCGCGTTGTCGCCGTGATCCCGGCCGAGCAGGGCATACAGCCGGTGTTCAGGGTTGTCGAACGCGGGGCCGAGGGAAACTCCGAGGGCGCGAAGCCTGGGTGAGCCGATCGAGACCAGCAGCGACTCGACGGTTTCCTCGTTTCGCGCAAGATCGGCCAGGCCCTTGCCGATCAACTCACCGCCGGGAAGGCCCTGCATGGCGGAACGATTGTACAGGAGGCCCGAATTCCGGGGCTTCGGCCTCAGCAGCCCCCACTTTCGTGGTTTCCCCACGCCCGGGCCAGGCGGATTTGTGCGGACCCGGGCGCCACGGTACGAGCACGATCAGTTGCGGCCGGCACTCCAGCTGCTGGCAGAGGTAATGGAAGCGATCGCCGCCAAGCTCAGCTGATCAGGCGGCGCTCAATGATTCGGCGGCACTTCGTCCCGGTGATGCCGAGGTCGTTCGATCTCGTCCGTCATCTCGTCAACTGGCTCCAGAGGCGGCACTTGGCGGTGACGTCCCGGGGAAACGTAGGTCCTTTGCATCATTGCATCCACCCGGATGCCGCAGGATCATGAGGGAGCGTCGCTGGCCTGGGAATTGAGTGAGCCAGCCGGGAGTGAATCATGAATCAGATGGGATTGAGTCATGACGAGAGGTAGAAGGGACCCATCTTGCGCGCCCGGGCCGTAATCCGGTCGGAATTCCGGGGCCATGAAATGGTCGGCCTGCCGGCTTGCCGGGCGACGTGGCGCGTCCGAGCCGCCTTGACAAGGTTGGCTCCCACGCTGCGAAACCGGGCGCTCGCGCGGCGAGTGACGGGGCGCATGACTCTTGCCGCCGCGTTTGTCGCCTGGTCGGTCGCGATCGCGGGTGCCGCGGACTGGCCGCAGTTTCGCGGTCCTTCCCGCGATGGGAAGTCGAGTGAAACCGGTCTGCTGCGCGAGTGGCCTGCGGGCGGGCCAAAGGTGTTGTGGACGATTCCGGTTGGCGAGGGCTACGCGGGGGCCGCGATCGTGGGCGGCCGCGTCTACCACCACGACTACGACACGAAGACGAACGAGTGGGGCGTCTACGCTCGATCCCTGGCCGATGGCCGGGAGATCTGGCGCTACAAGGAAACCCGGGTCATCCGCCCCAACCACGCCATCACCCGCACCGTACCGGCGGTCGACGGCCGGTACGTCTTCTCGCTGGATCCGAAACTGGGATTGCACTGCCTGGACGCGAAGACGGGAAAGCAACTCTGGGCCAAGAACCTGGTGGCTGAGTACAAGGCCCGGATTCCGCCCTGGTACAACGGCCAGAACCCCTTGATGGAGAAGGACCGGATCGTGATCGCCACCGGCGGCGATGCCATCCTGGTCGCTCTCGACAAAGCCACCGGGAAGGAAATCTGGCGGACTCCGAATCCCGGGAAACTGGTGCTCAGCCACGCTTCGGTGATGCCGGCCGTGCTCGGCGGGGTCAAGCAGTATGTGTATGGCACCCTGAACGGACCGCTCGGCATTTCGGCCGCGGACGGCTCGCTGCTCTGGGAATTCCCCCGGAAGTTCAACGTCGCGGTGGCGCCGTCCGTGCTCGCGGTGGATGCCCGGCGCGTGTTCATGACCGCCAGCTACGACGCGGGCAGCGTGATGGTCGATGTGCAGCCCCGCGGCGGCGCCTTCGGGGTCGAGAGCCTGTTCGACATGAAGCGGAACGAGTGGAACTCCGAGGTCCACACCCCGATCGTCCACCAGGGCCACATGTTCGCGGTGGGCAAGAAGAGGCGGGGGCTTTTCACCTGCCTGACTTTCGACGGCAAAGAGGTATGGACGAGTGACGGGAAGGCCTCGTTCGAGCTGGGCAGCTTCCTGCTCGCCGACGGCATGTTCTTCGTGCTCGAAGGCAAGACCGGGATGCTGCGGCTGATCGAGGCCAGCACCACCGCGTACAAAGAGCTCGCGAGCGCGCAGGTGCTCAGCGGGCCCGACGTCTGGGGACCGATGGCGCTGTCCGACGGCACTCTGATCGTTCGTGATCTCACCAAGATGGTGGCCCTCAAAGTGGGCGGCCGGTAGGAGGCGGTCATGTACAAGCAGACCCAGGTCATCGGCGGCAAGGGCGAAGGGGCTCCCCGCTTCAGCCAGACCCTGCGCAGCATCACCGTCGACGGGAGCGAGCGCCTGTATGCGGTCGGCGATTCGGAGCTGAAGGTCTTCGAGGCCGATGGGACGCTCCGGCGGCGTTGGCCCACCTCGATGCCCGGCCATGCGGTGGCGGTGGCCGAGGACGGTTCGGTGTATGTCGGTGAGTCGGGCCAGGTGGAGATCTTCGACCGTGATGGGAAGCTGGTCAGCACGTGGCGTGACCCCGAGCGGCTCGGGCGGATCACCGCGATCGGTTTCGCCTCCGGGTGCGTGCTGGTGGGAGACGCAGCCGACCGGGCGATTCGCCGGTACGACCTGAACGGGACATTCCTCAATGACATCGGCAGGAACAACCGGATGCAGGGTTTCAGGATCCCGAACGGTGTCATCGACTTCGGCGTGGATGCCGACGGGATCGTTCACGCGACCAATCCCGGCAAGCACCGCATCGAGCACTACACCCCGGACGATCAACTGCTCGGGCACTTCGGCCGCTTCGACGGGATCGACCCCGCGGGTTTCCCGGGTTGCTGCAACCCGACGAATGTCGCGGTGGCGGGCCGCGAGCGCATCTACGTCACCGAAAAAGCCGAGCCGCGGGCCAAGGTCTACGACTTCCAGGGAAACCTGATCGCGGTGATCGCCACCGACGTGTTCGATCCCAACTGCAAGAACATGGCCATCGCGGTGGACCGGCGCGGCCGGGTCTACGTCGCCGATACGGTCAGGCTCGAGATCATCGTCTTCGAGGGAGACGCGGAGTCGTGAGCGACCATCCGACCAGACGGGACGCGCTGAGCCGGGTCGCGCGGGGAACCGTCCTGCTCGGGTTCGGCGGCACGTCGGTCTTCCTGATCGACAAGGCGGATGGACAGGTGGTCTGGCAGGTCGACGCGTCACGCTGCGTCAACAGCCGGCTGGGCGACGTGGGCGCCCCGGTGTGCGCCCTGTGCACCACCGAATGCGTGGTCCAGCAGTCGGCGGTTCGGGCCGTGAACAACTTCCGCGAGTGCGGCCGGTGCTACATCTGCCCCGCGTACTACAACATCAAGAGCGCGGTGGACGAGAACGGCCTGCCCAGCGAAAAGCTCTGCCCTCGCGACGCCATCGAACGCAAACCGATCGGCCTGGTGGATCCCGAAGATCCGGCCAACAACTTCTACGAATACATCATCGACGAGGTGAAGTGCGACGGTTGCGGGATCTGCGTGAAGGGCTGCAAGGAGCCCCTGGGCCTGGGCTCGATCATTCTCAAGGTGCGCCACGACCTGTGCGTGGACTGCAACCATTGCGCGATCTCGAAGGCTTGTCCGAAGGAAGCCCTGGCCCGCCAGCCGGTCGAGACCGCGCTCGAGCCGACCCTCGCCGCGCCGGCGACGCGGTGACGGCCTTCGCCGGGCCGCGGCGCCTTCTGGTCGTTCTGGCCCCGTTCGTTCTGCTCGCCTGGTTAGCGCCGGCCCGGGCCAGCGCTCAGGCGGTTCCGTACGACCGACCGGTCGAGGTGGCCCCCCAACAGGAAACCATCGGCGGCGGCTACCTCACCCCCGACGTGCAGAAGCCGCGGCCGCGCGAGTACTGGCTGGAGGTTCTGGACGTCGTGCTGCTGGGCTTCGCGATGGGGGTGGCGGTATGGCTGGTGGTGACTAGGCGCAGCCGGCGGTCCGCGCTGGCGCTGACCGTGGTGTGCCTGGCCTACTTCGGTTTCTACCGCGAAGGCTGCATCTGCCCGATCGGCTCGATCCAGAACGTGGCCCTCTCCCTTGCCGATCCCACCTACAAGATTCCCATCGTGGTCACCGCGGTGTTCTTCATGCCCCTGGTGGTGGCGCTCTTCTTCGGCCGCGCGTTCTGCGGGGGTGTGTGTCCGCTCGGCGCGATCCAGGAGCTGGTGGTCTTGAAGCCGGTTCAGGTGCCGCGCAAGCTGGACGACGCGCTGGGCCTTTTGAAGTATGGGTATCTGGGGCTCGCGATCCTGCTCGCGGTGCAGCCGATGATCGCCCGCGACTTCGTCATCTGCCGATTCGATCCGTTCGTAGGGTTCTTCCGCCGCGAGGGCTTCGCGCACATGATGTTCATCGGCGCCGGCTTCCTGGCCCTCGGCACCGTGGTCGGGCGCCCCTACTGCCGCTACCTGTGCCCCTACGGCGTCCTCCTGTCGTGGTGTTCGCGCCTTGCCCCTCGTGGGGTCACGATCACGCCCAACAAGGAGCTGGACTGCGGACTGTGCGCGACCGCCTGCCCGTACGGGGCGATCAACGAGAACCGCGCCATCCGAAAGGAATGCCTCTACTGCGCCCGGTGTTACGCCTCCTGCCCCTGCGAGACGAGGCCGGGACCGGCGCTGTGACCCCGGACCGGCAGCGAAAAGTCGCGCGCGCCCTGTCGAGGGTTGGCGGGGCGGTCGGGGCTCTATGCGTCGCCATCATGATCGCGGACTACGCCGCCGCCCGCCTGAGCGTTTCGCCGGACGCGGAACGACTGGCCGATCTGCAGAAGCAGACCGAAGCGGACGCGTCCTTCGCGCCGAAGCTCTCCGCCGAACAGGATCGGATCACCCGGGTCCGGCAGGCGCGCAAGGAGCGCGACGACGCGCTCTCGGTGCTTCTCATCGGGGCCGTGTCGGCCTTCTTCGCGGGCTCGAAGTGGCTGATCGCGCTCGAGGGTTCGCGGCCGGCGGTGACGGTCATCCCGCTGGCGAGCGTGAGAGCCCGGCCGCCCTCGCCGTCTGTCGTCGACGAGAAACCCACCGAAGGCGCCCCTGCCATCCCCCCGGAGATCGACCTGACCTTCGTCGACCGCGTGGTCGAGAAGCAGGGCCGGAGCCGGGAAGCCGCCATCCTGATCCTGCAGGCGATCCAGTCGCACTATCGCTACCTGCCGGACGAAGCCTTGAAGCGAGTCTGCGAGCTGACCGAGGTCACCCCCGCGCAGATCGCCGGCACCTCTTCCTTCTACGCCCAGTTCCGCCGCTCGCCGGTCGGCGAGAACGTCGTCCGGGTGTGTCACGGAACCGCATGTCACGTCGCCGGGGCACGGCAGATCACCGAGGAGCTCCGCCGGCAGCTCCGGATCCCCGACGGCGCCGATACCGATCCGGAGCGGATGTTCACCCTGGACGAGGTCGCGTGCCTGGGGTGCTGCAGCCTGGCCCCGGTCCTGATGGTGAACGAGCACGCGGCCGGAAGGCTGACCCCTCTCACCGCGATGGACGCGCTGAACAGCGTCCATCAGGCCCAGCCCGCATGAGCCCGAGCGCGGTCGAGATCCGGATCGGCCTCGGCTCGTGCGGCGTGGCCAGCGGGGGCGAACCGGTGCAGGCCGCACTCGTACACGAGGTGCTTCGCTCCGGAGCGAGCGGCGTGGTGAAGACGGTCGGCTGCAACGGGATGTGCCATCGCGAACCGATGGTGGAGGTCGTGGACGCCGATGGCGGCGCCACCTTGTACGGCAACGTGACCCCCGCGGTGGCGCGCCGGATCGCGAGACGGCACATCCGCCCACGCCGGCCCGGTGCGTGGGCGCGCTGGACCGCCGAGGCCCTCACGGATCTGGTCTCACGCGATGGCGAGAGGGTGGAACTCGACGCGTGTCGTATCGATCGGCGCACCGGCGCCCCCGCCGCGTATCTGGGAAAGCAGAAGCGCATCGTCCTCGAGAACTGCGGCGAGATCGACCCGACGAACATCGACGACTACCTCGCGCGGGATGGCTACCGCGCCCTCACCCGGTGCCTGGCCGCTCTGGCCCCCGAACAGGTGATCGCCGAGATTTCCGCGTCCGGTCTTCGAGGGCGCGGAGGCGGAGGCTTTCCAACCTCTCAGAAGTGGGCGCTGGCCCGGAGCCAGCCCGCCACCGCCAGGTACGTCGTCTGCAACGGAGACGAAGGGGACCCCGGGGCGTTCATGGACCGGCTCGTACTCGAGGCGGACCCCCATCGGGTGATCGAGGGCCTGGCCATCGCCGCGTACGCGATCGGGGCTGCTCACGGCTTCTTCTACGTCCGTGCCGAATACCCGCTCGCGGTGCAGCGGATCCGCTCGGCGATCGGGCAGGCGGAAGCCCGCGGCTACCTGGGCCGGAGCGTGCTCGGATCGGACTTCTCGCTGCAGCTCGAGGTGCGGGAGGGTGCGGGCGCCTTCGTCTGTGGCGAGGAGACCGCGCTGATCCTCTCGCTCGAAGGACAGCGCGGCATGCCCAGGCTCCGCCCGCCCTACCCGATCGAGCGCGGATTTCGCGGCCAGCCCACCGTGGTCAACAACGTCGAGACCCTGGCCTGCGTGCCGTGGATCCTGCGACATGGCGCGACGGCCTTTTCCGCCCTCGGCACCGCCACCAGCAAAGGCACCAAGGTCTTCGCCCTCGCCGGCAAGATCAACCACGGCGGCCTGATCGAGGTGCCGATGGGCATCACCATCCGCGAGATTGTCGAGGACATCGGCGGCGGGATCAAGGACGGCCGCGCGTTCAAGGCGGTCCAGATCGGTGGACCGTCGGGAGGCTGCATCCCCGCGCGACTGGCGGACACGATGGTCGACTACGACGCGCTCGCGACCACCGGCGCGATCATGGGCTCGGGCGGCCTCGTAGTGCTCGACGACCGCGACTGCATGGTCGAGATGGCCCGCTTCTTCCTGCGCTTCACCCAGGCCGAGTCGTGCGGGAAATGCACCTTCTGTCGGATCGGCACCAAACGGATGCTCGAGATCCTCGAACGGCTCTGTGCGGGGACCGGCGCCCCGGACGACCTGGACAAGCTGGAACTCCTGACCGACTACGTCAGCCGCGGGAGCCTTTGCGGCCTCGGACAGACCGCGCCGAACCCGGTGGCCACGACCTTGCGGTACTTCCATGAAGAGTACGAAGCGCACCTGTACGAGCGGCGTTGTCCGGCCGGAAGCTGCCCGGCGCTGATCCAGTACCAGGTCAAGGACAACTGCATCGGCTGCACCCTGTGCGCCCAGGTGTGCCCGGTCGGGGCGATCGAGTTCCGACCCTATGAAAGACACGAGATAGATACCGGCCTGTGCACCTGTTGCGACATGTGCTTCCGGGCCTGTCAGGACGACGCGATCGAAGTGATCCCGGGGGCGCGATGCCGACCGTTGCCCTGACCATCGATCGCCGGCCTCTCAACGTGGAGCCGGGGACGACGGTACGGGAAGCGGCGCGGCGACTGGGGATCCGCATCCCGGCCCTGTGTGACGTCCCCGGGCTCGAGCCGGTGACGTCCTGCTTCGTGTGCGCGGTTCAGATCGAGGGACGCCGCATGCTCTCGCCCTCCTGCGCCCTGCCCGTGGCCGAGGGCATGGTGGTGACCACCGACAGCGACGACGTGCGTCGGGCGCGGCAACTGGCGCTGGAACTGCTGCTGTCCGATCATGCGGGAGAGTGCGTGGCCCCGTGCTCGGCCCGCTGCCCGGCCCTGCTGGACATCCCGGGTTTCGTGCGCGAGATCGTCACCCGCGACAACCGGAGCGCCATGAAGACGATCACCGACCGGCTGGCGCTGCCCGGCGCTCTGGGTCGGATCTGCCCGAGACTTTGCGAGCAGGCGTGTCGCCGCTGCGACCACGACGAGGGCCTTGCGATTGGCGCGCTGCATCGGTACGCGGCTGATCTGGACCGGAGCGCGTTCGATCCGTATATCCCTTCACGCGCGCCCGCCACGAACAAATCGGTCGCGATCGTCGGCGCCGGACCGGCGGGACTTTCGGCCGCGTACTTCCTTCTGCAGAAGGGCCATCACTGCACCCTGTTCGATGGGGCCCCCGCCCCGGGCGGAATGCTGCGCTATGGGATTCCGGCCTACCGGTTGCCCAAGGACGCGCTCGACGACGAGATCAAGGCCATCCAGACTCTCGGTGCGGAGTTCCGGATGGGTCTGCGATGGGGGGAGGACTTCTCACTCGATGAACTCCGAACGGCCCACGACGCGGTGTTCCTGGCCATCGGAGCGCAGCGGCCGCAGGCGCTTCGCTGCGAAGGCGAGTCGCTGGCTCGCTCGGGGCTCGAGTGTCTCGGCCTCATCGCCAGGGGCACGCCGCCCGCGCTGGGCCCGGACGTCGTCGTGGTCGGGGGTGGCAACACCGCGATGGATTGCGCCCGATCGGCGGTCCGGCTGGGCGCCCGCAGCGTGAAGGTGCTGTACCGGCGCACCCGGCCCGACATGCCCTGCCTGATGGAGGAAGTCGAGGCGGCCGAGGCCGAAGGCGTCGAGATGCGCTTTCTGGTGTCGCCGGTGCGGATCGAGCGAACCGGCAGCGACCGGCTGCGGTTGACCTGTCAGGGCATGGAGCCTGGCGAGCCGGACGCCTCCGGGCGTCGGCGGCCTCGGCCGGTGTCCGGTTCCGAATTCGCGATCGAGGTCTCGAGCGTGATCGCGGCGATCGGACAGGCGGTGGACCTCTCCCTTCCCGAACGAGAAGGCCTGCAACTGAGCGAGTGGGGGATCGCCGCGGCCGCGAGGACGCTCGCCACGAACCTCCGCGGCGTCTTCGCCGGCGGCGATGCGGTTCTCGGAGCCGACCTGGCCGTCCGCGCGGTGGCCGCAGGCCGGATGGCCGCGGCGTCGATCCACCAGTTCGTGCAGGGCGAGACAGTTACCGGCGAGCCGGCGACCTGGGACATCGCCATGCGTCCGATCGACGACCAGGAGCGGGCCGCGATGCTCCGGGCCATCGAGCAGGCCGCGCGGGTGCGGCTACCCGCGATCGACATGCAGCGCCGGCGGACCGGCTTCGACGAGGTCGAGAGCGGCCTGCCTGACGAAGAGGCGCAGCGGGAGGCGCGCCGGTGCCTGACCTGTGGCTGCCGCAAGGCGGATTGCTGCCAGGTCCGATTTCTGTCCGCCGAGTACCACGCGGACCCCTACCATTTCGCCGGGGCGCGCCGGCGCTTCGCCGAGGATGGATCCCATCCCGAGATCATCTACGAACCGGGGAAATGCATCATGTGCGACGCCTGTGTGCGCATCGCAAAGGAGGCCGGCGAGCCGCTTGGCGTCAGCATCATCGGCCGCGGCTTCGATGTGACCGTGGCCGTGCCCTTCGACCAGCCGCTCAGCGACGGGTTGCGCGAGGCCGCGAGGCGCTGCGCGGAAGCCTGTCCGAGCGGCGCCCTCGCCCTGCGCACCGCGCGCGCGTGTGACGTCTGCGTGGCTCCGGCTCCATCCCGTTCGCCCGGCCGGTGAGCGGCCAGGAAGCACAACCCTTCCAAAAACCGGTAGCGCGGCGGTCAAGAACAGTCCGAGGATCCCGGCCGACACCTCCGGCGCCTCTGTTCACCTCGACAGAAGGGAGGGGTAGCTCTCACCGGGGGCTCTCAACCAACTCCCAGGCCTGTGGGGCGGCCGAGCGACCTTTCCTTGCGTTCGGAGGTGATCCGGGATTCGCTTGATCACGGCGGGCTGGGTGATGAAGCCCACGATGCGCATTTCGCCCCCGCAGCGAGGACAGACGAGAGGATCGACCTTGTAGACACGGCGGATGAGATCCGCCCATCGTCGGCTGAGGGCCGCGCGCCAGGGTTCCATCCAGCATCTGCTTCTGCTTTCGGCGGGCGGCCGGTTTCCGAATGGCCTGGCCGACGCTTCCGGCCTGGCGGGCCGATACATGACCGGCCACACCCTCACCCAGCCCTGGATCAAGAGGGACGCCCAGTTCTACCCCGGCATGAACGATCAGCACCGCCTGATCTCGCGGCAGTTCTTCCGCGGCGCGCCGTCTTCGCCCTACGCCCGCCACGACCTGCGCGTGCAGGAGAGCTCGCGGGCCAAGGGGCCGCGGCTCAAGGACGAAGCCGGCGCGCTTCCCTTCCCGACCGCGACAGCCGTCTCACCCTCGACCCCTCGAATCCGAATCGCCGGGGCGATCCCATGCTCCGTATCGAACACCGCCTCGACGCCCCCACCCTCGCCCGCCGGGATGCGGTTCGTGCCCACCTGAAGAACATGGTCGATCGGCTGGCCCGGGCGGACGACGGGCGCGTACTGAGAACCAACGAGGGCGACTCTCTCGATCATCCGGGCGGCGGATGCCGCGTGGGGACGGATCCTTCAGCCAGCGTGGTCGATTCGCACGGTCGATCGCACGATCACGACAATCCCTGGGTGCTGAGGTCGCCCACTCTGCCCACCGTCGGCTGCACCAACGGCATCCTGATCTTCGTCGCGGTGACGCTGCGATCGGCGGAGAAGCTGGCGGGTTTGCTCGCCTCGCCCCCGCCCCCGTCGGCGGACGCGGCTTCAGGCGCGGCTCGCCATTGAAGACGATGCGGCGCGCGCATGAGACATAGGAGAGGAGGACAGTGATGGCGATCGGACGCGACCTTGAACAACGGGTGGCCGATCTGGAGAAGCAACTCGCTGGCCGGCCAAAGCGGCAGCCGGGATCGCTCCCGTCCGCTTCAGCCCGCTCCGACCGCCGGTCCCTCGCGGTGCGGGCTTTCTCGTTCAGGCGGGGGGCCGCGGATGCGTGGCCTGGCCCCCAAGTGCGAACCACAGGAAGGCCATGTTGGGGGCGAGTTGGCCGCCGACCAGCATGCGATCGACTTCGGCGGGTTCGAAGTACCTGAGGTCGGCGAGCTCTTCCTCCTGGGGCGCGAAGGCGGCGAGGGGCAGTTCGGTGCGGCCGAGGTACATGGCCGCGTGATAGGTGACGTTGATGAGGGGGCGATCGACCGTGTCCGCATACCGGATGTCGCGCAGGCCCAGCTCAAGCCTCACGCGGCGGGCCCGCACCGGCCGAAGCTCCGTCGAGGCGAGGTCGAGATCGAGATCGGCCACGAGCGCGACCCGATCCGCATCGGCGCGGCCGAAGAGTTCCTCATTGGCCTCTCGCACGAGGGCGCGGTCGAACGACTCGCCGGCCTGAACGTGGCCACCGACGCTCTTGTCCCACAGGCCGCCGTTCTCCTTGTCGTCGCGACGGCGTTGCAGAAGCACGCGGCCCTCGTGGTTCACGAGCAGAAGCTGCACCGCGCCCACGGCCAAGCCCTTCGCCTTCGCCTCACCGCGCGCCATCGAGCCCACCACCGATCCTGACGCGTCGTAGACGTTGAGAAGTTCGTGAACACGATCGCTCATGTAGTCACCGGCGGCGCCTGGGCGCCGGCTTTCGCCGGGGTGACGGAGGCCGGAAGCGCCTGGGTCCCGGCTGTCGTCGGGGTGACGGACAGGAGAGAAGCGGCCCCTCGTTTGCCGTGAGGGTCGGGAGGGCGTGTCATCCGCGCGGCTTCGCGCGGGTCAGGAACTGGAACACCACCCGGCGCATGAAGGCGGGCCAGCGCTGGTCTAGAACGGGAACCGCTTTGGTGGCCCCGGGCTCGTTCCAGACATTCGTGGGTCCGCTCACGTCCCACAGAAGATCGGCGCCTCTGAGTCCAGCCGCGGTGATGGCCTTGTCCGGCTCGGCCCCATTGCCGGAAAACCGGTTCGCATGAACCCGGGTGCGATCCGAGAACGCTCCCACATCGAACGGCCCCGCCCCCGGAAAGAGGCTCTCGAGGCCCAGGACGGCCACCCCAAACGAGTGGTTGTCGCGAATCTCGTTCTCCGTCACCTCCGTGTCGTCGGCGGCCAGGATGAACACGCCCCCGCCCGACGGCACTCTCGAGACGATGGAACCCTGGTCGGCGAAGTTCTCGTGATTGTTGGCGATAACCCGGTTGAGGGCAACCCGTGTGCGCTTCGCCTCCTTCGACGGATTCCCAGGCAGGGCGAAGACCAGGATCCCGCCCGCGTTGTCGTAGACGTGGTTCCTCTCCACCCGGGCGTCGACCGAGTTTTCGATTTCGATCCCGGTCACGTTGCCGTGGGCGATGCAGTCCTCGACCACGATGCCTTTCGACTGGCCGACATAGATGCCGGCGTCCCGCGCGCCGATGACCTCCACCTTCTGGATCCTGACGAAGGACGAGCGCACCGGATACACGCCGTACAAGCCGGTGTCCTCGAACTTCGAATCCTTGAGCGTGAAATTGGTGGTCTCCTGGGCGACCACCCCGTTGCCCACGTAGTGGCGCACTTCGAAATTGGACATGGTGAAATCCCGGCCCGAGACGATGACCGCGTCGGAGTGGACGCCATGACCGTCGAGAGCGGGCCGGGTCGCGAGCGTGCCATCGCCGCCCACGAGAGTGATCCGGTTGGCGTCGACCGTGATCGACTCGTAGTACTCGCCGGGCTGGACCCTTATGGTGGAACCCGGGGCGGCGCGATCGATCGCTTCCTGAATCGACTGGCCGGGATTCACCACGAACTCTCCCACGGTGGGAACCACTTTTCGGCCCAGGCCGGTGTTCAATTGAGCCGCCACTGCCCGAGCCGGGTTCTTGAGACGGGCCACCACGGGAAGCGTGGATGGAAGGCGACGCGGCGGATCCGAAAGAGCGCTCTCATCGGTCAGGGCATTGAGGAAGGCGATCAGGTCAAGGCGCTGCTGGTAGGTGAGGTTGATGGGCCGGATCTTGTCGTCCAGGTTCTTGGTCTTCGCTCCCAGGCCGGGCCCGCCGCCCTTCGCATAGAAGTCGAGCACCTCGTCGAGAGTCTGGAACCGGCCGTTGTGCATGTAGGGCGCGGTGAGGGCCACGTTGCGGAGGGTGGGCACCTTGAAAGCGCCGTTCAGCGCGGGGCTGCCCACGATGCCGCCCCGTCCCTGGTCCTCGGCCTCGTCGTCGAGCTTGGGCACCCCGATGACCTTGAAATCAGGACTCGAGAAGGTGGGCAGCGAGTGGCACTCGAAACAGCGCGCCTGACCGGACCGGAAGATGTCGAAGCCCCGACGCTGCGACAGGGTGAGGGCGCTTCGGTCTCCCGCGACATAGCGGTCGAAGGGCGACCGGCTCGAAAGCTGAGTTCGTTCGAAGGCGGCGATGGCCGCGATTACGTTCGGCAGGTTGATCGAAGACCCCATGTGGCCGCCGAAGGCGGAATCGAACAGCGACCGGTATTCGGGCAGGGTCACGAGCTCGCCGGAGAGATTGGCGTCGGTCTCGCCCATTTCCTCGGGTGCGGTGATCGGATTTCGAGCCTGATCCTCAAGGTCTTTGGCCCGGCCGTCCCAGAACTGGGTCTGGTTGAACGCGGCATTCCAGATCGTGGGGGCCCCACGTCGAATCACCCGCCCGCCGGTTCGATCCGGGCCCAGCCCTGTGCCGCCCTCTCCCATCGCCCTGCCGCGACCGTCCGAGTATCCAAGATCGGGATGATGGCAGGTCGCGCACGAGATGTCGTTCTTCCCCGACACGACGGGATCGTAGAAGAGCAGCTTGCCCAGGGCGGCTCGACGGAAGAATCGAGGATCCGTGATCGCGTTGTCGGAACCCTGCGCCATGGCGGGCCAGCCGCTCGCCAGGCCGCCCGCGCCGCTGGGGCCCGCGGTGTTGGGAACGCCTTCCGTATCGACGGGAAGGGCCATCGAGGCGGCGATGCCGAACCCCGCGATGGGCGCCCCGACGAGAACGGGCAGGAAGCCCTTGAGGAACAACTTGCGCCATGACGGGGACGGCGGCGCCGCTCTCGGCGTCCGGGTCAGGGGAGCGTCAAAAGGTCGTGGGGGCGGCGGCGAGGGCATGTTCTCCCCGTTCTATTTCGAGACGCGAGACCAGCCAGCGACTCTGAAGGACAACCCACAGGGCGCAGACCACCCCCGCCAGGTAGAAGACATTTCGATAGGCGGACAGCGGATCAGAGCCGTCGCGACCAAGGGCGACCAGGATGCCGCCGCACATCGGCCCGAGGAGCATGCCCAGGGCGCCCGCCATGTTCACCAGGGCCATCATGCGCCCGCGCGATTCGGACGGCACCAGAGTGGCGGCGTAGCACAGCACGGTTCCATACATGAACGAGGACGCGATGCCCGCGCCGATCATGGACAGGGGCAGGAAGCCTTTCGGAACAAGGGCCAGAGAGGTGATGGCCGCGCCGTAGAGCAGCGTTCCCATCCCCAGGAGCGCCGCCCGCGGCATCCGGTCACCCAACCGGCTCGCCGGGTACATGAGGAGAGCGAACGGGAGCATCAGCATCGAGTAGAGAAGCCCGATGCTGCGGTCCGACAAACCATGCGCCCGGCTGGCGAAGAGCGCGAAGGTCACAATGATGAGGCCCACGGTGAACCTCTCCACGAAGGCCGCGGACAGCGGGCCCAGCACGTTGGGATCCTTCCAGGACGGCCCCCGCGCGGTCAGGCCCTCATGGCGCTCGGCGGGGAGGGTCGAGGAATAGAGGAACGGCGCGGCGAGGGCCACCATGACCGACAAGGACGCGCCCACGAAGAAGGGCAGGCGTACGCTCACCCCTACCAGGAGCCCGCCCAGGCCACTGCCGAAGGCGATGGCCAGCATGACCGCGCCCCCGGCCATTCCCATGGCGCGACCCGCGCCCACGAGCGGCTTGTAGGCGGCGGCCCGGGCGAGGAGGAGGGTGGCGGCGCCCAGATGAGCCGCTCCCTCAAGTGTCCTCAGAACGAGTACGAGGGGTGTGGCCAGGGGCAGCGAGACCACGGCCAGGAGAACGGCATCCAGGCCGGCCAGGGTCATCAGCCAGCGGGCGGACGCGGCGGCGCCGCCCGAGGAAACCAGGCGCGCGATCAGCGGCGTGGTCAGGATGGCCCCCAGCATGTTGACGGACATGAAGGCGTGCATCGGGCCCTCGGCCCCCCCATGGAACTGGGCAAAAAGGGGCCGGATGGCCGGGGCGAGGAGCGTGGCCGGGAGCATCTGGAGAAAGACGGCCGCGATCAGCCAATGGAGCGAGGCGTGTGCCGCGTCCATTCCCGACAACTCCCTCGACCGGGCTGCTTTCACCCGGCGGATTTTGTCATGGCTCGCCTTGCCGCGACGTCATCCCCCGGTCGTGCGACGCGCCTTACGAGCAGCAGTCCGGGCCGCAGCAGGGCGCGGTGGCGGGCTTGGACCCGGCCGCCCTGGCCGGGGCCGCCCCCGTCTTCCGAGCCCGGAAGGTCACCGACCGGACCGTGCCCCTGAGCGTGTCGAGGCTGACTCCGGCCTTGGCGGCCAGCCGTTCGGCCTCGGCCCGGGCGTGCTCGATGACCACCTCGCCGTAGTCGATATCCTTGACGATCTCGATGTCGCCCAGGCCGGCGTCTTTCAGCATGCCGAAGTAGGACTCCCGCATGGCCGCCCCGGAAATGCATCCCACGTAGGCGTAGACATCCTTCTCGATCTCCGGAGGAAGGGCCTTGTCGAGCACAATGTCCGAAATCACCAGGCGGCCTCCGGGTTTCAGGATCCGGGCGATCTCCTTGAACACCACCGCCTTGTCGGGCACGAGATTGATCACGCAGTTGCTGGTGATGGCGTCCACCGTCCCGCTCTCCACCGGCAGATCCTCCAGCCGGCCCTCGCGAAACTCCGCATTCGTGATCCCGGCTTTGGCCGCGTTGCGACGGGCGCGGGCCAGCATCTCGGGCGTCATGTCGACCCCGATCACTCTGCCGGTCGGTCCCACGCTGTCCGCGGCGAGGAACACATCGATCCCCGCCCCGGAGCCGAGATCCACCACCGTCTCGCCCGGCTGAAGGGCCAGATGCTCGATGGGGGCGCCGCAGCCGAGGCCGAGGTTGGCGCCCTCAGGCACGGCGCTGAGCTGGGTCTTCGAATAGCCCACGTCCAGAGTGACCGCCTCTTCCGAGCCTGGCCCGCAACCCGAAATACCGCAGCACGAACCGCCTTCGAGCGCTATGGCGGCGTACTTCCCACGCACACTACCGACCACGGATTCTCGGTCCTGGGGGTTTAGGTCCTGACCATCAAGCGTTTCCATTTTTCTTTCTCCTGGTGATTGAGTTCAAAGGCACGATCGCGGGCTCTTCCTCAGCGCAGCAGTTCTCTCGGAGGTAGTCCACGAGAGCGCCAATGGCGGCGAAGTCGATCGAATAGATGACGCTGCGGCCTTCGCGCTTCGCGCTGACAAGGCCGACGCGGAGGAGTTCAGCAAGGTGAAATGAGGCGTTCGGGGGCGAGATCCCGACCCGCGAGGCGATCTCGCCCGCGGCCAGGCCCAGAACTCCGCGACGCACCAGGAGACGGAAGACCGAAAGACGGGTCTCGTGGGCCAGAGCCCCTAGTCGCTGAACTGCTGCCACCGTTTCCATGTTTCTATTATTATGGAAGTCTTGAATCAATGTCAAGAGTTTTCTTTTGAGCCGCGCGGTTCCGGAGGCCCGCATCGGCCTTCACGGAGCCTCCATGACTTCCGTCAGTAGCGCCCCCGCGACCGAGCGAGTAAAACAGAGATCATGAAGCGAGACTCCAAACACGCCCTGCTGGTGGTCCTGCTGCTCGCCTCGGTCGCCTACCACCTGACGAGAGTGGTTCTCTCCATCAGCGACCTGGCCGATCCCAACGCCTATCCAAAGGCGCCCTTTACGCTGGAGCCCGTCAGTCCGGTGGTAGCCGCGGTGGATGACCCTTCGACCGGCCTTGAAGTCGGCGACGAGATCCTGCGCGTGGGAGATCGGCCGCTACGTGGTTACGGAGACCTGGGGCTCGCACTCGTGGGCGCAGGGAAGACCGGAAGCCTCAGCGTGGTGGTGGCACGGCCCGAAGGTCCGGTCCCTCTCGAAGTTCCCCTCCCTCCGCCTTCCGCCGCCCCCCTTCGTTGGGTGAGATCGGTTTCGTGGTTCTTCTGGATCTCGCTCTGCCTTTGTTCTTCCTCGGGGTTGGATTCACGGTCGCCTGGCTAAAACCTGACGACCGATCGGCCTGGCTTCTTCTCTTCATGATGGAGACGTTTTCGAACCTGGGCAGCTCAGGCTCCGGCTTCACTTATCTCGGCCCGGCCCTGGGGAGCCTGGGGAGCCTCTGGCAGCGATTCCTGGGCTTCTGCTGGTCACTTTCCATGGTCGCGTTCGTGATCGCCTTTCCCGAGCCAGCGCCCCTCGACCGGCGCCGCCCCTGGGTGAAATGGCTTCTGTTCGTTCCCCTTCTCGGGGTGGCGCTCATCAACTCCGGAGTCAGCCTGGCCGTCGCGAACTTCGCGTGGGGCGCTCCATTCAGGACCGTGGACCTGTGGCTCGATCGGGCCACCCTGATCCTCGTCTCTGCCTCGGTTTCCATCTTCTTCTGGGCTCTGGGCTCCAAATTGGGAACCACGAAGAATCCGGACTCGTTGAGACGGTTGAGGATCCTGCTCATCGGCTCCGCAGTGGGGATGACCCCGGCGGCCGCGATGGCCTTGATCGCGCTGGCCACCGGCCAACGGTACGCCCGTGGCGTGCCCGATCTCGTGAATCTCATCGCCATCCTGATGATGTTGATCCTTCCTCTGACTCTCGCCTACGTCGTCATCGTCCATACCGCGACCTCGCGGCCGGCGAGGTGGTGGCCCGGATCATAGGCGGCGCGGACGCCTTCGCCGCCGGGGCCAAGCAGCACGACGACATGACCCTGATCATGATGAAGGCCCGATAGGTCGGGGAATGCCCCGGCCCCCTGAAGGCCAGCATGTCGAGGGCCGCGGTGATGAAGATGAAGGCGGCCCCTCGTCGGCCGGCGCTGACTTACTTCCCGGCCGTTCGGTTCCGGACCGCTTCGATCTTCGCCTCACGCTCGGCGGAAATGATGTCGCGCTCGCGCAGAAACTGCTCGTTCAGCAGATCGACCTGCTCACGCAGTTCCTCGGGAAGTCCGGCCGGAAGCTTGGGCCGCTTCATAATGTCCGCCTCCGCGAGCTTCGCCTCGTACACCCTGCGAATCTCCGCGATCTCGGCTTTCTGCTCGGGCGAGAGTTCGCGCTGGATCTCGCCGGTCTCCACGTCCTTCCGGCGCAGACGCGCCATGGCCAGTTCGAGGGAGCTTTTGGGTGCGTCATCGTGGTTCATGAGAACCCGATTCTAGCGGTGGTGCGCCCTAAAGGGGTGGGCGGCAGATCGACCGGAGACTACCGACAGGCAGCACCGCTGCAGGCGGACAGCTCCTGCAGCCGCTGGCGGAGCTGGCCGACTCTTTCCTGGTTGCCCGCGATCGAGCTGTCGAGCTGATACGGATCCTTCCGGAAGTCGTAGTACTCGTCTTCGTCCGTGTCATAGCGGACGTAGACATCGGCATGGACGTCGTCCTCGGCCCGCACCCCCTTGTAGGTCGGCATCTGGGTGGTGGCGGGGTTCGTGTCATCCCAGTACTCGATGAGCATGCTGGAACGCCAGTTGCCGATCGCGGGCGCCCCCGGGGCGAGGAGAGGGGCCAAAGAGCGGCCCTCCAGGATGGGCGGGGCGGGAACCCTGGCCCAATCGAGGATGGTGGCCGGGAGATCCAGGTTGGCGACGAGATGGGGAAGGGACACCCCTTTGGCACCCCCGGGGACCCTTATGTAGAGGGGAATGTCCAGCGACTCGGCGTAGGGGGCGGTCTTGTCGGTGAAGCGATGCGCTCCGGTCGAAAGTCCGTTGTCGGAGACGAAGATGATGGCGGTGTTGTCGAGTTCGCCCTGCGCGCTCAGGGCGTCCACCAGCTGCCCGATCAGGTCGTCGACCGAGAGCACCGCCCGCAGGACGTTCCGGTATTCGTGGTCGATGGCGTTCACGGTGGCGGAGTCGAATCGCGGGATCCGGCGGATGTGCCGTGGCTTGTCGCTCACGTCGGCTTCGTCGAAGGCCGCAGTCCGCGGCCCCCCTCGGGAGGCGAACTCCGCCTCGAAGCGGGCTGCGGGCCGGGCGACGTTGTGGGGAGCGTAGGTGGAGACCATCAGGAAGAAGGGCTGATCGTCCTTGTCTTCGGTTCGCCTCAGGAACTCGAGCGCGCGGGTGGCGAGGTACTCGGTCTGGTAGACGCCGGCGGGCGCTTGGAAGTCGAGTCCGTTCTCATTGAAGGTGAAGTCCCGGTAGGACATCGGCTGAGTGAGGGCCAGCCAGTCGTCCCAGCCGGGGGGAACGAAGGCGAAACCGGGCCGGTAGCCGTTGATGTACTTCCCGACGAACGCGTTCCGATAACCCGCGGCCTTGAGCCAGACGGGAAGAGAATCGCCCTCAAGCCCGCTGTCACGATAGAAGGCATAGCCGCCGAGGGGCGGTTCGTTGCTCTTCACCCCGTGAGAGTGCGCGTACTGTCCCCTGAAGATGGTGGCCCTCGACGGGCCGCACAGGGGGGTGGTGGCGATGGCGTTCCGAAAGTTGACGCCCTGCGCGGCGATCAGAGCCTGCATCTTCGGCATGTCGCGAGCGCTCACCGAGTCCTGGTCGTCGGTCATGACCATCACGATGTTCAGCGGCCGGGGCGTGGGTGTGGCCACGGGTTGAGCGGCCGTGGGCGCCGAGGGCGAAGGAGCGCCCGAGCCGCACGCCCCCTGGACCGCGAGCGTCGCGGCCACGAGAGCCAGGCCCAGTGAGGTCCGAGGAAATCTTTGTGTAGCTTGAGTGCGCATGGAGGTCGCGCTTAGAAGGTCGGCGGGCCCAACGGCGATGGTCATGGGCCGCAACAAGCTCCGGACTATACAGAAAGATGAACGGCCAGGCGACTTCCGCCCCCGGAGCCACCCCGGGGCGGCGCCTTCTTCACGGCGAGGGATGCGGCCGATGGCCCAAATCCGATAGTCTCTCGCCCTGCGAGCAGCGACATGGCGACCAAACGCAATCATCCGACATGCCGCGGGCGGGTCGAAGCCGGCCAGCCCTTCCCAGGCGCGCGGCCCGAACTCTCAGCGGGGCGTGGTGATGGCGTCGAACCAGGTCCGGGCCATCACGCGATAGCCCTCTGCGGAGGGGTGGATGTAATCGGCGAACAGAGCCGAGAGGGGAACCCCCGCCCGCTCGAACGCGCCGTGAAGATCGACCAGCACCGCGTCCTCTTCCGCCGCCATCTGGCGGATGAGTTCGTTCTGTACGCTGATCCATGAGTTCCGCTGGGGGGAAGCGCGAAAGTCGTTCCCCACGTGGGTCATCAGAAGGGTTCCCAGGAAAGGGAAGCCTCCCCGCGCTCTCACCTTGCGCATGATCGAGCGCAGGCTGGACACGGTGAAGCAGGGGTTCTGGTCACAGCGCGGGTCGGCCCAGTCGTTGGTGCCATAGAGAATCAGGGTGAAGGCAGGGCCTCCGCCGGCCAGGGACGCCTCGATCCGCTCGTCCCCCCGCTCCGAGCTCGACGAATTCACGCCATCGTTGATCACCCGCGCGCGGCCGAAGTGCGCGGCCAGCATTCTCTCGAGTTCGCCGGTATAGCCCTGGCCGTCGCCCACCGCGGCCTGTCCGTTGGTGATGCTGTCTCCGAAGGCCAGAAACACCCCGGGGGTCGCAGACGCCCCCAAGGGCAGGGTGATCGGAACATCGACCGCGCCCGAAGACGGCGGGGTGACGGTCGCCGGTTCGGGACCGCGATAGTAGGGCGGAAGACTGGACGGTTTGACCGACAGGCTTTGGGCGGTCTGGAGCACTTCGAGAGAGACCGATCCTGAGGTCGGAGCGGTCCGGCCTGAGACGTTGCCGAAGGAGATCTCCGCGTCCGGAATGCGGATGGGCTCGGAATCGTCCAGCCGCCCGGACCGGTTCTCGTCCAGAAAGGCCACGAAGGCCACGTTCCTGCTGGTGGGAGTGGGAACCGCGGGGCCCCTCGGGCCCCCGCACGCCGCTAACAAAAAGGACAAAACGGAAAGTCTGGTGAGGATCCTCATGGGGTCGAGTCGGGGATGCTATGACACCGGGGTGGGCGAAGCCCGGGCGGGCGCGGAGGCGCCCCTTCCGCCCGGCGGATACGGGAAGCGGCGCTTCTGCCCATTGATGGGGCTCTCGACCAGATGCCAGGAGAGGGCGGCGAGCACGATCGAGATGGCGCCGTACAGAAGGAACATCGTGGAACCGCGTTCCAGTTCCGGCACCTCGTAGCGACGCGCCACCTCGCGTCCGATGGGAATCAGGAACAGGTGATAGAGATAGATGCCGTAGCTGATCCTGCCGATGTAGCGCAGAGGGGCGAGTTCCAGGCCTCGCCGCATCAAGGACGGCCCGGTGGTCGTAGCCAGGTAGACCAGAGCGAGGGAGACGAGGGCGAGTCCGATGTCGCCGGGCAGGCGGTAGGTCAGATGGTCGGTGGCCCCAAGCCCGGCCTCGTAGCGGTAACCCTGGGCGAACAAGAACAGGGGTCCCCCGATCAGCGCGGCCAGAGACGAGAGCCTTTCCGCGGTCAGGCCGCGCCGCACCCCCCGTTCCTCGCGGCGCGCGCAGATGGCGAGCAGCGCCCCCAGTCCGAGGGCATCCATGCACCCCTGAAGCACCAGATGCGTCTGCTCGAACGTCCGCCCCTGAAGGGTCCCCACCCCTTCGTAGGCAAAGCTGAACGCCACCAGACCGAAGGCGATCGTGGCCAGACGCTTCGCCGGAGCGAGCAGGATGACCATGGGCCAGAGCAGGTAGAACTGTTCTTCGACGCACAACGACCACAGATGCGTGGCCTGTGACAGACGGGCGCCGAAGTAGGTCATCGCAATGTTGCCGGTGTAGGTCAGATGCCAGAGGATCAACTCGCGGATGGGACCGTACCCCACCCACCAGCCGGCCAGGACAACCAGGTAGTAGATGGGCGCGATGCGCAGCACGCGGCGCGCCATGAAGGTTCGAAACACCGCCCCCCGCGTGGTCGACCCCGAAGCCGCGGCTTCACGCCCCCGGAGCAGGAGACCGGTGATCAGGAAACCCGAGAGGACGAAGAACAGCAGGACGCCAAAGCGGCCCCAGTGGAAGGCGCGCTGAATCGCGGATCGCTCGGGGAAGAAATGGGAAATGAGGACGGCGGCGGCGGCCAGGGCGCGCAGGCCGTCGAGGGCCGGATAGAACCGGCCCGGTCTGGTTGCCTGGGCATTCATCCTCGGCGCGCAGTGTACAACCAGGGTGAGGGTCAACGGATCAACCAAAGCCGGCCTCCGGGCCGCGTACTGCTTGGGGGCTGCCCTTGATCTCCCCCTACCAGTTGCCGTCTTTCCATCAGCCGGGGTAAACTCCGGCGCTCAGGGCAGTGAGTAGGCCTCGTCGGACTTCCCAGGCGACGTCTATCCGGGCCGCGCAGCGGAGTTTTCCGCCCGTCCCGGCCGCTGCGCCAATCAAGCGCCAATCAAGAACGAATCTCCAGGAGAAAGAAGAACATGACCCGATCGATGCGAGTGAGTCTCGCCAGCCTCGCCCTTCCCATTACGCTCGCCTTCTCGAGTTGCGGCGACGGCCTGGATCTCACCCCCAACCTGTCCGGCCCGGCGGCAACGACGACCGGAGGCGGGGGCGGCACCACCACCCCCACCGCCACCGCCACCCCCACCCCCGCACCGACTGCCACCCCCGCCCCGACTTCCAATCTCACCTGCAACCTGTCCTCGCGGCCGGATTGCGGAGGCAGTTGCTGCTCGGCGGGAGGCGCCAACGACTTCGTCGGCATCATCAATGACGCTCAGGCCGCCCTGGAGCGAAGCAATCCCGAGATATTCAACTCCAACGGATCGCTCCGAGTGGGCGAGGTCGAATACACCAACCTGCTCGCCGCGAAGATCACTTCGACGACCGGCATCTGCGCGATCGGCGGCGGCAATGGATCCTCTCGCTCCAAGGACGAGATCGGACTGAAGCGGGACAACGACCGGTCGATCAACGTGGATGTGATCATCGGCAGTAGCGAGACTCCGTATATCGGCGGGGTCTACACCTGCCGGCCCGCCGCTTTCTAAGAAGCCATCCGGCGCTGGTCCAGGGGCGGCGAGAAATCGCCGCCCTTTGTTTGTTCTTCAAGAGACCGGTCGGCAGGGGGCGCCCAGCCCGCAGGCCTGCGGTGGCTCGAGCCGCGAGGCCAGGTTGCGGCCCGGCGCATACAGGCGCGCGCGGCTCCGTTCAAGGGCAGACGGGAGGGAAACCCTCGTAGGTCGGTGGCGGGCCATAGCCCAGGTGCCCGAACTGGTCGGCCAGGGAGGGCGCCCAGAGAAACCCCAGGGCGAAGGCCATCACCACCAGAAGCGCCCGCCGCCCTTTGGTCCGGCCCCGGGTCGCATCGAGGTCCACCAGGGATGCGGCCAAAACGATAAGCACGGGCGCGACCGGAAGCCGATACCTCGAAAAACCGTGCGTCGCTACATGCAGAAGGAGATAGGCGGCCAGGATGACGAGGAGCAGGACGACCGGCCGGGTGAGCGGGGTGCGGGAGAGCGCCAGCACAAAACCCAGGGCGACCAGAATCCACGGAACGAGGAGGATGCTGAAAACCGCCCGATAGGCGCCACAGGCGGGGGCCTGGTAGGCGCCCCTCCTCATGTGGATCAGGGCCAGGGAATCGAGCTCCGCGAGCCGGGGTCCTTCATCCCGGATCTTTTCGAAGAGCCAGCCCGGCTGCCGCTTGAGAATGGCCCGGATCCCTTCGGTACGCGCCCATTCATACTGATCCACCTTGCCCTCGTTGGCGTAGTACTCGTCATAGACCTGACCCCGCGGAATCTCCGCATTGCCCTGATAGAGATTCAGGCCGCCTCCGGTGGAGACGGGAATGAACGCCTCGAACTGAATCCAGTTGCGCAGCGTCCAGGGCGCGATGACCAGAAAGGCGACGGTCAGAGTCCCGGCGGCGAGGGAGGTCCTGGAGCGAGCCTTCGACATCGCGAGCCACAGCACGGCCAGGGGAATCAGATAGAGCAGCGTTTCCCGCGTGAGCACGGCCAGCCCGAAGAGGAAACCGGCCGCGAAAGCGGCCCGGAGCGACGAGTTCTCGTCCGCCGCCATCGCTCGCTCGATCCCCCACCAGAACAAAGACAGGAACAGGGTCTCGCACCAGAAGTGAGCCGAGTACCAGATGAACTCCGGAAAGCAGGCGACGATCAGGCCCGCGACCACCCCGGCCCGGTAGCCGGAGACACGCACAGCGATCCTGAAGATCGCGGGAACAAGGAGGCTTCCGATCAGAGCCTGGATCAGCTTGATGGCCATGAGGCCGCCGCCCAGGGCCTGGATGGCGGCCAGGAAGTACGGGTAGAGGGGCGGATGGAAGATCGGGTAGTTCGAGAAAGGAGAGAAGTGCGCGGCCGGTATCCGGTTCAGCGCCATGAGCCACATAGTCTCGTCGGCGACGGGTGAGGTCCCTGGCTCGAGCATCACGAAGAGAAGACGGAGTGCGGCGCCCAGCGCCCAAATGAACAATAGACCCCGGGATTGGACCGCGGACGGGAGGGTGGGTGAGGTTTGGGTCACGGTCAGAGGTGAATTATGAGCGCCCGCAGCCATCGCCTTGGGGTCCGATCAGAGCCAAGGCCTAGAATTCCGGACCATGAGACTAGGACGCGTCTTCTTTCCGGCCATTCTGCTCGGCGCGGCCATGGGAGCCTACTTCGGAAGGGATATCAAGGACATCGTCACCCGCCCGCCGGTGGCCGAGGCACAGTCCCGCCCGGGGACGGACGCGCAGTCCAACCCGGTGCCGGAGACGCAGTCCCCCGTGGCGGACACGCAGTCCCGACCGGTGGCGGGGTCGCCCGGGCGCAATCTCGATCCCGACGAGAGAGCGACCATCGCGCTCTTCCGCGAGTCGCAGGCCTCGGTGGCGTTCATCACCACCACCGAACAGCAGGTGGACTTCTGGAACCGCACGGTCTCCGGACAGGCGACGGGCACCGGATCGGGCTTCGTCTGGGACGACCAGGGCCACATCGTCACCAACTACCACGTGGTCGAACCGGTGGTGGGCTCGCGTTCGGGCGAGATCACGGTCACTATCCACGACAAGAATCTCGTCGGCACCCTGGTGGGCGCCGCCCCGGAACTCGACCTGGCCGTGGTCCGGGTCACCACGTCCAAGGCGGACCTGCAACCTCTCCCGGTCGGCGGCAGCGCCGATCTCGAGGTCGGACAGAAGGTGTTCGCGATCGGAAACCCCTTCGGGCTCGACCACACTCTCACCACCGGGATCGTGAGCGCTCTGGGTCGCACCATCACCAGCGTGCTCAACACCCCGATCGAGGGCGTGATCCAGACCGACGCCGCCATCAATCCCGGGAATTCGGGCGGACCGCTTCTGGACAGCTCGGGCCGGCTCATCGGAGTGAACACCGCGATCTATTCGCCTTCGGGGGCCAACGCGGGTATCGGTTTCGCGGTGCCGGTGGACACGGTCAATCGGGTCGTTCCCCAGCTCATCAAGTTCGGAAGGATGCGCCGGCCGGTCATCGGCGTGCGTCTGGACTCGCGTCTGGACGGTCTGGTGGCCCGGCGCTTCGGAATCCGGGGCGCGGTGATCATGTCGGTGGAGAAGGGCTCCGCCGCCGCCCGCGCCGGCCTGGCCGGGGTCGACATGGACCGCAACAGCATCAGCGTGGGAGACGTGATCACGGAAATCGACGGCAGGACGGTCACGAGCCAGGGCGATCTGTCGGGCCGGCTCTCGTACATCGACCCCGGGGCCACCGTCAATGTGAAAGTCTGGCGGGACGGGAAGACCCGCACGGTGAGGATCACTCTGGGCGGGAACTAACTCCGGGGCCCTGGGGGTCCTGGTTCAGCGCTCCGCGTTTTCTCCCGGATGGTTCGGGAGCGACGGGCCTGGCTTGACGAAGAAGGCGAAGGTGTGGCGGGTGTAGGAGCCGGTTCGGATGACCGGCTCCTTGAGCCCCGAAGGTGCGGCGGGAAGAAACGCCGAGAGGGCGCGGATGTCCTCGATCGGAAGCGGCAGTTTTTCGGGAACGTCATCCCAACCGAGAAGGAGAAGGCCGCCGGGAGACAGGGCCTGCCCGCAAGCCTCGACGGATATCTCGATTTGCGCGGGATCGTTCAAACCCCAGCCGATGACGCCGTTGCAGATGATGAGGTCGAGCGAGCCGGGCTGAAAGTGGCGGTTCAGGTCGGCGAGCGCGCCCACGATGTGGCGGCGGGCGCCATGGCGGGCGCGGACCGGATCGATTTCGAGGGTGGCGTACTCGCGGCCCCTCGAGTCGAAGAGGTCCTGAACGTGCTCCGTGTACCAGTCGCAACCCACGAAGAGAACTCGACCGTAGCGATCGTTCTCCGCCAGTCTGGGGAGGATGGTCTCGTCCAGGAGGCGGCGATCCATGGCCCGATGCCTGGGCCTGAAGCCGAAGACTCCCGCGGTCGCCCGAAGCAGAACATAGCCGAGCGCCTCCACCGCCTTGCGCATCCGGCGCGCGATCCGGCTCGTCCGTCCCGCGGTCGTTGCCGTCCTTACGCGCGCGCTCATCGACGAGGCCGCGGGCTCACGTGCAGGGCCAGCCGCACCAGGGTGTGTTCGGTCTCACTGGATAAGGCGACCCCGCGCGAACGCGCGCGCACGCTGTAGACGAACGAGTCGTAGTACATCACCGAGGGTCCCGGAAAAACCCGGAGGGCAACCTGGCCCCCGGCCGGCACCAGCGTCCGCTCCGGGGCGGCGCCCGCTTCGATCTCGATGTCATCCCCGGTGCGCGCGCCGAAGAGGGTGACCTCGATCCAATCCACCGGTTCATTCGCTCGCAACAGAACTTCGGTGGGCTCTCCCCGCTTCACCGAGAAGCCCTCCATGGGCTCTCCGTCCTTCAAGAACATGCCCGGAATGGTCTCGCGGCCGAACGTGCCGTCATCCGGGAAATAGAGCCAGTAGCCGTGATGCGTGCCCGGGCGGTGCAGGGGCGGGTCACCCTCCGCACCGTCGTAGGGTTGTTTCTTCCGCCAGGCCTCGGTGCAGAACGAAAGATCGTTGAGCATCGCGCGCTCGGCCCGCAAGAGGGTGAGGGGCCCGCCCGGATAGCTCGCGAGCCGGGCCGGCCTGAGCGAGTGCTGGACCGGCTCCAGCCAGGCGGGGAAGAGAAAGAGAGCGCTCACCGCCGTACCCAGAAGGCCGGTCACCAGCACGCGTCCTTTGGGCAGGAAAAATGCGGCCAGGGGCAGGGCAGCCATGAAGTAGCGGTTCCCCACCGTCCCGCCGCCGCCGTACCAGTTCGTCGGGCCCGGGAGAAGGCGGATGCTCACGAGGTAGAACAACATCAGAGCCGACACCGCGAACCAACCCTCCTTGTTCCTCGGACCCAGACCCAGGAAGGCAAGGAGGGCCAGGAAGGCGGAACCGAAGTACGGCAGCATGCCGGCGTAGCGCCCCATCCAGAAATCCACCAGATTGGCCACGAACATCTGATTCAGCTCGGCCGGAGCCTGAGCGATACCGGCCCCGCGAGTCTCCTCCTCCCCGGCTTCGAGCGGACCGAGCTTCATGGTGGTCATCCATTCGCCGCTGTTGCCGAAGGTCACATCCTTGGTCTCGCCCCGATCGAAGGGAAACTCCGAGCCGAAGGTCTTGCGCTCGCCCCCCTGATAGTTCCACTCTCCGGTCACCAGGGTGTTCAGGCTGAAAAGGGCCACCGCACAACCGATCATGACCGCGCCGCGGCGGATCACCTCGATCCCTCTTCGGCCTGAGGGGAGCGCCGCCTCAAAAAGCGGCGAGAGGCCGAGGGGGGCGGCCATGAGGATCTGGGTGGGCTTGGTGTAGGTGGCGAGGCCAAAGATCAGGGCCGAGAGCACCGGCCGGTCGCGGCGCCAGGCCAGCAGGGCCAGGGACACCAGAGCGAGGTTCATGAGCTCGGGCTGGATCCAGAACACGTAGATCGGCGCGATGGTGGCCAGAATGAGCGCGGCCGAGCCGAACAGGGCTCGGCCCGGTGAGGTGTGACGGCGCAGCTCGAGGTGCGCGCAGAGCCAGGCCACCAGAAGGCAGAGCGCATTGAAGACCAGGAAGCCCCGGGTCCCGAAGAGCGAGACGAATGGCGCGGCCAGAACCGGATAGGTCATGGCCTTGCCAAAATAGATCTTCTTCTCGGTCGGAGGCACGCGCTTGACCCACGGAGGCGATCCATCCCGTTCCAGACCGCCAGAGGCCCGCTTCAAGAAGATGCCGCTCGGTCCTCCTGGATATTCTCGGCGGACGCGGGCTAGGTCAGCCGCGGTGTACTCCAGGTCGAAGTCCCCCACCAGGCTCCAGCCCATGCTGTAGTAGGTGGCGCCGTCGGAGAAGAAGCTCCCATTCGAGAGCCGGGCCGGATCGCTTCTGAGGCACCAGGTCAGGAGGGCCAACGACGCCAGGGCCGCGACCACGCGGGGCAGAAGCCGCCACACCGCGGTCATGGCACTCCCGCCCTTCGGATCAGGATCCACCGGTTGGGCCGGGCCCGCTCCCGTTCGAGCCGGCCCCTCATCGCCCCAGGCCATGGAACACGCCCCTTATCGGTGCGCCCTTCTCCGCGGTTTCCGAGGGAGTCCGCCCCGGGCGCCTCAGGGGAGTCCGCGGTGAAAGTCCGCCTGCATTCGACGAACCCGGCATCCCGGCTGGCTTCCGGGCTCGCTCTCGCATGTGTCCGACAGGCAGCGGGCTCGGCGCTTTGCCATCCAGTCGCCGGGCTCGTCTCGTTGCGAGCGCGAAGCCTCCCCCTGGGGGACGGCGGACTTTCGCCGCGGGCTGCTAGACGAGATCCGCCGCGGGCAGAGCGTCTGAATCGATGACCCGGAGGCTTTTCCACGCGCCTTTACGATAGCGGACGAACATGACCACGCCGAGGATGACCACATATACGGTCACGAAAACCCAGGCCACGAACACCCCCTGATCGCCCCGCACACAGAACCACCAGGTGGGGAGGAGCATGGCGAACCAGGAGATGACCACGGTCGCGGTCACCGGGAAGCGCGTGTCACCCGCCCCCTTGAGTCCGCCCGCGCACACCACGTTCACCATGTCGAAGATGGAATAGAAGGCGACGAAACGCAGGAGGATGGTGGCGATCCGGCTCACCTCCCCGAAGGCCGCGGGGTCAGCGCCCGCGGCGTAGGGCGCCAGAAGCCACCGGGGCATCAGGAGATAGGCAGAACTGCAGACGACCATGTACGCCTGGGCGATGACCAGGCCCGACTTGACCGCCCGGTCCGCGAGCGCCGGCCGGCGCATGCCCAGGTACCTCGCCACCAGCGTGGACACCCCATATCCCAGACCGATCGCGGGCAGAAAGACGATGCCGTTCAGATTGAAGGCAATGGAGGTGGCGGCCAGGGGCGCCACTCCTATGTTGCCGATCACGAACAGGAACAGGGTGAAGGCGAGGATCTCGAGGGAAGGCTGCAGGCCCGACGGCACCCCCAGCTTGAGCAGGCGGAAGAACAGGCGCGGCTCGAACCGGAAGTTGAGAAAGCCATGAGCCACCCGATTCGAGGTGTTGAGAATCAGGACGAGGTAGATCAAGGCTCCCGCCGCCTGACTCAGGTTGGTCGCATAGGCGGCCCCCGCCGTGCCCATGACGGGCACGCCGAACCTGCCGAAGATGAAAATCCAGTCGAGGACGATGTTCAGCAGGGTTGCCGCCATGGTCACGCCCAGAACGATCCGGGTCAGCCCTCGCCCCGCGAAGTAGGTTGACAACGCCACCATCAGAACCACGGGGAAGGTTCCGCGCAGGAGGATCCGCGCGTAGGCGATCTCGTGCTCCCTCATCGAGGGGGCGTGGCCCACCGCATCAAAGAGCGGAGCGGCGAGATAGGAGAGACCGAAGCCGAGCACGCCGGCAAGGACGGCGAAATATGCAGCCTGATAGACGATGGCCCCGATACGATCCTCTCGCTGCGCCCCCACGTACTGGGACACGAACGGTGTCGCGTATTCGGCGGTGCCGTTGAACAAACCCGTGAGCACGTAGATGGCGAAGCCCGCGGTGGTGACCCCCGCCACCGCCTCGGTCGACCACCAGGTCAGAAAGATGCGGTCGACGAAGTGCTGCAACGTGACCGACATCATCGAGAGAATGAGGGGCAGGGCGAGGTCTAAGACCTCCCTTCCTCCCGCATCCCCGCGCCAAAGAGCCGAAAGCCGTTTCATCCAGGATGGATCTTGCCAGAAGCCGCGTTCCAGCTAGAGTTCGCTGAGGGCGCCAAGCTCTCCTCGAACCTCATGCGCATTCGCGAAGCCACCTCCCACGAAGACCTCGATGAGGCCTGCCTCATCCAGCGCGAGGTCTGGAACATAGATGACCTCGAGATCGTCGGCCGCATCCAGCTCAAGGCCGTTCAACACGCGGGCGGATCGGTGTTGGTCGGCGAAACCAACGAGGGGGCGATCGGCGGCTTCGCCTACGCGCTGTCCGCCTGGGTGAACGGCGAGAACTTCTGGCACTCCGACATGCTGGCGGTGCGGCCGCAATTCCGCGGAACCGGCCTGGGCCAGGCCCTCAAGTGGGCCCAGCGCGACCACGCGCTCCAACGCGGCCTCCAGCGCATCACCTGGACGTTCGATCCGATGCAGGCGGGTAACGCGCATCTCAATCTCGAACTCCTGGGCGCGACCTCGCGTAAATATCTCAGCGATTTCTATGGCGTCACCACTTCCGCCCTCCACCACGGTCTGCCCACCGACCGCCTGCTCGCCTCCTGGGAACTGGAGTCGCCCCGCGTGGTCGCCCTGGCTCGCGGCGAGCGGGTAGCGCGAGTCGGAGCCGAGGCACGCATTCCTATCCCCGCCTCGTGGAACGAACTGGTCCAGCGCGATCCTCAGCAGGCGCGGACCGAACAGCAAAGAGTCGGGACGGAGATGAGGGCGGCGTTCACGCGGGGTCTTCTCATCACGGGGTTTGACAAGTTCTCCGCTTCGTACCTCCTATCCTCGGGCGAAGCCAAATAGACTCGGGCTCCCACCGGCCCGTCACCCCTTTTCTGGAGTTCTCATGCGATTGCCCTCTGCTCTCACCCTGGCCGCCTTCCTGACCGCCCCTGCCGCCTTCGCCCAGGACGCCGCACCCGCCGCAGCTCTCAAGACGGTCTGGGATGGCAAGAAGAGCGGATGGGATCTCGTCACCGCTGAACAGCGCAAAGAGGTCTTCTCCTTCAACACCGGGTACAAGGCCTATCTGAAGACCGCGCGCAGCGCCTACTTCTCCACCAAGGAGGTGATGAAGCAGGCGGGGGCCGCGGGTTTCGTGGAGTTCACGGCCCCGTCGCAGGTCAAGCCCGGGGCGAAGCTCATGGTCAATGGTCGCGACCGCGCGGTCATGCTGGTGGTGGTGGGCTCTGAGCCCATGGCCTCAGGGCTTCGAGTGGTGGCCACCCACCACGACTCCTCCCATCTCGACCTGAAGGCGCGACCGATCTACATCGCGGGCGCCCTGGCCATGTTCAATACCGTCCCCTACGGCGGCATCAAGAGCTATCAATACGCGAACGAGCCGATGGCTCTGATCGGGCGGGTGGATACCACCGACGGAAGAACGATCGACGTCTCCATCGGCCTTGAAGAGTCCGACCCGGTCTTCGTGATCCCCGACAACGCCCCCCATTCGGATACCCCTCTCCGCACCCGGACGTACCAGAATGTGCTGGAGGCGGAAGAGCTTGATCCGGTGGCGGCCAGCATTCCGACCGACGGTTCCCTGGTGGCCACGGTCATGAAGGAGATGAGCGCGCGGTACGGCATCAAGGAAGAGGACTTCGTGTCCGGCGAACTGCATCTGGTTCCGGCCCGCACGCCCGCCGATGTCGGCATCGATCGCGGCCTCACCGGCGGGTACGGTCAGGACGACCGGTTGTCGTCCTACTGCGCGGTGCGCGCGGTGATGGACCTCATGGGCACGCCAAAGAAGACGGCGATCTCCTATCTCACCAACCATGAAGAGGCGGGTTCGGTGAACAACACCGGGGCCAGATCTGAGTTCTTCAACAACTCGGTGGGCCGGCTCCTCGCCGCCCAGAAGGGCAAGGACTACACCGACCTCGACCTGCGCCTCGCCTTGCGAGCCTCCGAAGTCATCTCGGCGGACACGAACGACGGCGTGAATCCGCTTTTCAGCTCCACCAGTGAAGTCACCAACGCCGCGAAGATGGGCTACGGGCCGGCCATCAAGCGCTATGGGCGCGGTTTCGACGGGAACTCGGAGTTCATCGCGAAGATCCGGGGCATCCTCGATCGCGCGTCGATCCCCTGGCAGACCCAGACCCAGAAGCAGGGGGTGGGCGGCGGCGGCACCATCGGCCAGTTCTTGTCGGAATGGGACATGGAGGTCATCGACATGGGGGTGCCCCTTCTGTCCATGCATGCGACGTTCGAAATCTCGTCCAAAGTCGACACCTGGAACTTCTATCGCTTCATGTCGGCGTTTCTGAGCGCCCCCTGATCCTCGTATCCGTCGCTCGCGAACCAAGCGCCCTCATCGAATCACACCCTCGTCTCACCAAGGAGAAACCCTAATGAGCGTCCTCTCGCACAACCGTCGCGACTTTTTCAAGACCTCCGGCGCCGCGGCCCTGGGCGCGGGCATGGCGGGAGCCTCGGCCTCCACCGCGAACGCACAATCCAGGGATGAGGCCCTCCCGGCCCCCATCGCCGCGCTCAAGCCCATGACCGCGGGCGTGGTTCCGATTTCGTTAGACGAGCGCAAGGCCCGAATCGCCAGGGCGCAGAAGCTCCTGGCCGACACCGGGATGCAGGCCCTCGTGATGGCATCCGGCACGTCGCTCAACTACTTCACCGGGGCGCGATGGGGACTCTCCGAGCGCTTCTTCGGATGCATCCTCACCCGCGAGGGCGACCCGGCCTGGGTGACCCCGGCCTTCGAGAAGGCCCGCGCCCTCGAGCAGGTGCAGTTCGGCAAAGATGTCCGGGCCTGGGAGGAACATGAATCGCCCTCGGCCCTCGTGGCCGCGATCCTCAAGGACCGGGGAGTCACCACCGGGAAGATCGGCATCGAGGAAACCATGCCCTTCACCTTCGCCGACGCGATCGCGCAGGCCGCTCCGGCCACCCGGATCGTCAACGGGACTCCGGTCACCGCGGGCTGCCGGATGATCAAGGACGCGCACGAGATCGCGCTCATGCGACGCGCCGGTGAAATCACGATGGCCGCCCATCGCGCGGTGTTCGCGTCCTTGAAGGCGGGCATGACCCAGGAGCAGGTCGGCGATCTTTCCGAAGCGGCCCACCGAAGGCTCGGGATAGGCGGGGGATCGCTGGTGCTCTTCGGAAAGGACGCCGCCTTTCCCCATGGCACCACCACGCCCCAGCCGCTCAAGGCCGGCGATGCCGTCCTGCTCGACGGCGGCGGACGACTGCACGGCTACTCGAGCGACATCACCCGCACCGGCATCTTCGGAGCGAAGCCGACCGACCGCCAGCGCCTGATCTGGGACACCGTCCGCAAGGCTCAGGAGGCGGCTTTCAATGCGGCCAGGCCAGGAGTCGAATGCCAGGCCGTGGATGCCGCCGCCCGCAAGGTGGTGACCGACGCCGGTTTCGGCAAGGACTACGAAATGTTCGGCCATCGCGTCGGCCACGGCATCGGCATGGACGGGCATGAGTGGACGTACTTCGTCCGCGGTAACACCACGAAGCTTCAGCCCGGGATGTGCTTCTCCGATGAGCCGGGGATCTATATCTATGGCGAGATCGGAGTCCGGCACGAGGACGTCATCTTCATCACGGAGGACGGAGCCGAGAACATGACCAAGTGGACGGGCTCGCCCGAGGATCCGGCCGTGGTCTAGTCGGGGAGAAACACGAAAACAGGTGGAGACCTTGGGCCGGGCGCGGAAGAGCCCTCAGTGCTTGAAGTGCCGCTTCCCCGTGAACACCATGGCGAGTCCGAGCGCGTCGGCCGCTTTCACCACTTCCTCATCCTTCACCGAACCGCCGGGCTGGATGATGGCGGTGGCGCCGGTCGCCGCGATGACGTCCACGTTGTCACGGAAGGGGAAGAAACCGTCCGAAGCCACCACCGTCCCGACCAGGGGGCGCTGAGACTTCTGGATCGCCAGCTTCACCGCATCGATCCGGCTCATCTGCCCGGCCCCGATGCCCACGCTCTGATCCGCGGTGGCAAAGACGATGGCGTTCGACTTGACATGCTTCGCCACATTCCAGGCGAAGCCGAGGGCCTCCCACTCCTCCGGCCTGGGCTTGCGCTTGCCCACCGGATCGCAGCCGTCGCGATCGAACCGGGCCCTGTCCCACTCCTGGGCCAGGATGCCGCCCATCACCCGCTTCTGATCGAAACCGGTTACCTTGTGAATGGAGGTGACATCCATGTCGAGAACGCGGAGGTTCTTCTTCCCAAGCAGAGCCGCCTTGGCCTCGGCGCTGAAGCCGGGAGCGATCACCGCCTCGAAGAAAGAGCCGGCGATCTTCGTGGCCACCGCGGCGTCGCAGCGCTCGCTGAGCGCGATGATGCCGCCGAAGGCCGAGGTCGGATCGCCGTCCCAGGCGCGCGCGAAGGCTTGCTCCAGTGAGGTCCCGCGCCCCACCCCGCAGGGGTTGGTGTGCTTGATGATGGCGCAGGCGGTGCCGCCGATGTCGGTGACCAGACGCCAGGCGGCGTCGAGATCAAGGATGTTGTTGAAGGAAAGTTCCTTGCCCTGGAGGACGCGGGCGGCGGCCACCGAATACATGGTGGAGCCCAGGTCCGAATAGAAGGCGGCGCGCTGGTGTGGATTCTCCCCGTAGCGCAGATCCTGGACCTTCTCGAAGCTCTGGTTGAGCCGATAGGGGAAGACGCTGTCACTCTGCTCTTTCGCGTAGGAGTCGGCGGAAGCCTCCATCTCCGAGAGGTACTGGGCGATGGCGTTTTCGTAGCGGGCGGTGTGGCGGAAAGCCTTCTGGGCCAGGTAGAGGCGGGTGGCCCGATCGAGGCCCGCGGGTTTGGCCAGCTGTTCAAGAAGGAGGCCATAATCCGCCACGTCCACCACCACCGCCACCGAGTGGAAGTTCTTCGCCGCCGCCCTCACCATGGCGGGGCCGCCGATATCGATATTCTCGAGCGCCTCATCAAAGGAGGCGCCCTTCGAAACCTTGTCCTCGAAGGGATACAGATTCACCACCACAACATCGATCGGGCCAATGCCGGCGGTGGTGAGATCCGCGAGATGTTCTTCATTGCGCCGGGCCAGGATCCCGCCGAAGACCTTCGGATGGAGGGTCTTCACCCGCCCCCCGAGGATCTCCGGAAAGCCGGTAACGTCCGAGACCGAGGTCACGGGGACGAGGGCCTCGGCCAACGACGCCGCGGTTCCGCCGGTGGAGAGGATTTCGAACCCAAGCGCGACGAGGCCGCGAGCGAGTTCCACCACTCCTTCCTTGCGAAAGACGGAGATCAGAGCACGCTTCGTTTCTCTCATCAGGTCACCTCTCCTCGCTCGACTCTTCGGGTCTCGGGTGGATCGTCCACGGCGTCTTCTGTCTCGTCATGTCGCCGCCCGCGCTGCGCCAGATGGCGATCCACACCGCGGCCACGGCGCTGACGGACCGAGAATATGCGGTGGAGGCCACCGCGAACACCGGGCTCCGGAAATCCAGGTCCGCGTAAGGGAGGATGCGGCCGTCCTTCTGTCCCTCGCGACGAAGGAGCGCGGCCTGAGCGGGCGTCTTCGCCGCCACCCCGGCGAGGAAGCCGGGGATGGCTTCGAGCCCGACATCCATCGAACCCGGTTCCACTACCAGCGGCATCTTCTCCCGATTCGCGATGACGAAGCTGTAGAACTCCCGCCGGATCGCTCTCGCGGACCCGTCCGTGCCGAGCCCGGACCCCACCCCTGGATCGGCGAGGTCCACGGCCAGCCGGTAGGCGGCGCCCAGTGCGATCAGGGCACCTCTGAAATCCTGGCCTTGCAGGGCCTGCGCCCGCTCCGTCACTTCCCGGGTGATGGCCTGCCGGGTGGCATCGGCCAGCCGGCCTTGGGGGAGGTCCTGGTAGACGAGGGTCAGCGCGGGCATTCTGGAGGCGCGCGCGTCGGCGAAGATCTCCGCCTCGTGGGCCAGAAACGCCTCGGCCAGCGACCGGGGCACGAGTTTCAGCGCATCCCGGGCGATGCGCTGAGACAGGTCTCCCGGCCAGGCCTCGACCCGCGAGGAGCCAAGAAACAAGGCGCCGAGCGCCAGGACCATGAAGCGGGGTCTGCTCAAGCGATCAGTCGATCCGAACGGGCTTCGCCTTCAGCGCCACTTTTCCGTCCTGCAGGGAGATCCGGAAGTCCACCGCCACCGCGTCCCTCTCCTCGAGGAGGCGAGCCCGCTGCTGGCTGATGAGCTTCTTGAAGGACTCGAATTTCACCTCCGACTCGCCCACCGCGGCGCGGGCGGTTCGAAACTGCTCATAAAGACCCCGAACCCCTTCGTCGTCGTCACGCAGCGTGCTGAGCCGGACCCCTTCCCGGCCGGCGCCCGGCGACGGCGGAACCGCTTTCGCGGCCAGCGGCTCCCCCGTCACCTCCCGGACCAGTTTCAACTGTGACGAGGACAGGGGCCGTCCCTCCTCGATGGCTCGGAGCTTCCGGTTCCACAGATCCGAGAGGGTGTTGTACTTCGCGGTCAGCGATTGGAAACGAAAGCGCTCCACATTGTTCCTGATCTCGATGCCCACGTAGCGCCGCACCAGTCGCTCGAGCCGTTGCTTGGCCTCGAAGGGCGCCTTGCGCTCCTGTCCGGAGAAGAATCGCTCCCATTCCTTCTGAAGCTTGAAGATCCCCTCCTCGATCCTGGCCAGATCCTCCTCGAGCGCGGTCACGGGCGCGCTTTCCCGTCGGATTGCGGCCTCGCCCTCATGGCGCGGTCACGAAGAAGGACATCAGGGGCAGCCACAACTCGTGGCCGTACGGCGCCTTCCGGCCCGCGACCAGAATCTCGCTTCCCGGACGCGCGCCGACCAGAGTGGCCACCACACGCAGCAGGGACGCTTGTTCGCTCTGGAAGTCGGCCCGGTGCCTCGTGATCGACCCCTCCTTGAAGGTGCGAAACCCCGCGGCCTGGGAGGAGAGGCGCTTCGCCTCCACCACCGCATCATCCTCGGAATCGTCGAACACCACCGAGAGGGCGAAGGGTTTGAGACGACGACCCGGATACAGGATCTCCACGAGGTCGTCGGACAGTCCTTCGATGTCCTCCTCGACCTTCGGCACCACAGGGGGCAGACGGTCGGCAAAGGTCTCAGCGCGTTCCCGGCTCATGGTAGTGATGGAATCTTAGTTGCTTGGCGTCGATCAGGAGAGAGCGGCTCCTCCCCGGGGCCTACTTCCCCGCTCCATCCAGGTCTTCGATCCTGGCCCGGGACGGTGGGCGCTCGCTCCGGAGGCGGGCCGCCACCTCCTCGTTGGCCGCCCACACGCGCAGGATATTTCCACCCGCGAGTTTGCTGGCCTCGGCATCGGTCCAGCCTCGCCGGAGAAGTTCCGCGATCAATTCCGGGTACCGGGAGACATCCTCCAGTCCGTCGGGCAGCAGGTCGGTGCCGTCGTAGTCGCCCCCGAGGCCCACGTGGTCGCTCCCCGCGATCCGGCGGATGTGCTCGATGTGATCGGCAACCTGGGCCAGGGTGGCATTCCCGGTCTTGAACCGGGCGGTCACCTCGTCGGTGATCCGCTTCTTCAGGGCGTCATCGGTGACGCCTTCGAGCCTGGCCTGCAGAGCGTCGCGACGCTCGCGGTCCCTGGTCGCGATCTCCTGGGAGATGAAGCTCGGAACGAAGGTGACCATGACCACGCCTCCGTTGGACGAGATCTGGCGCAGAATCGTGTCCGGAACGTTTCTCGGAACATCGCACAGGGCGCGCGCGGAGCTGTGGGAAAAGATGACCGGTGAGGCGCTCACCCGGATGGCGTCCGCCATGGTGTCCGGCGAGGTGTGAGACAAATCGACCATCATGCCGAGGCGATTCATCTCCCGCACCACTTCTTCGCCGAACTTCGTAAGCCCCCCGTGAGCCGGCGCATCCGCGGCAGCGTCCGCCCAGTCGAGAGTGACGTTGTGGGTAAGAGTCATGTACCGGGCTCCCAGGGCATAGAACGCGCGCAGGGCGCCCAGCGAGTTCTCGATGGCGTGGCCGCCCTCCATCCCCAGCATCGAAGCCACCTTGCCCCGGCGGAAGATCGGCATGACCTGGGCCGCGTTCAGAGCCAGTTCGAGACGGTCGGGATACTTCTGGATCACCCTCCGCGCGATATCGATCTGCTCGAGCTGCACCCTCGCATATCCCAGTTTCCTCGTCTCCTCCTCACCCGGGATATAGACGGACCAGAACTGGCCCCCCACCATCCCCTTGGCCATCCGCGGGAGATCCGTCTGGCCCGAGGACGGAGCACTCTTGCGAAGGTCGTAGCCCTCCACATCGTGGGGCTTCTCTTTCCAGATCCGAATGGCCCAGGGCACGTCGTTGTGCCCGTCGATCAGGGGCGAGACTTTGAGGATGGTCCGGGCCCGGACCAGAAAAGGATCGATCGCGGAAGGCGTCGGCGCCTTCATGGTCGCGGCGGGAGGTGCTCCCTGCAGGAGAGTCAGGACGGCGAGCGTAGTGGTGATCATGAATCCTCGGGGTGGGCGGGGCCGGAGCGACGCGCCTCGGCGGAGGCAAGCTTAGAGCTTGAATTCGATATGGATGGCGACCCAGACCCGGCCCGGCTTGCCGTTCAGAGTGGCGGGCTTGTATTTTCGTTTCTTGACGTTCTCCATTGCGGCCACGTTCAGGCCGGCGCTGGTGGAGACGCCCCGGATGAGCTTTGTTTCCACCACGTTCCCCTGCTCGTCGATCAGGGCCGAAACGAGCACGGTCCCGGTAATCCGCTGCGCACGCGCGACCGGGGGATACTCGATGCGGGGCGCGGAGACGAGTTGCGGCGCGACCACGCCCGGATCGCCGAGATCGAGAAGAAGCGGACCGCTCTGGGCGGCGGTCGGAGCTGCCGTCGCCGGAGAGGGGGTGGGAGCCGGAGTCGGGGCGGCCGTCGAGACGGCCGCGGGAGATGGAACCACCGTGGCTGAAGGCGAGGGACGGTCCGTGGGCGATGGAACCGCCGCTTTCGCCGCCTCCGCAGCCACGGCCGCGGCGGCCAGGCGCCGCTCCTCGTCGATCTTTTGCCGCTCGGCCTGCAGACGCGCTTCCTGATCAGCCTGCGCCTTGAGGCGCGCCTCATCCTGCGCCCTCTGCAGCTCGACCGGATCGACGGCCCGGCCCCGAGCGCGGGCCCGCGCCTCGACCGCCTTCCTGGCCTCCTCGGCAGCCTGCTGTTCGGCGACCGCCTTCTCGGCCTCGATAGCGGCGAGGCGCGATTCGAGTTCACGCACCCGAGCGAGAGCGGCGGTCTCCGTCGGGTTCATGGTCGGAGCGGCAGGAGGGGCGGCAGGAAGAGAGCCCGACCGGGGCAGCAGATAGGCGGCGGCCGCGACCAGGACCACCACTCCGAGAACCACCGGCACGACCGGAAGGCTCTTCTTCTCGGCCAGCACCGACTGAAAAATCTCCTCGCCGGGTGGCCGGCCGGCCGGGACGGGTCGGGGAATCCGTCCGGAATCGTGCCGGACCGGGTCGGGCCTTATGACCTCGAGCGCCATCGTCTCTGACCCGGCATCGAGCGGCCGGGGTTGGGCGGATGCGGGGGCGGGGTGCGGAAGACCCGAGGCGGACAACACCGATGAAGGGGTGAGGACTGCGGCCGGAGCACTGAGAAAGGGCCGGTAGTTGGCGAGTCGCTCGGCCTTGATGGCGGCCGCATCCGCATCGCCCTCGTCGCGGAAGAGCGTGTGCATGAAGAACGCCAGATTGAACGTGGTTGGCGAATAGTCCCCGGAGAAGAGCAGCGTATCCACCGCTTTCTTGAAGGCGGCGGCGTCCTTGTGCCGCCGGAGCGGATCCTCGGCCAGGGCCTGAACGAGCAGCGCGGCCAAAGGCCTGGGGATGGGCGTTCCATCGGCGCCGGGAGAGTGAACCCGGGCCGCCTCGATGCTCCTCGCCGTGGTCTCCGTGCGCGGCAGGGCCGATCCGGTGAGCATCTCGAAGAGCTGAGAGCCCAGACTGAAAATGTCGGCTCGGATATCCAGGGGCGCGGCCGCGTCCAGTTCGGGGGCGAGGTACCGGGCCTCTCGGGCCCCCACGCGGTTCGCCTCTCGCAGGAGCCGGGGCGGAAGGCCGAAAGCGCGAACACTGACCTCGCCATCGTGCGAAACATGGATGAACTCGGGAACGAGGAAACCGTGGATCATCTTCCTGGCCTGGGCGGCCTCCAGCGCGGCGGCGGCCTTGCTGACGATCAGGAGGGCGTGATCAGCGGCGACGGGGTGGCGCTCCGCCTGCGAGCGTGCCATAAGGGCCCCGACCGATCGACCCTCGAACAACTCGAAGGACGCGAAGGCCGTCTTGTCGATCCGGCCGGCCTCGAAGCCCCGAGCCACCTGCGCGTGATGAACCGCGAGACCGCCGTTCAGCCCGCTGGCGACAGCCTGAGCCCCTTCCGGGGTCAGGGGCTCCGAGCGGAAGAGCTGGACGTGCCTCTCGTATCCGGAGGCCCCGATCTGGACGGCGCGGAACAACGAGCCCGCGCTGGTTCGAGCGTCTTCGAACTGAAGGACAAACCGGTCGTATCGCTCTTTTGTTTCCAAGTGGCGCCTCGCTTCAAGGACGGGGCGCCGTGCTCCTGACTCGTGAGGCGGATCGCCGACGCCGCGTCGTAAAAGGAACGCTACACGCCGGGCAGGCTGGGGTCAATGTGGACGGCGTGGATGTGGACGGCGTGGATGTTCGGGAGACGGCTCTACGGCCCCGCCTTGAGAAGCAGGCGCTCTCCGGATTCAGACCGAAATATCGCCCCTTCATCGCGATCGATCGAAACGCAGGTCCATTCCTCCACCTGGTCCCCCACGGAGAGGACCCGCACCTCGCCTCGCACCGCCACCGACACCCGGCTCTTCCCAGGGGCGGTCAGAAACGCCACGAGAGTGAACGGCGGCGCGAGGGCGGGCGCGACTTCGGAGACGGTGGGTCTCGGTTCCGCGGCGAGGGTGGGAACAGACCGACCCGCCGCAGGTCCGGGCCGGGGGGGACGAGCCGCCGGGTTCGCACCGACCTCATCGGGAGCTTCGGGATCCGGCGCATCGGCGCAGGGCCGAGGAGAGGGCAGGATGAGGCCAGGAAACGTATCCAGAGCGCCGGTGCTGGCCGAAAGGCTCCATCTCCCGCCGTTGTTCCGTAGGGACGCGGAGCGGAGAAATGCCCCGCGGCCGGGATCATTCAGCCGGCGCAGAAGTTCCGTCACGACCCCGTACGTTCCCGCGGCCTCGACCGTGGCCCCCCCCGCCCCGCCCCCGGTCACCGAAAGCACGAAGGGAGACAGGGCCAGTCCGGCCGTGGCCGCCACGCTTCGCTGGCGAAGGGCGGCCGGATCGGACGTCACCAGGCAGGCCGAATCAAGGGCCCGGGCCACGCGCGCCCGCAGGGACTGGGTCTCCGAGAGGGCCTGCTCCGCGCCCAGACGATCGCGACGGACTCGCCCCTGCCGGGCCAGGCGGCTCTCCTGATCCGCTCGCATGGGTGCGATCAGCGCGAACCAGACAACGGCAGCGCCCAGCCAGGGCAGCACGGGAGCCCAGAAGCGAGGCCGAAGGTGTCCGGTCATCGAGCGCCACCGTGCGGACGATGGGTGGCGACCACGACGGCTTTCACCATCCCCGGCCGGCTCTCGGATCCGGGTCTGATCTCCGAGAAAGCCGGTGATCTGGAGAGTTCGCTCAGGAAGCGATCGTACGCGCTGGGGGTGCGGGCCACCACCGTGAATTCAACCCGCGCGGCCACCTCGGGCAGATAGTCGACCTTGAAGCCGGCGAGGGAGACCCCCGCGGGCAGGAGCTCATTGAAATCGCTCAGGAGATGGTCGGGCGACGACTCGACGCTCGCCGTAGCGACCAGAAGGCCGGCGTTCCTCTGCAGGATCTGCCGGGTCAGGTCGGCGGATCTCGAGGCCTCCGCCACCGCGGCCCTGGCCCGGTCCAGAGCCAGGTGGTCAGAGTAGCTCTCGCGCCACTCGATCGCGGCCAGGGCGAGGGTATAGGCAAGAACCACGAAGCCGAGGGTGCGGATCACGCGCCAGAACGCAGCGCCTGGATCGGCGCTTCCGCGCGAGCCGAACTCCGGAAGTCGAAGACTCACCGAGCCGTCCTCTCGTGGAAGACGGCCAGGAACGGAAACTGCTGAGGATCGGCGCCGAGCGGCGGTGTGGGCTCCTCGAATGCCGGATGAATCACGGCGTCCGGGGCCCGGCTCCGGAGAGCCTCGACCTCCTCCCCCAGAGCGCGGATCTCCGCGGGCTCGGAAGTCGCTCTCATGGCCTCGTCCAAGGCGCGTTGGGCCCGATCGTCTCCCTCCAGCAGGAGCCGAAGGTGAATGGCCTCCACCGTACCGCGCTGGTTGCGAACCGCGATCGCGCAGGCGGAGTCGCCGAAGATGAGGTCGACGGTGCGGGAGCGCGCGGGCAGGCCGCGAAAGGCGGCGGACAGCGCGGAAGTGACCCGAGGCCGCTTGAAGCCGAGCGAGACCATCACCTTTTCGCTCTCCACGATCAAGGTCTTGAGGATGGCCTGGCCCAGCACCACGCCAACTCCAATCGAAGCGGAAGCCTCGGTTCGAACCTCAGCCTGCGACACCGGGAAGGGGAGGAGCGGCGCGAGTCGGAAACGCACCGCCTCGGCCTCGTCCACCTCCACCTCCTGAGCCTTATGGAGCCCGGCCCGGCCGATGATCGACGGGTACGCGGCGCCCAGGGGCAGGAGCAGGGTGGCATCCGTGCCGGGCGCCCTGAGGTCGCGGGCCAGGCGCGAGACCGCGCCCTTCGAGTCGGCCAGCACATCCTGGAGCAGCGCGGCCTGGTTCGCTTGCGAGCCAAACCGCTCGGAAGCGAAGCGCAGGAGCCTTGGGCCCCTGAACGTCTCCTGGTAGACCGCCACCGCGGCGCTGCGTGTATCCACAAAGACGAGCGCCTTCTCGGAGAACCACATGAAGGCGCAATCTTAGTGCCCCAATCGCCGCCGGGGGTGAGGGGCGGCCACGCCGTTTGCATCCGCGCCATCTCCTTGACCGCTTCGCTAAGATGTCCTCGGTTGACCAGACCGCTATCGTCGCAAGTTCTCTGGCCCGGTCCGAGACCGGCCCAAATGGAGGTGTTATGAAGACTTTCGAGAGCGCGCAGATCCGGAACGTGGCCTTCGTGGGCCATGGAGGATGCGGGAAGACGTCGCTGGTCGCGACCGCGCTTCACGCCATGGGAGTGACCCCCCGACTGGGTCGGGTGAGCGATGGAACCGCCGCCACCGACTTCGACGCGGAGGAGATCGAGCGCAAGATCTCGATTCAGACTTCGGTGGCGAGCGGAGACTGGTCGGACACCCGGATCAACCTCATCGATACCCCCGGGTACGCCAATTTCGTCGGAGAGGCTCTGTCCGCTCTGCGAGCGGCCGACGCGGCCATCGAGGTGGTGGACGCGGTCTCGGGGCCGGAGGTGCAGACCCATCGGCTCTTTCACGCGGCCGAGGACGCGAATCTCCCGCGTCTGTTCGTGGTCAACCGGATGGATCGAGAGAACGCCTCGTACGGCCACAGCATCGAGGCCCTGCGGCAGGCTTTCGGGCGCGCGGTGATGCCGATCTCATTCCCTCTGGGAGAGGCGAGCGCCTTCAAGGGGGTGGTTGATCTGGTCACATCGAAGGCCTTCAAGTTCGAGGAGGATGAGAGCGGGGCCTTCAAAGAGCACAAGATGGAGAAAGAGCTGGAGGAGGCGACCGCCCGCTTTCGGCAGGAACTGGTTGAGCAGGTGGCGGAGACGGACGAAGCGCTGATGGCGGAGTTCTTCGACCAGGGAACTCTGGCTCCGAAGTCCCTGGCCCAGGGCCTCAAGAAGGCGTGTCATCTGGGCCAGATCTTTCCCGTGGTTCCATTCTCCTCGCTCCAGAACATCGGAGCGGCCCAACTTCTGGACGCCATCGTCGCCTATCTCCCGAACCCCTCGGAGCGACCGGCGCTTGCCGGTCAGGGTCCCGGAGGCGAGGAGAGCCGGGCCTGCTCGAAGGACGCCCCGGCATCGGCGATCGTATTCAAGACCATCTCCGATCCCCACGCGGGCCGGCTGTCCTTCGTGCGCGTGATCTCGGGCCGGTTCAACCACGACCTCAACATCACCATCCTGGGCCGCGATGTCCAGGAGCGGGTGGGAGCGCTGTCTCACGTGGTCGGAAAGACGCTCGACCTCACCACCGAGCTGATCGCCGGAGACATCGGAGTGATCGCCAAGCTCAAGGAGGCGCACACCGGAGACACCCTTTCCGACAAGGCGCATCCAATCGCCTTCCCGGTGTTCGAGTGGCCGGAGACCCTGACCACGTTCGCGATCGAGCCCAAGACCAGGGGCGATGACGACAAGATCGGAGTGGCCATGCATCGGCTGATGGAGGAAGACCCGGTCCTGAAGCTCGAACACGCGACGGAAACGCACGAGTTGCTGCTGCGCGGACTGGGGCAGCTGCACATCGAAACCGTGGTGTCCAAGCTCGCCAAGCGCTACAAGGTGGAGGTCAACCTGCGGCGGCCCACCATTCCCTACCGCGAGACCATCAAGGCGTCGGCGGACGGCCACGGCCGGCACAAGAAGCAGACCGGCGGCCACGGGCAGTTCGGCGACTGCAAGATCACCATGCGGCCTCTTGCCCGGGGCGAGGACTTCAAGTTCATCAACGGCACATTCGGCGGGTCGATACCCAGGAATTTCCTGCCCGCGATCGAGAAGGGCATCCAGGAGAGCCGGAAGCGGGGGGTCGTGGCCGGATGTCCCATGGTGGACTTCGAGGTCGAGGTTACCGACGGACAGTATCACGACGTGGATTCCTCCGAAATGGCCTTCAAGATCGCGGGATCTCTCGCCTTCAAGGACGCGGTGGCGAAGTGCCGTCCGACCCTGCTCGAACCGATGATGTCGGTCGAAGTGATCATGCCGGAGGAGTTCGCGGGCGCGGTGATGGGCGATCTGTCGAGCCGGCGCGGAAGGCCCCAGGGCATGGAGCCCTATCGGGACGCCCAGAAGATCCGGGCCGAGGTACCGCTCGCCGAACTGGGAACCTTCGATCAGGACCTCACCTCCCTCACGGGCGGACGCGGTTCCTTTCATATGGAACTCATCCGTTACGATGAGGTGCCGGGACATCTTCTCGAGAAGGTGGCGGCCGAGATTCGGGCGCATCGGCCCGGGGCCCATCACAAGGAAGAGGAGTCGTAAGAATGAGGTTGAAACAGTCCAGGCGGATGGTCAGGATGCAGAGGGCGACCGCCGCCGCGGCCCTCCTTTCTCTATTGGCTCCTTCGTGGAGCCCGGCTCAGGACGCGCCGCCTCCGACCGCGGACCCGGGGATGAGAGACGCCAAGCTGGCCGGTCAGGACGTTCCCGTGCCGGCGAGGAAGAAATACGTGGCGCCCCAGTATCCGGCGGAGGCGGCGGCCCAGGGGATCCGCGGGATCGTGATCCTCGGCATCACCATCGGAGAAGACGGCCGGGTTCTGGACGCGCGAGTGACCCGCTCCATCCCGGGGCTGGACGAAGCGGCCATCCGCGCGGTCAAACTCTGGGAGTATGAGGTCACCAAGCTGGCCGGCCACCCGGTCAAGGTCATCCTGTCCCAGTCGATCACTTTTTCTCTGAAGCTGCCCGATCTGCAGCGGGAGGTCGGGGTTCCCGAACTCAAGAGCGGAGGCGCCCCTCCAATCCCCACCAGCCTGACCACTCCGGAGACCGCCTCCGTCGCGGTCACGCTTGGTTCGCAGGGCGAGGTCAGCGAGGCCGCGGTGGTCGATGGCAACTCGGTGGTCAGCGAGGCCTTGTTGCGTGCGGTGAAGTCCTGGCGGTTCGTGGTGTCCACCATTGACACGCCGTCCTTCACCATCCGTGCGGAATGGACTCCCGGCCCACAACCCCTGCTGATTCTGAGTGCCTTCGATCTCAGGAGCGGCGCGCCTTCAGAGGAGTCCCTCGCCCCGGCCGCGGTGGACAGCGCCCCGCCGCTCAACCCCGCATCCACGGTTCCGACCGCTCCCCCCGCCCCGACCGAACACATGAAAATGCCGGCGCTCTCGACCGCACCCGAGACGCCCGAGGCGCTGTCCCCGGCGGTGGAGACCGAGGTCCTTCCCGCCCGGCCGGAGCCGCCGGCCCAGGAGACGGGGGTGTCCGCCATCACCGATGTCACCCTGGACGACAACATTCCGGACCTGGTGAGAGGCCGCCGACCCGTCTGGCCACCGCTGGCGCGACTGGGAAACATCACCGGCGAGGTGGTCGTTCGCTTCTCCGTGGATCTGGCCGGGAGAGTCACGGTCCATTCGGCGGAGGGCCCCGACATGCTGAAGGACACCGCCTCGCAGGCGGTGGAAACCTGGCTCTTTCGGCGGACCACGATTGATCGAGTGAACCTCGTCGCGACATTCACGTTCGGCGGGGAACGGTCCGCGGCCAGGGTCGAACGGGTGAAGTAGTTGAGTCCAGGGGGCAAAGACACGAACCCGGCCCCCTGCCGGCCCAAAAAAGAAGGGCGGCCGCTGGGGCCGCCCGGCTTCAGGGCAAGGGGAAATCCCTACTTGGCCGCAGGAGCGGCCTCCTTTGGGGTCTCCTTGGACGCCTTTTCCTTGGCCTTGTACTCATAGCCGACGAGCTCGATGAAAGCGGTGTCCGCGTTGTCCCCGGCCCGATGGCCGAGCTTCACGATCCGGGTGTAGCCGCCGTTCCGGGTCTGAAACCTCGACCCGATGACGTCGAACAGCTTCTTCACCACGATCGGGTCGTGGATGTCCCGGGCGGCCAGGCGCCGCGCGTGAACGCGCTCCGCCGCCGTTCCCTCGCGCTTGGCCAGGGTGATGATCTTCTCGGCAAAGGGCCGGAGTTCCTTTGCCTTGGGAAGGGTGGTCTCGATGCGCTCTTCGCGGAGCAGCGCGGTGGCGAGATTCCGCAGCAAGGCGATGCGGTGGGCGGTGGTCCGCCCCAGCTTTCGTCCGGCGACTCGATGTCTCATGGTCTTGTGGTCCTTCGTTCTTCTCCGCGGCTTCTCTCCTCGAGAAGGGCGCGCACATTGTCTCTGATTTAGTCGCGCCGGAGCAGGTCGGGCTGAAGCCGCATGCCGAGGGACAGCCCCCACTTGCGCAGCTGATCCTTGGTCTCATTCAACGACTTCTGACCGAACTTGTTGATCCGGAGTAACTCGCTTTCGGTGCGCACGACCAGCTCGCCCACGGTCTTGACGTTGATCTGGGTGAGACAGTTGTAGGCTCGAACCGGCAGTTCGAGGTCGTCGATCTTGCGCCCGAGCTTCTCGCGCAGGGCCTCGCGATCAGTATCGCCGACGGGCAGGGGAACCGCCTCGGAAGGAGCCTGGGGCAGGGCCTCCGCCGCTTCGGCGAGGTTCAGGAACAGGAGCATGTGCTCGCGGATGAGGCGGGCGGCCAGGCCCACCGCGTCCCGCGGCGTGGTCACGCCATTGGTCCACACTTCCAGGGTGAGCTTCTCGTAGTCGGTAGCCTGGCCGACGCGGGCCGCCTCCACGAAGTAGTTCACCTTGCGCACGGGCGAATGAACGGAATCGATGGGGATCCAGCCGATGGACAGCGCTTCATCGAAGTTCTTCTCGGCCGGAACGTAGCCGCGACCCGGCTTCACCACCATCTCGATGTTGAGCGCGGCGCCCGCGGAGAGGGTGGCGATGTAGGCCTCGGGGTCGAGAACATCCACGTCGGCATCCGGGGTGATGTGCTTGGCCCGGATCTCCCCCGCCTCCGAGGTTTTGAGGTAGATGGTCTTCGGATGATCCACGTTCAGGCGAAGGGAGAGCTTCTTGAGGTTCAGGATGAGATCGGTCGCATCCTCGGTGGCGCCGGGGACGGGTGAGAACTCGTGGAGCACGCCATCGATCCGTATGGCGGTGATGGCCGCGCCCTCGATGCTGGAGAGCAGAACGCGACGCATCGCGTTTCCGACCGTGGTGCCGAACCCGCGCTCGAAGGGCTGGGCGAAGAAGCGGCCGTACATGTCATTCGAAACCTCGTCGTCCATCTCGAGGTGGCGGGGGCGCTGAAAGCCTTTCCAAAGCATCGTGGTTGTTGTTCCTTGAAAGTCGGTGGGGGTTGCTGGATGTAAAGGGGTGAGACGAAAAAATGTGCCGGCGAAGACGCGGGCAGGGCGCCTTGCGCCCGGGCCCGCGGGTTGCCTACTTGGAGTACAGCTCGACGATGAGCTGTTCTTGAATCGGGAAGTTCACGTCGTCACGCGACGGCATAGCCTTCACCTTGCCCCGGCGGGCGGCGGGGTCGAGCTCGATCCACCGCGGGGCAGTGCGGCCCTTGGCGTCTTCCATCGCTTCGGCCACGGACTTGAGCTGGGTCGCGCGCTCCGAGAGCGAAATCTCATCGTTCAGGCTGACCTCGAAAGAAGCGATATCGACCTTCTTGCCGTTCACGCGCACATGGCCGTGTCCCACGAGCTGGCGGGCCTGAGCCCGGGAGGCGGCAAATCCCATGCGGAAGACCGCGCTGTCGAGACGGCGTTCAAGAAGGATGAGCAGGGTTTCGCCCACCACGCCCTTCTGCTGGTTCGCCCGGTCGAAGGTGCGGCGAAACTGCCGCTCCAGAAGGCCATAGATGCGCTTGACCTTCTGCTTCTCGCGCAACTGAAGGCCATAACCCTGGGTCTTGGGCTTGGCGTTCCGGCCATGCTGGCCCGGGGGATAGTTGCGCTTCTCAATGGCCGCCTTGCCGGACGTGTCGCGGCGGCCCTTCAGGAAAAGGTTGATCCCTTCACGTCGGGACAGCTTCCCGGTGGGTCCAATGTATCGAGCCACTTGTTTCTCCGCTTCGCTTTCTTGTTCTTGAGCTTCGAAAAAATCAGACGCGGCGCCGCTTGGGCGGCCGACAGCCATTGTGAGGAATGGGGGTGATGTCGCGGATCGACTTCACCTCGACCCCCGCCGCGGTAAAGGCGCGGATGGCCGACTCGCGTCCGCTCCCCGGCCCCTGGATGCGAACGTCCACGGACTTGAGGCCGTGGTCCTTCGCGTTGGTGGCCGCGGTGGTCGCAGCCTGCTGGGCCGCAAACGGCGTGCCCTTGCGCGAACCCTTGAAGCCCATGCTTCCCGAGCTCGACCACGCGATCACGTTGCCCGCGGCATCGGTGATGGTGATCTTGGTGTTGTTGAAGGAGGCCTGGATGCTCACCGTGCCATGAGGCACGTGCTTGCGTTCCTTGCGACTCTTTTTGCCGGGTTCGGCTTTGGGGGTGGTTGAGGCTGCCATGCTTGTTCTTGTCCTAAAAGGTTCGGTGCGGCGTCACTTCTTGCCTCGCGCGCCCTTGCGGGGCCCCTTGCGGGTTCGGGCATTGGTCTTGGTTCGCTGCCCGCGAACCGGGAGATTCCGCCGATGCCGTGACCCGCGATGGGAGCCGATCTCGATCAGACGCTTGATGTCGAGGGACACCTGCTTGCGCAGGTCGCCTTCAATCGCGCCCGCGGCTTCAATGGCCTTGGCGATTCGGCTCACTTCCTCTTCGGAGAGATCCTTGACCCGAACGTTGGGATCGATCTTCACCTCGGCGAGGATCTTGCCGGCCCGATTGGGACCGACGCCATAGATGTACTGGAGACCTGTCTCGACCCGTTTGGTTCGAGGGAGGTCCACTCCTGCAATGCGAGCCATTCTCTACCCCTGCCGCTGCTTGTGCTTCGTGTTGCTGCAAATGACGCGGACCACGCCCTGCCGTTTGATAACCCGGCACTTGACGCAGATCTTCTTGACCGACGATCGGACCTTCACTTCTTGAGACTCCGTTTCATATATCTCTCGCTCGACCGTTCAGCCCAAGACGCATCTGACGATGCGCCCGCGCGAAAGATCAAACGGCGAAAACTCCACAATAACCATGTCACCCGGCCTCACCCGCAACGCGTCTGAAGCAGCGCAATGAGCGGTCGCCTGGCGGACTTTCCCGCTCTCGCCAAGGGTTTCGACCCTGAACAGGGAGGACGGCAACGCTTCCATGACCCGGGCTGTCATCTCAATGCGTTCTCCCTTCGGTTTCATGCATGTCGCACGCTGTGTGCGAAGGGATAAGGCTCGGACAACACCCACGGACCGTGTTCCGTCACCGCAATTGTAAGCTCGTAGTGCGCAGAAAGCGACTTGTCCTCGGTCACCACGGTCCAGTTGTCCTCGAGCATGCGGGTGGCCGCGCGCCCGGCGTTGACCATCGGCTCGATGGCGAGGCACATTCCCGCCTCCAGGCGCGCGCGCTTCCCCGGCGGGCCGTAGTTGGGGACCTGGGGATCCTCGTGCAGCTTTCGACCGATACCATGGCCGGAAAGCTCCCGAACGACGGTGTACCCGTGCTGAACCGCGTGGCTTTCGACCGCGTGGCCGATGTCGCCAAGGCGCCGGCCCGGATAGGCGGTCTCAATCGCCCGGTGAAGGGACTCTTCGGTCACCTTCATGAGCCGTTGGGCTTCCGGGCTCACCTGGCCCACCGCCACCGTTCGCGCGGCGTCGCCGTAGTAGCCGTCCACGATGGCCCCGAAGTCGAGGCCGATGATATCGCCCTCGTTCAGCACGCGCTTCCCCGGAATGCCATGGACCACTTCTTCATTGACGGAGGCGCACAAGGCGGCCGGGAAGCCGTGGTAGCCAAGGAACGCGGACTTCGCCCCGCGCTTCCGGAGATTCTCCACCGCGATCAGGTCGAGATCTTTGGTGGTGATCCCCGGCTTGGTGTGCTCGGCCAGAATGGCCAGGGTCTCGACCACGATGCTGCACGCCCGGTGCATGGTCTCCATTTCCGCGAACGAGCGCAACGTGGTCATTGTGCGGCTCCGCTCAGGAACGGCGCGATCTCCGCGAAGACATCGTTGACGTTGCGGTAGCCGTCGACCCGGTGGACCGGACCGCGCTTCTCGTAATGCTGGATAACGGGCACGGTCTGAACCTCGTAGGCCTCGAGGCGCTTGGCCACGACGTTCTCCCGATCGTCGGCGCGCTGGATCAGTTCCGAGCCGCAGGCGTCGCAGATTCCGGGCTTCTTGGAGGGCGAGGTTTCGAGGTGGTAGGTGGCCTGACAGATGGGGCACCACCTTCGCCCGGACAGGCGGCGAAGGAGCACGGTGCGAGGCACGTCGAAATTCATGACCACGAGTTCCATCCCGCGATCCTTGACGAGATGGTCCAGGGCCTCGGCCTGGTTCACCGTCCGGGGAAAGCCGTCGAGAAGAAGGCCGTTGGTGCAGTCCGGATAAGTGACCCGCTCGGCGATCAGAGCCACGAGGAGCGAATCGGGCACCAGTGAGCCGTTGTCCATGAGTGGAGCCGCCTGCTCTCCCAGAGGCGTCTTTCGGGCGATGGCATCCCTCAACATCTCGCCCGTGGAAATCCGGGCCACTCCCGTGCGACGGGCGATGATCGCCGACTGAGTTCCCTTTCCGGCCCCCGGGGGGCCCAGGAGAAGGAAGCAAAGGGGACGCTTCGCCTTGGCATCAGCGACGCCCACGAATCCTCCGGCCTCGACCGGTAAAGCCGTCGTAGTGGCGCATGACTAGTTGCGCCTCGATCTGGGCCACGGTATCCATGGCCACCCCAACCACGATGAGGAGCGAGGTGCCGCCAAACAGGAAGGTCAGACCCAGTCCTTCCGTGATCCAGGACAGGCCGTTGTTGGTCAGGAAGGTGTCAAGCCAGGGACCGACCAGGGGCAGCGGAGCCACCTTGAAGCCGGTGATCAGGAACTCCGGAAGCAGGGCGATCACCCCAAGGTAGATGGCGCCTCCGAAGGTGATGCGACCCAGGACCTTGTCGAGATACTCCGCGGTGCGCTTGCCCGGCCTGATCCCGGGAATGAACCCGCCCGCCTTGCGCATGTTCTCGGCCACATCCTCGGGATTGAAGACGATCGCGGTGTAGAAGTAGCAGAAGAAGATGATGAAGCAGAAGTACAGAAGGTTGTACAGGGGCATGCCCCAGCGAAGCTGTTCGGAGAGCGACTGCATCCACACATTCGTCGGCGCGACCATCTGAATGATGGTCTGGGGGAAGGCGATGATGGAAGAAGCGAAAATGACCGGGATAACCCCCGAAGTATTGACCCTCAGGGGGAGATGGGTCGAAGCGCCGCCCATCATCTTGTTGCCGACCACGCGCTTTGCGTACTGCACGGTGAGCCGCCTCTGACCGCGTTCCACGAAGACGATGAAAGCCACCACGCTAACCATGATGGCCAACAGGAGGATGGCGGTGATCAGGGACAACTCACCGCGCTGGATCTTCGAATAGGTGTCGAGGACGCCTCGCGGGAAGCCGACCACGATGCCGGCGAAAATGATAAGGCTCATCCCGTTGCCGATACCGCGCTCCGTGATCTGCTCGCCCAGCCACATGATGAAGGCGGTGCCGGTGGTCATGGTGAGGGCGGCGAAAAGGCGGAAGCCCCATCCGGGCGTTTCCACGATCTTGAAGTTCTGGCTCAGGCTGGTCCGCTCCAGCCAGATGGCGATGCCGAAGGACTGAACCAGGGAGAGCATGACCGTGCCGTAGCGGGTGTACTGGGTGATCTTGCGACGGCCGAGTTCGCCCTCCTTGCTGATGCGTTCGAGGTATGGCCAGACCACGGTCAGGAGCTGCAGGATGATCGACGCCGAGATGTACGGCATGATGCCGAGGGCGAAGATCGTGAAGTTGAGGAGGTTGCCGCCGGAGAACATGTCGACCAGACCGAACATGTTGCTCTTGTTCTGTTCGAAGAACTCGACCAGCGCCTTCGAGTTGATTCCCGGGGTCGGAATGTGGGAGCCCAGGCGATAGACGCCCAGCATGGCCAGCGTGAAGAGGACACGCCGTCGCAGATCCGGGACATCCCAGATGTTGCGGAGGCTTTGGAATATGTTCATCGTGCCTCGATCTTGCTTTTCAGTTGGGTCGTTTCACTGATGGTTGAGCCGAGGCTAGGCCGCGACTTTCACGCCGAGCAGCTCCGTGGCGCCGCCGGCCTTCTCGATGGCTTCCTTCGCGGAGGCTGAGAATCGATGCGCTTTCACGGTGAGCGCCTTGGTCAGCTTGCCCTTGCCCAGGACCTTCACCGTGTCCGTTTCGTTCTTGCCGATGAAGCCCCTGGCCACGAAGTCGTCCGGACCCACGGTGGAGCCGGCCCGAAACAGCTCGAGCTGCTGGAGGTTCACAACCGCGTACTCGACGCGGAAGATGTTGTTGAAGCCGCGCCGGGGGAGGCGGCGGAAGAGCGGCATCTGGCCGCCCTCGAACCCGGGCTTGCGCGAAAAGCCGCTGCGGCTCTTCTGGCCCTTTTCACCGCGCCCGGATGTCTTGCCGCTGCCGCTGCCCGGACCGCGGCCCACGCGCTTGCGGACGCGGGTCGAGCCCGGATTGGGCCGGAGATCGCTGAGACCGGTGGTCGCTGAGCCCGGTCGATGGGTGGTCATGATCTTGGGTAGTTCCTTGATTCTTGGCGGTTCTGATCCGGACTAGACAAAGCGGACGAGGTGCGGGACCTTTTTGGCCATGCCCCGGTTCTCCGGAGTGTCCTCGCGCTCGACCACGTGACGCATCCGTCGCAGACCGAGACCGCGGACGCAGGCCTGCTGACCTTCAGTGGAACCGATGAGGCTTCCATAGAGTTCGACCTTGAACGTTCCAGTGGCCTTGGGCTTGCTGCTCTTCTTCTGCTGCGTCATTTCTTGTTCGTCCGCTTCTCTTCAGTTTGCATGGGTTTTCAGGTTCTGGCGGCCCCGAGACCGGGGCCTGAACTTAGACGGCCTCGGGCGTCGCCGGAGCGACGGCCGGAGTGGAGGGTTCCTCGGTGACCTGGGCGGTGACCTGGGCGGTGACCTGGGCGGCGGCCTCCGCTCTCACCCTCACCTTCGAGGGCGCCCGGAACTCGGACACGTCCCGGCCGCGCAGGCGCGCGACCATCAGGGGATCCTTGAGCTGCTGCAACGCATCGATGGTCGCCTTCACCACGTTGTGGGGAGTGGAGCTTCCAAGGCTCTTGGTCAGAACGTTGTGAATGCCCACCGCGGAGATGACGGCCCGCACCGCTCCGCCGGCGATGACGCCCGTGCCCTGCGACGCGGGCTTGAGCAGAACCGCGCCCGAGCCGAACCGGCCGGTCACGGTGTGGGGAATGGTCGAACCCTCCTTGGTCATGGCCACCCGGATCACGTTCTTCTTGGCCGCCTCGATGCCCTTCTTGATGGCCGAGGGCACTTCGCGGGCCTTGCCCGTTCCCCAGCCGACATGGCCGGCTCCGTCTCCCACCACCACCAGGGCGGCGAAGGACATGTTCTTGCCGCCCTTGACGACCTTGGTGACGCGGTTGATGCCCACGACCTGATCCTTCAGGTCGAGGCTTTGAATGTCGATCTTCTCAATGCCTTTGCGCATGGCTAAAACTGGAGGCCTCCCTCGCGAGCGGCGTCGGCCAGCGCCTTGATACGGCCGTGGTACAGGAATCCGCCGCGATCAAAGACCACGCGCTCCACCGACTTCTCCTTGGCCCGATCGGCGATGAGCTTCCCCACCGCCTTGGCGGCCGAGACCGTGGCCCCGCGCTTGAGGTCCTTTCGCAGGGCCTCGTCGAGCGAGGACGCGGTGCACACCGTTGTCCCGGATTCGTCGTTGATGACCTGCGCATAGATATGGGACTGGGAACGGAAGACGGCGAGCCGCGGCCGGTCGGCGGTCCCGCTCATGCGCTTGCGGATCCGGCGGTGGATCCTGGCCCTGATGTCCTGTTTTGTTCGATTCATCGCGTGCAGTCTCTAAAACTTTCTTGGGCGCTCAAAACTCTGTCGGGCCCTAAACCTTTACTTCGCGCCCGTGGCGCCGGCCTTGCCAGCCTTCTTCTTGAGAATCTCGCCCACATACCGGATTCCCTTCTGCTTGTAGGGATCGGGTGGACGAAGGTCGTGGATTTCGGCCGCCACCTGACCGACCTTCTGCCGGTCGATGCCGCTCACCACCAGGTGAGTCTGCTTGTCGACGGTGACGGTCACGCCCGCCTGGATGACGTACTCCACCGGGTGCGAGTACCCGAGCGAGAACACAATCTTGTTCTTTCCCTCGGACTGGGCGCGGTAACCGACGCCCACGATGTCGAGGTCCTTGCTGAAGCCCTCGGTCACGCCCTTGATCGCGTTCTGCGCCAGGGCGCGCGCCAGCCCGTGGAAGGCACGGAGCTGCCGCTCGTCGCTCGCGCGCAGACAGGTCAGCTCCTGGCCCTCCAAGGCGAATCGGATGCCCGGAGGCACCGGAGTGGTGAGCTTCCCCTTGGGGCCCTGCACCTCGAGTGCTCTCTCGGAAACCGAGAGCTTGACGCTCGCGGGCACGGTAATCACCTTGCGTCCGACCCGAGACATCGTGGGCTCCTTACCAGACGTTGCAGAGGATCTCGCCGCCCACTCCGGTCTTCGCGGCCTCTCGGCCGGTCATGATTCCCCGGGAAGTGGACAGGATGTTGATGCCGAGCCCGCCGTAGACGCGCGGGATCTCGCCCTTGCCGCAGTAGATCCGACAGCCGGGCTTGCTCACGCGCTGCAGGTCGGTGATGACCCGCTCCCAGCCGGGACCGTACTTCAGGAAGATGCGCAGCGCGCCCTGCCGGCCGTCGTCGAGGTACCGGTAGTTGGCGATGTATCCCTCGTCTTTCAGGATACGCGCGATCTCGCTCTTGAGCCGGGAAGCCGGCACGTCGATCTTGG
>JAQBHL010000063.1:0-2675 GCA_032127745.1 Acidobacteriota bacterium
CCAGCGGTGGCCTCGATGATCTCGCTGCCGGCCTCCCTCCCCTGCCACGCTGCGATGGTGCCCTCCCCGATGAAGAGGTCCGCCACGGCGATGGCCTGGTCTTCGAGTCCCCACACGAGTCCTCGTAGATCGAGAACATCAGGGTTGCCGCCCATGATCAACTCTTCAATCACCGCCGCCGATCCGCTGGTCAGACTCTCGATGGTGAGAATCCGCGCCTCATCAATCTCTTCGACGGTCGCGTGTACGGGGGCCCACTCTCCAGCCACCAGGGCGACGTCGCGTCGCTCGTCGACCTGGCGGTCCATCACCGTCAGATGGACCACCTCACCCCGAGCCTCACGCTCCGCCATATCGAGAGCAAGCTGCCACAAAGGCCGCCCACGGGTGTAGACCCCATCGATCTTCTCGATGACCTCCCAGTTGATGAGCCCGGCATCATCTGCCGGCGAGCCCGGGAAAACCACCCGAACCGCCGCAGATCCGAGCCGCAGCGAGAGCCCGAGGCCATAGGGCGGGGGGCTGGAGAAAACCTGTTCGTAGTCTTCCACCTGGTCGTCGGTCACGACCGCCGCCCAGGGGTCCACCGACTCGAGGATTCCCGCGTCGAGCGACAGGGCGAGGACATCCGGGTCGAGTTCGTCGACATACTCGGCCTCGACCAGGTGAACCACCTCGGCGAGATTGCCGAGGGCCTGGAAGAGACTCTCCTTGGAGGTCAGCCCGGCGGTCAGCAGACCGGCAAAAAACAGCATCAAGCACACCGATGTCACCAGCAGCGCGACTCGAAAGCGCTTCATCTCAAGGAATCTCCTCTCAGCACCAGGGCTCCATCCGGAGCCGACACTAGGGCTCCAACTGGAGCCAACGTCGGGGGTCCTGCGGTTCCTTCCCGATCCGGATTTCAAAATAGGTATTACCGTCCTCTTTCGGCGGCGACGCGAGTCCGAGCCGTAAACCCATGTCTACCCGTTGGTTGACCCGCACGTGGATTGTAGCAAGACCGGCCACCAGAGAGTAGACATTCTGACCGTGATCGATCACCACCATGTTCCCGTATCCCTTGAAGAAGCGTGCGTAGGCAACCTCGCCGGGATAGACCGCCTTCACCTCAGAGCCGCTCGGCACATCGATGCGGACGCCGTTGCACACCGTATAGGTCGAGTATTTGGGTAAATACCGTCGACCGAAACCCTGCACGATTCGACCATTCGCCGGCCACGGCAGGGCGCCGCGAAACTTGCGAATATCATCGACTCCGGCAAAACGGCGACGCTCACTGAGGGTCTGAAGGAGCCGCTCGAGGGCCTGCTCTCGCTGTCTCAGCTCCTCGAGTTCGGACTCGGCGCTTCGCTGAGACTGCTCGAGTCGGCGGATCTGCGCATCGACTCTGCGTTCGACGTCTTCGAGTTCGCTCTGCCTCGCCGCCAGGACTCGAGCCTCCTGCTCGACCGCAACGACGATCCGGCTCAGCTCGGCGAGCCGCGTGCTCCGCTGTCGATGGAGATCGTCGTACTCCCGAACCAGCCGCACCTGACCGCTGGTCAGCACCGCGATCGTGCTGACGGCTCCCTCCAGATCGCCCCCGCGGGCGCCGTCGTAGAGCAATTGCGCCGTCCCGGGACGCCCGAGCAATGCCATGATCTCGATGTGGCCTTCGAGGAGCTTGCGATGAAATTCAAGCTCGTTGGCAAGCTCCGCCGCGGCTGCGGCAACAGCTTCGGCTTCGCTGTGGCTCCGTTCGAGGACGAGTTCGATCTCGCGGACCCGCGCCTGGGCGAGTTCGAGCTCAGCATTGAGCAGCTCCCGTTCCTCCTGCCGGTTCCGGTTCTCGGTATTCACTTCCTCGAGCCGAAGCTCCAGGTTGTTGATCCGGCTTCGCACCAGCTCGAGTTGGCTCGCCGCCGGGTCCTCAGTCGCCCCGATAGCCGACGCCGTCGCCACAACCAGTGCGGCAACAACGAGAGAAAGAGTACTCATCGGCCGTTATTGTAACGCCCCGATCCAGGGTCAAGCTAAACTGGAGGTGGATTCCGGTCCGGGCGGTGGGCGACCCGTCACCGCCGGCCCACGGTCAGTGAGGTGAAAATGGACACTCCTTTCGCGTACGACATCGCATTCCTCGGTCTCAAGGATCCTTCGCCGGTCGGTCGCTCCCGATTGGTGCTCGCCATGGAACGTCTCACCGGTCGATCCACGGCGGATTGTCAGGACTTCCTGTCAAAGGTCGGATTGACCATTTTCGATAGCCTGCCCGTCGACCAGGCGCAACTCATCATCAACGCCCTCGATGAAGCCGGGGCGGTGTGCGAGATCCGACCGAAAGAGGACGTCCCCCGGGCCGTCAGCGAAGCACTCGGCGGTGGTATGGCCGCATGCCCGTCCTGCGGCTATGTCCAATTGGCCGGGAAAGACGAGTGCCCGAGGTGCGGCGTGATCTTCTCCAAGATGGAGAAAGACGAGATTCGAAAGATGCAGCACAACCAGGCGCTCGAAGACGCGCAACAGCGCGCCGAGCAGATCCGGCAGGAATGGGATGACCGTGCGAAGCACTTCCTGGAATCCCGACCCCTGTCGGCGGACCGCTATCAGATGTTCAACAAGAACCTGACTCAGGAGGAGATCCCCTTTCTCTTCCTCGATACCGCCGAGGGGCCGGTTCTCATGACCTCACG
>JAQBHL010000064.1:0-5637 GCA_032127745.1 Acidobacteriota bacterium
AGGATCGAGCCCAGGGCGGCCACGTCGGCCACCGCCGAGCCCGAGATCTCGGCGAAGAAGAGCGAGGCCGCGATGGTCACCATGGCGAGACCTCCCCGCACGAAGCCAATGAGCGCCGAGGCGAGAGCGATGAGGCGACGCGAGATTCCCGAGGCGTTCATCAGGGCCCCGGCGAACACGAAGAGCGGGATCGCGATCAGCGGGAATTTCGTGGCCCCGTCGAACATGATGAGGGCGGTGTTGGGAAGAGCGGTGAGTCCGCCCGCCGACCCGATGGCGAGGGCCGCCACCGCTCCGAGGCCGACCGCGATCGGAACGTCGATCAGAACGAGGACGAAGAGGATGGCGACGAGAAGAGGGAGGCTCATTCGGCCGTCGTCCCCGCCCGTCGCCAGCGATCACCGAAGGTCAGGCACTCCGCGGCGATGAAGAGGAGGGCGCCTATGGGCAGGGCCGAATACGCCAGCCTCGCCGGAACGTGCGGCAGGCTGACCAGATTCGTGCCTTCGAGCACGGTCATCACCCGGAAGCCCGCCCAGACCAGGAGGGCGAAGAAACCGATCACCACGACTTCGTTCAACAGCAGAGCGGCCCGACGTGCCACGGGAGGAAGACGCGCCACCAGCCCGGGAAAACCGATATGGGCCCGGTCGAGGGCGGCGAGAACGGCCCCGTAGTAGGTCAGCCAGGCCAGCAGAATCGAGGCGACCTCGTCGTAGTAGACGAGCGAGGCGCCGAGCTTCCGGTACACGACCCCCACCACCACGAGTCCGGCGAGACCGAGGACCAGTGACACCACGATCCACTCGAGAAGGACTCGGAGTCGAAGCGCAGCCTTCGTCATGGGAAGCCCTGAGTCCAACCGCGGCGTGGGCGGAAGGGTTATTTCTCCCCGGAGCCGTGGTCGGAAAGAGCGCGGGCCCGTCTCACCAGCTCGCCGCCCCTGGGAAGGGCGTCGGTGAACTCCTGGTAGACCGCGGCATCCGCCTGCGCGAACGCCGCCTGATCGACGGTGTTCACTTCCAGTCCCGCCTCCCTGATCGCGGTCTCGAGCTCGGTGTCGAGCCGGGCCGCCGTCTCGTAGACGTAGGCCTGCGTCTCCCCGGCGATGCGCTTGAGGCCTTCCTGCTCAGCGGGGGTGAGCTGTTTCCAGCGCGCTGCCCCCATGGTCACGAAGCCCGGGGTGTAGATGTGCCGGGTGAGGGAGAGGAACTTCTGGACCTCGTGCAGCTTCGAGGCGTAGATCTGGGCCAGCGGGTTTTCCTGCCCGTCGACCACTCCGGTCTGCAGGGCCACGAAGGTCTCCGAGAGCGGCAGGGGGGTGGGGTTGGCGCCCCAGGCCCGGAACATCTTGACCCTCCACTCGCCCGCCGGGGTCCGCAGCTTGATTCCGGCCAGGTCCTTGGGGGTCCGGATGGGCCGGACGTTATTGGTGATGTGCCGGAACCCGTTCTCCCACACGGCCAGGATCTCGTAACCCCGCTCCCGGGCCAGGGGCACGAGGTCCGGCCAGACGATGTCGCGTTCGATGCGCTTCATGTGGTCCCGGTCATCGACCAGGTGCGGCATGTCGAAGACACCGAACTCCGGAACGCGTGAGGACATGATCGAGGAGGGCAGAGCCAGGTCGACCGAACCGAGCAGGAGTTTCTGCAGCAGCACATCGTCGCCGCCGAGCTGGCTTGAGCCGAAGACATTCACGTGAACCTGCCCGCCCATCTGCTCGTTCACCCGCCGCGCGAACTCCTCCGACGAGAGGGCGAAGAGCGACCCGGGATCGCCCACGTGACCCAACTTGATCTCGAGAGGGCCTTTGGGTTTGCTTTCGCCGCAACTCGCGGCGAAGAGAGCAACGAGTGCGACAAGAAGGAGGCCGGCTCCCCGCTTCATGCGTGAGCCGGCGCCCCGACGGTTCGCAGGGCATTGACCGCCGCCGCCACACCGCTGGCTTTCATGGGGATCCCTTCGTCGCCGAGACCCAGTTCGATTCCGGCGAGCGCCCCGGCCAGCATCATTTCGTTCAGGTTTCCGAGATGCCCGATGCGGACCACCCGGCCCTTCAACCGACCCAGGCCTCCTCCGAGCGAGAGGTCGTAACGGTCGAGGACCGCTTTACGGAAGGCATCGCCGTCGAATCCCGACGGCATCAGGAAGGCGGTGACCACCGGGCTTCGAGAAGCCGGGTCCGTGCAGTAGAACTCGAGACCCCAGGCCTCGACCGCGGCGTGCGCCCCTTTGGCGAGCCGGGTGTGGCGGGCGAAGACGGACTCGAGGCCTTCTTCCTCGAGCATGGCCAGGGCCTCGCGAAGTCCGTAGAGCAGGTTGGTCGACGGCGTGTAGGGAAAGAAACCGTCCTCGTTGGCCTCGAGTTGCGGCCCCCAGTCCCAGTAGGCGCGCGGGCATTTCGCGGAGGCCCGGGCTTTAAGAGCCTTCGGGCTCAGGGCGTTGAAGGAGAGGCCGGGCGGAAGCATGAGCCCTTTCTGCGAGGCCGCGATGGCCACGTCGACCGACCACTCGTCGTGCCGATAGTCGATCGAACCGAGGGAGGACACCACATCGACCATGAGCAGGGCGGGGTGTCCGGCCTGGTCGAGGGCCTGCCGCACCCGGGCCACCGGGTGGGTGACGCCCGTCGAGGTTTCGTTGTGCACCACCGCCACCGCCCGGATCTCGTGCTTCGGATCGTCCGCGAGTCGCTGGGCCAGGGCGTCGACCCGGATGGGCGAGCGCCAATCACCCTCGATCCTCTCCGGACGCAGCCCGATCAGCTCGGCCACACTCTCCCACTTTCCCGAGAAGACGCCGCAGTCGAAGAAGAGGACGCGATCGCCGGGAGACAGGGTGTTGGCGAGCGCCGCCTCCCAGGCTCCGGTTCCGGAGGCGGGGAAGATCAGGACGGGGTGGGCGGTCTTGAAGACCCGGCGCAGACCGGCCAGGACCGCTCGACCGAGAGCGCGGAACTCAGGGCCGCGGTGGTCGATGGTCGGACGATCGATGGCGCGAAGAACCCGGTCGGGCACGTTGGAGGGCCCGGGAATATGGAGAAAGTGTCGGCCTGTTTTCATGGTAGAGATTCGCCTGGGTTCCGCAGGATCAGGTTGGATGGTCCGCGCCATCATAGGGGGATTTGTCGTGATAGTTTGACCTCCCGTGCCCACCGCGACCCTCCATGGCGACGCTCCACCGAGTCCGGACTTCATCGTCCGGCTTCGGCGGGAACTGGAGGGAGAAGTTCTCGCCGACGCCTTCAGCCGCGCACGGTACTCCACCGACGCCTCGTTCTACCGGATCGTGCCCCAGGCGGTGGTCATCCCGAGGACGGCGGCCGATATCGATCGCGCGATCGCCATCGCTCGCGAAGCCTCCGTACCGGTGGTGCCGCGCGGCGCGGGAACGTCGCAATGCGGCCAGACCATCGGTCGCGCCCTCATCATCGATACCTCGAAGTACCTGCGGCGGTTGCTCAGCGTCGATGAAGAGACCTCCACCGCGATCGTCGAACCGGGGCTCGTCCTCGATCAGCTGAACGCGCAACTCAAGCCGCGCGGGCTCCAGTTCCCGGTGGACCCGGCGACCTCGAGCCGGGCCACCCTCGGCGGGATGGCGGGCAACAACAGCGCGGGGGCGCGATCGATCCGCTACGGGATGATGGTGGACAACGTGCGGGCCATCGAGGCCACGCTGGCGGATGGCGAGAAGGCGCGCTTCGAGGCCTGGCGGCCGGGTGACGCGATCAAGGGTCGCATCGACGCGCTGGTGCGCACTCTCGTGGGCCTGAGCGAGCGCGAGGCGGACGAACTGGCGAAGCGGATTCCCGATGTCATGCGGCACGTGGCCGGCTACAACCTTCACCGGGTATCGAAGGACGGTTTCAATGCCGCGCAGGTGCTCGTCGGTTCCGAAGGCACGCTCGGGTTCTTCACGAAACTGCACCTGAAACTCTCTCCCCTGCCCCGCCATCGCGTGCTCGGGGTCTGCCACTTCCCCACCCTGCGCACGGCCATGGAAGCGGTGGCCCGCCTGGTCGAGCTCAAGCCGAGCGCGGTCGAGCTCATCGACTCGACCTTCCTCAACCTGGCCCGGGAAAGCGCGCAGTTTTCCGGACCCCTCTCGCGCTTCGTGCGCGGGACTCCCGAGGCGGTCCTGCTCGTCGAGTTCTCCGGCGATGACCCGAGTACCCTGAAGCGCGAACTCGATCACCTCGAAGAACGCATGGGTGACCTTGGTTTCGAGGGCGGGGTGCTCCGAGCCGAGACCGCGGGGCTGCAGGCCGAGATCTGGAGCGTGCGCAAGGCGGGGATGAACATCGTCATGTCGATGAAAGGCGACGGGAAGCCCGTGGCCTTCATCGAGGACTGCGTGGTTCCCTTGAACCGCCTGGCCGACTACACCGAGAAGGTCACCGCACTCTTCGCCAGACACGGCACCCGCGGGGTCTGGTACGCCCACGCTTCGGTGGGCTGCCTCCATGTCCGCCCGATCCTGAACATGAAGGAAGCGGCCGACGTGCGCAAGGTGCGGGCGATCGCCGAGGCCACCCACGAATTGATCCGGGAGTTCGGCGGGTCGCACTCGGGTGAGCACGGCGACGGCATCCTGCGTTCCGAGTTCATCGAACCGATGCTGGGCCCGCGCCTCAACGCCGCGTTCGCGGAGATCAAGCACGCCTTCGACCCCGGCGGACTCTTCAACCCGGGCAAGATCGTGAACCCGCCGCGCATGGACGACCGCTCGCTCCTGCGTTTCCCGCCCGACGAGGTCCCGCTCAAGATCGACACCGCCCTCGACTGGTCGGAGTGGGGCGGACTTCTCGGCGCCACCGAGATGTGCAACAACAACGGAGCGTGCCGGAAGAAAGACCCCGGCGTGATGTGCCCCTCCTATCGCGCCACCCACAACGAGCGCGACCTGACCCGGGGACGCGCCAACACCCTGCGCGACGTGGTGATGGGACGCCTGGGCCCCGAGGCCATGACCTCGCAGGCCCTGCGCGAGACCTTCGACCTGTGCATTTCCTGCAAGGCCTGCCGGCGGGAGTGCCCGACCGGGGTGGACGCCGCCCGGATGAAGATCGAAGTCCTGCATCACCAGGTCCAGAGCCATGGCCTCTCGCTCAAGGACCGGTTGATCGGATACCTGCCCCGCTACGCGCCGATGGTGTCCCGCCTGGGCCGGCTCGCGAATCTTGTCCCCAGGCTCCCCGGGGCGCGTGCGCTGGCCGAAGGACTGCTTGGAATCAGCGCCCGGCGATCATTGCCGGAGTTTCGTCCCCGCTTCCGGCCGCCCGCCCCGACCTCGTCTCCCGGACAAGCCGATGCGATTCTCTTCGTCGACACGTTCAGCACTTACTTTGAACCAGCCGTCGCTCGAAGCGCGGTGCGCGTGCTCGAGGCGAGCGGCCTGCGGGTCGGTTTCCTCGATCCGCCCGGACGTCCGCCCTGCTGCGGCCGGACTTTTCTGGCCGTCGGTCTGGTCGAGGAAGCCCGGGCCGAGGCCCGACGTTTTATCGAGGCCTACCGCCCATGGCTCGAGCGCGATGTTCCCATCGTCGGCCTCGAGCCCTCATGCCTGCTCACCCTGCGCGACGAGTGGCCGGCCCTGCTTCCCGGTGAGGAGACGCGGCGGGTGGCCCGGCTG
>JAQBHL010000065.1:0-25539 GCA_032127745.1 Acidobacteriota bacterium
AGCACACCGAGCTCCCGGAGGCGCTGACCGTGGAGGAGACGTTCCGCCTCTTCGGCGCCTTCTACCCAAAGACCCTCGGCGTCGCGAAGGTACTGGAGGCGGTCGATCTGACCGAGAAGAAAAAGGCGCCCGTCCTCAGCCTCTCCGGCGGCCAGAAACAGCGCCTGGCCATCGGCCTCGCCACCCTGCACGATCCGGAACTGCTGATTCTTGACGAGCCCACGTCCGGCCTCGACCCCATCGCACGGCGGGGCATTCACGAAATCCTTCGAAAGCTGAAAGCGCTCGGTAAGACCATCCTGGTTTCGTCGCACTACCTCGACGAAATCGAGACTCTGGCGGATCGGGTGGTGATCCTGCGCTCGGGCGAGATCGTGGCCGACGGCACTCCGCTGGATCTTCTGGCCCGAGCCCAGGGCGCATCAACTCTATGGATCGAAGTGGACCCAACCGTCGATCCCGTGAATCTCGTGCCCGGCGCCACCTTCGAGGGACACGATGGCGCCCTGCTTCGCTACACCACCAAGGACTCCACCGCGGCGATCGTGGGCCTGGGAGCATCGCTGAAATCGTCGGGCGCGTCGTTGCTCGATCTGCGGCTCAAGCGGCCCACCCTGGAGGATCTCTACATCCAACTGGTTGGCGATCCGGCCGCCGCCCAAGACGCGCAGGAGGCTGCGTGAACATGTTCCTTTCAAGCTACCTGGCCCTGGTTCGAGCCCAGTTCACCGCCTTCCTCCGATCCAAGGCCGCCCTCTTCTGGTCGATGGCCTTTCCGCTCGGCTTCCTCTTTCTTTTCGGTGGCATCATGGCCCGCGGCAACGCGCGCGCGGCCACGTTCATGTTGCCCGGCCTTCTCACCATCATGCTCATTTCGGGCAGCCTGTTCGGCATCGCCATGCCCATGGTGCTCTCTCGCGAGACCGGGGTCCTGCGACGTTTCCGGATCACTCCCATCAACGCCTCCACCATGATCCTGGCCCAGGGCACGACCGCGCTGTTTCAAAACGCCATCACGTTCGTCCTGGTGCTGGTGGTGGCCCGGCTCGCCTTCAAGACCGAGATCGCGGGGTCCTTTGGGAGCCTCACCGTGGTGTTCCTTTTCGCCGCCTTCTCCATCGTCCCGCTGGGGCTCCTGGTGGGAAGCGCCGCCCGGGACATGCGCTCGGCGCCGCCGATCATCAACCTGCTCTTCTTTCCCCTCATGTTTCTCTCGGGTTCGGCTTTCCCATTCGCCCTCCTCCCGGAAGTGATGAAGAAGGTCGCCCGGTTCCTTCCCACGACCTACGCCGTGGAGTCCCTGCAGGGGGTCATTGTTCGCGGCGAGGGCCTGGGGCTTCTCGTCGGGCCCCTCACCATCCTCGCCCTTCTCGGTCTGGTGGGTCTTTCCCTATCCGCCCTGCTGTTCCGGTGGGAAGGCACCGAGCCCATTTCCAAGAAGTCGATCGGCATCATTCTGGGTGCTTTCGCCATCGTCATGATAGGCAGCGCGGTCCTGGCCCCGGCCTTCCGGATGGGCGAGTTCCCCGGAACCCACACCATCAAGGCGGGGGCGGCGGAAGGCCAGGTCCGGGTCCTTCTGGGCGCCACCCTGCTGGACGGCCTGGGCGGTCGGATCGAGAACTCCCGCGTGGTCATCCGCGATCACAAGGTGGCGGAGATCGGAGTCGACCACGAGGAGGATGCCCTGCCCGAGGGAGCCGAAACCGAGGATCTCACCGGGCGCTTCCTGATTCCCGGACTCTTCGATTCGCACGTTCATCTCGGTGGTTCGAGCGGCGTCGGCAGCGGACTGGTGGAAACGTCGGATGAGAGGCAGGTTCACGACCTCGGCGCCTATCTCGCCTCGGGCGTGACCTCGGTGGTTTCCCTCACCGACGACCCGGCCTCACTTTCGAGGCTGCGCGCCCTGGTCGCCGAGGCTCGGCAGAGATCACCCCGGGTGTTCTTCGCCGGACCCTCGATCACCGCCCGGGGCGGCCATCCAGCCGAGTTGTTCGGGTTCGTGCCTGGGCTCGCCGACCAGCTCACCCGACAGGTGAATTCGCCGGAGGAAGCACGCGCCGCGGTCAAGGAACTGGGGGGCCGGGATGTCGACCTCATCAAGCTGGTTCTGGAGCCTGGATTTCCCGGCCGGCCGCTGGCGCGACTCGATCGCGAGTCGTTCAAGGCGGCGGTGGCCGAGGCGAAGGAACGCGGTTTGAAGGTCACGGTTCACGTGGGGACCGACGAAGACGCGCGCACCGCGATCGAGGCGGGAGCGGAGGGCATCGAGCACGCCGCCCGCGGCTTGAGCGCGGACACCATCGCCTTGATGGCGGCGAAGAAGGTCACGTTCACACCCACCCTCACCGCTTATGACTTCGAGTGGAAGCTCGGCTTGATCGGCGGTCGCGACCAGACTCTGGGCCGGCTGGTCATGGTCGAAGTGCTGGGAGGACTGCGTGAGCCGGGCAATGACTTCCTGACCATGCGGGATGACGCCGGGATCGTGAACGGGCTGGCCCTGGGCTTCGATCACGGCCTCTCCTCGGTGGAAGCCGCGGCCCGCGCGGGCGTGACCCTGCTCGCGGGAAGCGACGCGGGGAATCCCGCCACCTTCCACGGGCCGTCTCTGATCCACGAACTGGAGCTTCTCGCTCGCGCCAAGGTACCGCTCTTTGAAGTCCTGATGGCCGCGACCAGCCGACCCGCAAATCGGCTGGGTGAGGGGACGCTGGGACGAATCGAGAAAGGCTCGGTCGCGGATCTGGTGGTCCTGGGCGCCGATCCTCTGGCCACCGTGGCCGCCTATCACGACGTGCGCAGCGTCTACCTGGGAGGCCGGAAACTGGATCTCAACCACCTCTTCGATACGCCGGCCGGACCGTGGCGTCCGAGCCAATAGGGCAGGCGTGGGCTCCTATACTGACCGGACTCCATGAGGCTCCTGCCCCCCCACACCGACCTCGGCTGGACTCCCTACGCGTGGCTGCTCTACTCGGCGCCCCTGTTGGTGGCCCTGGCCTTGACGCCGCTCGATCCGTGGCATCTTGCCGGGTATCTGGCCGCCTATGCGGCCTTTCTGGTTCTGTACTTTCTCGGCTACTGGGTCCAAGGAGCCCGCCTGATCCTCGTCATCTCCGGGATGACCCTGCTCGGCTTCGGTTTCGTCTTCACGCCTTTCAAGTTCTATGGCGCGAGCCTGTTCATCTACGCCGCGGCGATGATCGCGTTCATCGACCGGCAGAGGCCGCGCCTCGTCCACCTCACGATCTACCTCGGCGTGGTGGGCCTTTTCGGTCTCATCACCGGGCAGGTGATCTGGTTCTATCTGCCTTCCATCTTTGTGGCTGCGATCGTAGGCGGAGTGAACGTCCACTATGCCCAGGTGTGGGTCGCCAACGCGAAGATACGGATGGCCCAGAGCGAGGTAGAACACCTGGCCAAGATCGCGGAGCGCGAACGAATTGCTCGTGACCTTCACGACGTCCTCGGCCACACTCTTTCCGTAATCACCCTGAAATCGGAACTGGCCGGCAAGCTGATGGACCGGGATCCGGCTCGCGCCGCCCGGGAGATCCGCGAAGTGAACGATGTGGCGCGCGACGCGCTGGCCCAGGTCCGCAGCGCGGTCACCGGCTATCGCGCGTCCAGCCTGTCGGCCGAATTCGAGGCCATGCGAAAGGCCTTCGCCACCGCGGGGGTCACCCTGTCGGTTGAGGCCGAGCCCCTGACCCTGCCTCCCAACCACGAGAACGCGCTCGCGCTGGCTCTGCGCGAGGCCTCGACGAATGTCCTGCGTCACGCCCACGCCAAGACCTGCCAAGTGCGCCTGTCCAGCCAGCGCAACGCGGCCCTTCTGGAGATCGTCGACGACGGCCGGGGCGGAGACACCCGCGAAGGCAACGGCATGACCGGCATGCGCGAGCGTATCGCCGCTCTGGGTGGCAGCCTGGTCCGCGACGGAAGCGCGGGCATGCGGCTTGAGATCACGCTGCCTCTCCTCCCGGCGGCCTAGCCCGAAAGGCCTGGATGTCAATACGCGTGGTCATCGCCGAAGATCAGGCCATGGTCCTGGGCGCCCTCGTGGCCCTGCTCGAAATCGAGACCGACCTGGAGGTGGTGGGTCAGGCGCGGGACGGTCAGGAAGCTCTGAACCTGTGCTTCAAGCTGATGCCGGACGTCCTCGTCACCGACATCGAAATGCCGGAGATGACCGGTCTCGAGCTCGCCGCTCAGGTCAAGAAGACGCTGCCGAAAACGCGCGTCATCATCCTCACCACTTTCGCCCGCGGCGGCTATCTGCGCCGCGCTCTGGATTCCGGCGCTTCCGGGTACCTGTTGAAGGACGCGCCGGCGGAGAAGCTGGGCGACGCGGTCCGGCGAGTTCACGCGGGCCTGCGCGTGATCGACCCGGAACTGGCCCAGGAAGCCTGGAGCGATCCCGACCCGCTTTCGGACCGCGAGAGACAGGTTCTGCGCAGCGCGGAGGAAGGTCAGACCAGCGCGGACATCGCCCTGAAACTTGGCCTCTCCGAGGGCACCGTCCGCAACTACCTGTCGGAAGCCATCAGCAAACTGGGAGTCACAAACCGGATCGAGGCGGCCCGGTTGGCGCGACAGAAGGGCTGGCTCTAAGGATTTCTCCGTCTCCGTGCTACCTTTGGCGGGAATGGTTCTCGCCCGCGCCCTTCGGGTCCTGAGTCTGGTCGCGGCCACCACCGCCCTGGCCCAGGAACCCAAGAGTTCTCCCTCGCCCGCCCCCTCGCCGACCGCGACTCCCGGTTCTGGCCCGGCCACCTCGACCCCGTCGCCAGAGCCCAGGGCAAATCTCTCGGTCGAAGGCGCGTCCCCTCTTCCCCCCGATACGCTCTCCGGGCCTTCTCCGACTCCGACTCCGACTCCGGGCATCGCCATCGAGGAGCCGGCGCTCGCCCCCGACGAACTCCGGATCCGCGCCGACCGCCAGGAAGGGGGCCAGGGACAGCTGCATTACGAAGGCTTCGTCGATCTGCGTTTCGGCCAGCTCCGGATTCAGGCCGACCGGCTGAACATGATCGACGAGCCCAGACCCGACGGCACCTCCGCCCAGCGCATCGAAGCCACCGGCAATGTCGTGTTCATGAGCGGAACGGAGCGGATCTCGGGCGAAACCCTGCGTCTGGACCTCGACACCGGAAAGGGTCTGTTTACCAAAGCCAGTGGCTACCTCCAGCCGGACGTGCTGTTCGAAGCCGAGAGCATCGAGCGGGTGGACGCCGATACCTATCGGCTCAAAGGCGCGAAGTTCACCGCCTGCACCCAGCCGAATCCACGCTGGATGTTCAAGGCGAAGAGCGCCACCGTGGACATCGACAAGAGGATCAAGGCGACCCTGGTGGGACTGTTTATCAAGGGCGTTCCCACCCCGCTCATCATTCCCTACTTCCAGTTTCCCATCAACCCCGATCAGCGCGCCACCGGCATTCTCATGCCCCGCTATGGCTCCAGCAACCTCAAGGGCCGGGAGATCGGTCTCGGGTTCTTCTGGGCCATGGGACGGAGCACGGATCAGACGCTTTATTACGACTGGTTCACCGAATACGGGATCGGCCTTGGCCACGAACTCCGATACCTCCGGAACGGTGGATCGAGGGGCACCTTCCGTTCGTACTTCACTCGCCCCACCGGAGCCAACACTTTCGCCTACGATCTCGACTGGGCGGCCTCCCAGGCCCTGCCCCACCGGTTCAAGGCCACGCTCTCCGCCAGGTTCTATTCGAATCTGGTGGCCCAGCAGACTCTGCAGGACTCCCTCGACTATTCCTCCACCCGCTCGCGGCGAGCGGCGGTCGGGCTGGAGGGCTCTCTCGGCCCGGCCTACCTGAGGGTATCCACCGACCTGAGCGACGTGTTCTTCTTCGACGATTCCGTCCAGCGGCGCCGACACATGCCCCTGGTTCGACTCAGCCAGTCGCCCAAGAAGATAGGCAAGACGGGAATCGCCTTCGGCTATCAGGCCACCGCGGAGAGGCTGGCCGGCGGAAGCGCCGGTCCGGGCGAGACCGTGGTGCTTCAGCAGTACTCGCGACTCGATGCGGCGCCGGAACTGACCCGAACCCTCTCGACTCCCTTCCTGCAGGTCTCGCCCAGGGCCCTGGTGCGGTACACGCGCTACGGGGCGTCGCTCGACGAGGACGGTGAGCTCCTTGGGCCGCCGCTCGAACGGAAGTTCTTCGAAGGCTCGATGGAAGTCCGCGGGCCCAGGCTGTTCAGGTTGTTTCGCCTCCCCGGGGATTTCTACTCGGAGAAGTTCAAGCACACCTTCGAGCCGGAGTTTCTCTACACCTACAGGTCCAAGGTCGAGGCCTTCGATTCCATTCCGAGCTTCGACTACAACGATCAGTACCCGGGCACCAATCAGGTGCGGTATGGGGTCACAAACCGGATCTATGCCAAGCGGATGGGCCCGGCGGGAAAACCCGAGACTCATGAGTTGTTCAACTGGCGCCTGTCCCAGACCTATTACTTCGACATCGGGCAGAATCAGGGGCAGTTCGATCCCAACTACTATTCCGCTGATTTTGCCCGCGGCCCGGGCGGCGCTCCGTCCCACCATTCGCCCATCCAGTCGAGCCTCGCCCTACGTCCCACCCTGAGATCGTCGATAAACTTCCTGACCGAATACGACCCCAACTTCAAGCAGTTCACCAGCGTGTCCTTGAACGCTCGAGTCAACCAGCCGCGGGTGGCCCTGCAGGCGGGCTGGTCCCGGGGGGTCAATCGGGCCGAGGCCGCGGAAGAGCGCACCGTGCTGTTCAACACCCTGCGCGGGACCGGCAGACTCGTGCTCTGGCCGGAACGCCTGAGCGTGGAGGGCTCCTTGACCTACGATGCGCTGCAAAAGGTCATCCTCCAGACCACCACGCGTGTCCGCTACGGTATCCAGTGCTGCGGCTTTGCGGTGGAAAGAGTGAACTACAACACCCGCTACCGGCAGGAGTCGAAAATCACTTTCCAGCTCGAACTTGCGGGCATCGGGTCGATCGGAAGTTTCCTCGGCGATAACCCCGCCAATCAGAACAATGCCGGACGCAAGTAGCCCGTCGCGCATCCTGGTCACCGGCGCGGCCGGCTTTGTGGCCTCCCATCTGGGGGAGATTTGCTCGGGCAAGGGCGACCTCGAACTGATCGGCCTGCAACGGCCCACCAGCGTCACCCGTATTCTTCCCCGGGGCTTCACGACCGGGGTCGAGGCGGACATCCTCGACCCGGATGGCCTCAAGGACGCGGTCGCGGAAGCGAGGCCCGACACCATCATCCATCTGGCCGGCCAGAGCAGCGTGCACGAGTCGCATCGCAACCCCGGCGGCACTCTGCTCGCGAACATTCTGGGGACCCAGCATCTGCTCTTCGCGGCCGAGAAGGCTCGGGTGCGCAGGGTCCTGGTGGTGGGCTCGGCGGACGAATACGGCGTGGTCGAACCGGAAGACGTTCCATTGCGGGAAGACCGGCCGCTTTCGCCCCTCTCGCCCTACGCGGTGAGCCGGGTGGCCCAGGGCGCGCTGTGCTCGGAGTTCGCGCGCCGAAAGACGGTGGAGATCGTGCGCACCCGCACCTTCCCCCATACCGGCAAACGGCGGGGCGCGGTGTTCGCAGAGAGTTCCTTCGCGCGCCAGCTCGCAGAGATCGAACTCGACGGCGCGGAGCCGGTCATCCACGTCGGCAACCTGGACGCGATCCGGGACTTCAGCGACGTGAAGGAGGTGATCCAGGCCTATCTGCTTCTCCTCTCCCGCGGAGAGAGCGGCACCGTCTACAACGTGTGCTCGGGCCGGGGGGTCGCCATGCGCGAGGTTCTTGATTCCCTGATCGCCCTTTCCGGTCTGAAGGTGGAGGTCCGGGTCGATACCGCGCGTCTGCGGCCCGCGGACCTGCCCGTGCTGGTCGGCGACCCTTCGCGCCTTCGAGCCGCCACCGGTTTCGCGCCTTCCGGGAAGCTGGATCGGGCCCTCGCCGACCTCCTCGCCGACTGGCGCGACGCGGTCAGAAGGGGCCAGAAGACACCGGCGCGTCACTCGTGAAGGTTCTGGTCACCGGCGGCGCGGGCTTTCTGGGGAAGAACATAGTCTCCGGCCTTCTCGAAAAGGGTCATGAACCCGTCCTGCTGGTGCGCGGTGGACGGCGGACGGGCCTTCCCCTGATGGCCGAGGTCATCGACGGAGACGTACGGGACGCCGAGGCCTTCCGGAGCGCTTCCACGGGATGCCAGGCCATCCTGCACGTGGCGGCCATGGTGAAGCTGTGGAGCCCGCGACCGGCTGAGTTCGACGAGGTCAATGTGGGCGGCATCCGCAACGCGGTGGCCGCGGCTCGGGCCCACGACATCCGGCTCGTCTACACGTCTTCGTTCATGGCCGTGGGTCCGACTCCCGAGACGCCCGCGGACGAAACCCAGCGCCATCCCGGACCGCCGTATCACAACGACTACGAGCGGACGAAGGCGATGGCCGACGCGCTGGCGCAAGAGTACGCCCGCGAGGGCGGTGACATCGTCATCCTCTATCCCGGCGTCGTCTACGGTCCGGGCGAACTGACGGACGGAAACATCATCGCGAAGATGCTGGCCGATCGGATGAACAACCGGCTTCCCGGCATCGTCGGACCGGGGGATCGACGGTGGAGCTATTCGTTCGTGGACGACGTCGCCCAGGGCCACGTGGCCGCTGTGGAACGCGGCGGGAGAGGCGAGCGCTACCTTCTGGCCGGCGACAATGCGACTCTCACCCAGGTCTTCGCGGCCGCATCCTTACGCGCGGGGAGGGATCTGACTCCACGAAACCTGCCCTACGCTCTCTCCCGCGCGGTGGGCCGGGCCATGTGGCTGTGGGCGGACATGACCGGAAGACCACCTGATCTCACCCATCAGGCGGTCGGCATCTTCGAGAAGAACTGGGCCTATAGAAGCGACAAGGCGGCCAGGGACTTCGACTACAAGGTGCGTCCCCTCGAGGAAGGGATCGGGGCCACCGTCGACTGGCTGGTCTCCGAAGGGCACGCATAGTGTCGAAGAAGTCGAGACACGCGGCGAAGGAGAAGCGAGGGCCGGCGCGGGCCTCGCTCACGGTTTCATCCGGCGAAGTCAAGCGGAAGCTGGTCCACATCGGGGTCGGTGGCTTCGCTTCGCTCCTGCGATTTCTCACTCCCACCCAGGCCGCGCTTCTGGCCATCGCGGGTTTCATCTTCAACTGGCAGGTCCTGCCCAGGATCGGCGGCAAGTCGATGTGGCGGGCGGAGGAGCTTTCCCGGGGCCGCGCGCGCGGGATCCTGATCTATCCCCTTTCCGTCCTCGGCCTGGTCCTGGTGTTTCCGGATCGGCTCTGGATGGCCGCGGCGATCTGGGGACTGCTCGCTCTGGGCGACGGCATGGCCTCGATCATTGGCCAGACCCTGGGTGGGCCGCACCTTCCCTGGAACTCGTCGAAAGGCTGGATGGGTCTGATCGCCTTCGTTCTGTTCGGCACCCTGGGCGCCTTTGGTCTCGCGGTCTGGACCCAACCCGACCTGGATCCCTCGCGCACCTTCGTGGTGATCCTGACCCTCGCCTTCCTGACCTCCCTGGTCGAGTCGATGGACACGACCCTGGACGACAACCTGACCGTGCCTGCCGCGGCGGCCTTGATCCTTCCCCTCCTTCACGGCCTCGAGGGATTGGGCGCCAATGCGCCCGGCCTCGAGGCTCGCCTGGCCCAAGGCTTCATCGTGAATGCCGCCTTCGCCTGGATGGCCATGCGCTCGAAGTCGATCGATCGGCTCGGGGCCTTCTCCGCGGTTCTGATCGGCACCGTCATCACCGCCGGCTTCGGGCTTCAGGGGTTCGCCCTCATGGCCGGGTTCTTCCTGATCGGCTCCACGGTCACGAAACTCGGCTACGCGAAGAAGGCGGCGCTCGGCATCGCCCAGGAGAAGGGGGGGGCGCGCGGGTGGCGCAATGCCTTCGCCAATGGCGGCATCCCCGCGCTGCTGGCGTTGTTCGGCCTTCTCTCCCATGGTCCTGTGCGCACCGCCTATCTCATCGCCTACGCCGCTGCCGTAGCCACCGCGGCCGCGGACACCTGCTCGTCGGAGATCGGAAAGGCGTACGGAAGGCGGACCTTCCTGATCACGACCTTCCGCCCGGTACCCGCGGGGACGGAGGGTGCAATCAGCGTGGAGGGCACTTTGGGCGGTCTGTTCGGAGCGCTATTCATCGCCTCGCTCGGCGTCCTCACTGGACTCTTCAGCGCCGAGGGAGCGCTCATCGTGACGGTGGCCGGCTTCCTCGGCGCGCTCATGGAGAGCGTCATCGGCACGGTGGCCGAGAAGCGGGGATGGCTCGACAATCACTCTCTCAACGCGCTGAACACGGCCATCGGCGCGGCCATCGCCACCCTGATCGGTTTCGCGGTCCGGTAGAGTCCGCCCCTCTCAAGACTGCGCGTGAACAAACTCAAGCTCTACTCCGAACTCGCCCGGCCTTTCACCCTGTTGCCCCCCGCCCTGGGCGTGATCTCGGGCGCGGTGAGTGCGTGGGGCGCGCATCAAACCAAGGCCCCTCTCACCTGGCAACTCCTCTATCCGATCCTTCTGGGCACGGCCATGGCCGCGGTGTTGAATGCCGCCAACAACGCCATCAATCAGATCTACGACCTGGACATCGACAAGGTCAACAAGCCGTCGCGACCCCTGCCTTCGGGGCGCCTGTCCCTTGCCGAGTCGTGGACCTTCACCATCATCGCCTTCGTGATCGCGAACGTCCTGGCCTTCCTCGTCACTCCGGCAGGCGCTCACGAATGCTTTTGGATCGTTCTGTTCACCACCCTCATGTGCTGGATCTATTCGGCGCCGCCCCTGTGGACGAAGCGGCGGGGGATCTGGGCCAACCTCACCATCGCCATACCGCGCGGTGTCCTGTTGAAGGTGGCCGGCTGGTCGACGGTGAAGACGGTGATGGACGCCGAGCCCTGGTACATCGGGACGGTCTTCGGTCTGTTCCTCCTGGGCGCGGCATCGACCAAGGACTTCGCGGATATCGACGGCGACCGCGCCGGCGGCTGTCACACCCTGCCCATCGATTACGGGGTGAAGAAGGCCACCTGGATCATGGCCCCCTTCTTCATCATCCCGTTCATCCTGATTCCGGTGGGCGTCTACGCCGGGATCCTCACCGGAAACGCCTTGCTGCTGAACCTCCTGGGCGCGGTCCTCGTCGTGTACGGCTGCTACACCGTCTATCTGCTGGTCCGCAATCCCGAAGAACTGGCCACCACCGAGAATCATCCGTCCTGGACCCACATGTACCAGATGATGATGCTGGCCCAGATCGGTTTCGCCCTGGCGTATGTTTTTTAGACTGAAACGATCTCGTCGGCGGCAGACCTCATGGTTCTTTCCTGCGGCCCTGCTCCAAAGACAGCAGCGCCTGCTTGCGCCACAGGCCTCCGCCGTAGCCGCCCAGGGCGCCGTTCTTGTTCACTACCCGGTGGCAGGGGATGACGATGGCGATCCGATTGCGTCCGTTGGCGCTGCCCACCGCGCGCACCGCTCCCTTGGATGAGGTCACCCGGGCCAGATCCTCGTAACTGCGGGTCTCGCCATAGGGGATCCGAAGCAGTTCCTTCCACACCTTCGTTTCAAAGGGCGTGCCCGGATAGTCGAGCGGAATCGAGAAGTCCCTGCGCTTCGCCGCGAAGTACTCGTCCAGCTCGCCGCGGGTCTGCCTGATCACCTCATCGTCCGCGGGAAGGAAGGCGGCCTTGAAGCGCTTCTTCAGGGTCTCGATCTGGGCTTCCATCATGCGACGGTTCGTGAACTCGAGCAGGATGAGAGCGCCCTCGCGCGAACCCGCAATCATGGGCCCGATCGGGGTTTCCACCCAGCCCAGATGAATGGCCTTCGCGCGATCCGCCTTGCCCGCGGGTTCACCGAAGACTTTCGAGAACGCATCCCGGAACCCGGAGAGCGATTCGAATCCGGCCTCCGCCGCGGTGTCGTCGAGGTCGAAGCCGAGACGGAGTTGGGACAAAGCACCCGACAGGCGGCGGGCGCGTGAGAAGGCCTGAAAGGTCATGCCGAAGTGCTCCTGAAAATATCGTCGGGCGCGGGCGGGGTCGATGCCGTCCTGCGACATTTCGAAATCCTTGAGTCGCGCTCCTTCGCGCGACTCCACCCGGGAGAGGAGGTCCTTTACCCAGGCCGGGTGCGACCCGATCGACTGCAGGGGCCGACAACGCAGGCAGGCGCGGTAGCCGGCGAACAGGGCGTCTTTGACCGCGGGGAAGAACTGCACGTTCTCGCGTCTCGGCGTTTTCGCCCGGCACGAAGGCCGGCAGAAGATCCCGGTGGTGCGGACGCCGGTATAGAAAAGCCCATCGAAGGACGCGTCCTTCTTGAGGATCGCCGCGTACATGGCGCGCAGCGTGGGCAGGGTGCGGGTTGGAGTCGCGTATTCACTCATCGTCATCATGGTGAAACGGAGCGTAGGTCAAAAGCCAGACGAGGTTCCACCGAAAAATGGACGGGCAATTCGAGGACTTCGCCTCACCCATCAGGCCGCGGAGGGCTCCCGCCGAGCGGTCAGCCTTGCCCAGCCGACCAGAGTCAGAAGGAGGGCCAGGGCGCCATACTGGAGGGCGGGAGGCGCGAGCAGAAAGGCCAGGCCCGAGAGTCCGAACAGCCCGCGCACCGCCAGGGAGAGCGGACGAAACAGGAATCCCGACGCTGCGGAGGCCGCGGCGATCACCAGGGCCACGGCGAAGAGGCAGGCGCTCAGGATGCTCGATCCGGGCCCTTCCAGCAGGAGTCCGAGACCGTCCGGACGCAGGGTGAAGGCGAGTGGAACCAGGAACGCGGGAAGGGTGTAGCGGAGGGCGGCGATGACGGTGCGGTAGGGATCGCCATGGCAGATGGTGGCCGCGGCCATAGGCGAGAGGGCGGTGGGAGGCGACACCTCGGAGAGAACCGCGTAGTAGAAAATGAACATGTGCGCAGCCAGCTCGTTCACCCCGACCTGGATGAGCGCGGGGGCGATGGTGACGGCGGAGAGAATGTAGGAAGCGGTGACCGGGACCGAGAGCCCGAGCACGGCCACCGACACCCCGGACAGAAGAATCACCATCGAGGTGTTCGACCCGGCGAGCGACACGATCAGGCCCGCCACCTTCAGGCCGAGACCGGTCAGGGTCAGACCCGCGACCAGAATCCCGGCGCAGGCGGTGGTGGCGATCACCGGAACCAAAGCGGCCCCCGCGCCGATGAACGCACGCCGCAGACGACTGGGGACCAGGGCCTGGCCGCGATTCGCGAAGCTCAGTACCACCGCGGCGCAGGAGGCGAGAAAGGCGGAGCGGGTGGCTGAATAGCCCGCCACCAGAAAAGCCACAATGAGAATCGGCGAGATCAGGTGATGTCCGCCCTCTCTCAGAATCGCACCCGGGGTCCTGGAGGCGGGCGGCGCAGCGTCGGAAGCGGGCTCCGGTTCTTGCCTCGGCGCATCCGCCTCGATCATGAGGACGATTCCGAAGTAGTAGAGCAGGGTCGGGATGGTGGCCATCAGCAACACCTGGCCGTAGGAGATCTTCAGAAACTCCGCGATGAGAAAGGCCGCGGCGCCAAGGGTGGGCGGGGAGAGGATGGCGCCGATACCCGCCGCGGCCAGGAGCGCGCCGGCGTTCTCGCGGGCGAAACCGGCGCGCCGGAGCAGAGGCGCCGCCGCCCCGCCGAGGGTGAGGGTGGTGGCCACACCGCTGCCGGAGACGGTGCCGAGAAGGAAGCCGGCCAGGGTCACCGCGCGGCCGGCGCCTCGTGCTGAGTTCCCGCCCGAGAACGAGGCGAAGGAAAGGTCCAGAAAGAACTGGGCCGCGCCGGAGGCTTCGAGGAGAGCCCCGTAGATCGCGAAGAGGCCGATGGTGGACGAGGCCACGTCGAGGGGCACTCCAAAAACTCCCTCGAAGCCCATGACCATCGAGCCCACCAGACGCGGTATGTCGTAACCGCGATGGGCGATGATGGAAAGGCCGAACCGATCCAGCTCGGAGCCCCACAGGACGTAAGCGACGGTCGCGATCGAGAGAATCGGCAGGGCGCTGCCGGTTGCGACCCAGGCTCCGGCCACGACCAGACCCAGGAGAGCGAGGCCGAGACCGAGGTCGAGGGTGGTCGGCTCCGAGGCCCGGAACAGGAAATCCCGTCCTCCCGCGGCGATGCTCAGGGACACCGCCATCGTCACCAGAGCCAGGATGTAGGGCACGGCGCGTGCCCATCGGGCCTTCAGCCTGAGGGTGAGGAAGGCGAGGGCGAGGCCGAAGCCGAGAACGATCGATCGGAAGCGGAGAGTCTCGACCACCGTGACTTCGGCGAGCAGAATCAGGAGCGAGAGCGACAGAGCGACCGCGGCGGCGGCAAGCGGAGCCTGCTGCACTCGACGCACCATCGCTTCTTCAGCGTCGGCGGGCGGAACGGCGGGCATCGGATCGGTCACGCAGTCGCAGAGTACACCGACATCAAAAGGCCGGGACGCCCGGCCGACTGGTGAAATGTTCCATGCTGTCGGAGTCTTATCCTGGATAGGACTCTTGGGCTTCAATCGATCCGAGACTTTGGCGGATCACCAGCCGTCACCCCGGCGAAAGCCGGGGTCCAGGCCAATCCAGGGTTTGGAACGCATGTTCGCGGGCAGAGCCTCGGCTGGGTAGGCGAGCAAGCGCCTGGACCCCGGCTTTGGCCGGGCTGACGGAAAGAGGACAAGTCGTCGCACCTGCGAAACACGCCTTAGTGCGTGGGACTGGCTGGCGCGGCCGCCGGCTCGACCCCCTGCTCACGGTAGTACTTGAGCGCTCCGGCGCTGAAAGCCACCGGAGAACCGGCGATCGCGGAGAGAAGGGTCAGATTCCGGGCCTCGGCATGGGCGGCGGCCAGTGCCGCTTTCTTCTCGAACATCGCCTTCACGATCAGGTACGCACGCTGTTCATCGAAGCTGGCGGGAACCACGAGGACATTGGACACCCCGGAGGTGAACACCTCGGCGTCGACCGACGCATAGGTGTCGGCGGGAATCGAGACCAGGCGATAGAGGGACTCGCCGTATTGCGCCTGGAGAGCGGGAAGCGCGCTGGCGGTTTCAAGAATCGAGATCGGAGCGGAGATGGCGAGGTCCATGACGGCGGCGGTCGGCAATCCTCCGCTCCAGAAGAAGGCGTCGATCTTGCCGTCCTTCAATGCGTCGGCCGAGGCCTGAGCCGAGAGATTCTCGCGCCGGATGTCTCTCGCGGGATCGAGACCGGCGGCGGTCAGGGTTCGATCGGCGATCACCTCGGTGCCGCTGCCCGCCGAACCCATCGAGACGACCTTTCCCTTGAGATCCATGAGCCTGCGGATGCCACGGTCCTTCTTCGTCACCACGTGGGTGACGTTGGTGTAGAGCACCGCCAGTGCGCGCAGGTCGACGGGCCGGCCCTCGAAGGCGCCCTGGCCTTCGCTCGCATCCTTCAAGGTGTCGGCCAGGGTGAAGGCGATATCCGCCTTGGCGTCGCGAAGAAACTTCAGATTGTCGATGGATGCCGAGGTGACTTCGGCGGTGGCTTCCACCCCCGGAACCGCTTCCGAAATCAAACGGGCGAGAGCGCCGCCGTACACGTAGTAGACGCCTCCGGTGCCGCCGGTGGCGATCGAGAGACGGGCCACCCGGGGGCGGGTCGAATCCGGGGGGGCGCAGGTGGCGAGGGCCACCAGGAACAGGGGCCCCGCCCGAGCGATCGGGCTCATGCCAGGAGTCCTCTGACCGCGGCCACGATGGCCTCCTTGTCGATGCCGTAGGCGCGCATCAACTCGGCCGGCGTGCCCGATCTCGGCAGTTCACGTACGGCCAGGATCTCGATCCTCGATCGGCCGGCCACCGCCGACGCCACCGCCTCACCCAAACCGCCGCAGGCGCCATGATCTTCGACCGTGACGAAGCCTTTGGTCTCGGCCGCCGCCTGGAGCAGCGTCTTCGTATCCACCGGCTTCAGCGAATAGAGATCGATAACGCGGATCGCGATGCCGGACGCCATGAGTTCCGCGTGCGCGGCCAGCGCTTCGTGAAGCGTCACGCCGGCGCCGACGACCGTGATGACGTCCTTCGCCGAAGACCGGACGACCTTCGAGCCTCCGACCTCGAACGTTTCGTCATTGGAATAGAGGATCGCGGTCTTGGGACGCGACATCCGGAGGTACACCACTCCCGGCGTCTTGCCTGCCACTTCCGTCAGTTTTTCGGCACTCACCGCGTCCGACGGATAGAAGACCGTGGCCGGGACCACGCCCCGCATCATGGCCAGGTCTTCCAGCGCCATCTGCGACTGACCGTCCTCGCCGATCGACACCCCGGCGTGCGAGCCGACAATCACCAGGTGCGAGGGCTCGGAGTGCCCGGCCATGCGGATCTGGTCATACGCGCGGGAGAGGAAACACGCGAACGACGAGGCGTATGGAATCTTCCCTTCCGTCGAAGCGCCCAGAGCCACCGACACCATGTTCTGTTCGGCGATGTAGGCATCGATGAACTGGTGGGGCCGGACCTTCTTCAGTCGGTCCGAGAACGTGGAGTTCTTGGTGTCGCCGTCGACCCCCACGATGGCCGCGCATTGCGATCCGATCTGCTGAAGCGCGCTGCCGTAGGCTTCGCGGGTGGCCACCAGATCCCCGGATTTGTAAGCGGGAGCGACGGCGAACGACTTTGCGGAGGGCCGCGCGTTGCCGTAGCGGCGAGAGGGCACGACGATCTCGCCCAGATGCACCTCACCGACGGCGGCCAGAGCCGACTCGAGTTCCTCGCCCTTCTTGACCGGCTTGCCGTGCCAGCCATCCTTGCCTTCCATGATCGGCGCGCCCTTGCCCTTGAGCGTGCGGGCGAGGATGATGCTGGGCTTCGTGGCCTGACGGACCCGGGCGAATGCGGCCTGTAACGCCTTGACGTCGTGGCCATCGCACTCCTCGACCTGCCAGCCAAAGGCATCGAACCGACGCGCATACGTCGCGGTGTCATGAACCAGCATGGTGGGACCGGACTGGCCAAGAGCGTTCACATCCACGATGGCAACCAGATTGGTGAGGCCCTCCTGGGCGGCGAAGGCGGCCGCCTCGAAGACCGAGCCTTCCGCGACTTCGCCATCGCCCATCAAGGTGAAGACGCGTCCCGGGTGACCATCCTTCTTTCGTGCCCAGGCCATCCCGGAAGCCGATCCCAGGCCCTGTCCCAGCGATCCGGTGGCCACCCGCACCCACGGATTGCGCGGCGTGGGGTGGCCTTCGAGGGTGCTGGTGAACTTCCGAAGGTTCTTGAGATCTTCGTGGATGCCGCCCGCGTGTTTGAGCGCCGACCAGAGGATGGGGGCGGCGTGGCCCTTGGAGAGGACGAAGACATCGACGTCATAGGCCTTGGGGTCTTTGGGATCGAAGCGCATCTCGTCGAAGAAGAGCACCGACATGATCTCCGCGCAGGAGAGGCACGTGGACGGATGCCCCGACCCGGCCTCGGTAGTGGAGATGAGGCTGTCGCGCCGCATCTGTTGGGCAATCCTGGCAAGAGGGAGGGTGTCGGACATCAGGACTCCTTGGGAGGCGCTTCGTTTCGGACCGGGGGAGGCGGAGGCGGAGAGGGACGAGGGGAGGTTAGTCGCTCGACCGAGGAGCGTTCAAGGAGCGACCGAAAGAGGCGCCTTCGCTCAGCGATGCGCCGGAAGAGGCAGGATCACGGTGGCCCGCCTGATCGAATCGAGCTTTGGAAACTCGCGATCAAGGTACGCGTTTCCCCCGTCGAACAGGAGGTCCTGCTTGCCGCTCCTGATGCCACTCCCCGCGTTCTCGCCGTAATCCGCGTACCACGCGTCCACCACATCCATGCCGGAGATCACGCGCCCGAAAGGCACGAAGGGCTCCTGGTCGTGAGTCTCACGGTTGTCGCGCAGGTTGATGAAGACCTGCGTGGTCCGGCCATCGGGAACCGCGAAAGCGAACGCGATGGCGCCGCGCTGGTTGGAAAGAACGCGCGGGTCGTCCTGAATGGGTCGGTCGCGCCAGAGCCTGGCAATCTTCGGATCGCCGTGGATGCCGAACTGCGCCCATTTCGGGACGACCACCCGCGTGATCCGCATGTCGTTGTAGTAGCCGGCCCGCACGAGATTGAAGAACCGATCGACGCCATGCCGCGCCCAGGCGCGCTGGATCTCGATCTCGACTTCGCCCTTCGTAGTTTCGAGCCTGACCTTGAACTCCGCGGGCGCCTCGGCCTTCATGGCCGGCGAGTCGGGATGGAGGAGGCCCGAGGGGGGAGCCGGTGCGGTCCCGAGCATGAGCGTGGCCACGAGAGCGGTGACGATCCTCGACATCCGTCGAGCTTAGCCCGAGACGGGGATGGGGTCTTGGATCCAAGGCCAGTACCGGGACGACCAGGGCCCGCAAATCAAGGCGCCTTGACGAAGCGAGCGAACGCTATGCTTCCCTCCTCATGATCCCCCGCTATTCCCGGCCGGAGATGTCCCGGATCTGGTCGGATGAGAACCGTTTCTCCACCTGGCTCCGGATCGAGCTCGCGGCCACCGACGCCCTGTGCCGCCGGGGCGTGGTGCCGAAGGCGGCGCGCGACATCCTGTTCGAGAAATCACGGTTCGACGTCGCCCGGATCGACGCCATCGAGAAAGAGGTCGGCCACGACGTCATCGCCTTCGTGAGCGCGGTGGTTGAGAACGTGGGGCCCGAAGGACGATTCCTTCACTACGGTCTCACCTCCTCCGACGTGGTCGATACCGCTCTCTCGATCCTGGTTCGCGATGCCCTCGACCTGCTGCTCGCCGACCTCCACGCTCTCCGCGAGGCGGTGAAGTCGCGGGCGATGGAACACAAGAACACGGTGATGATCGGCCGGACCCACGGCGTCCACGCCGAACCCATGACCTTCGGTCTCAAGCTCGCCCTCTGGTACGACCAGCTTTCACGGGACCTTAAGCGCCTGGTCGCCGCGCGCACCGAGATCGCCACCGGCAAACTCTCCGGCGTGGTCGGGACCTTCTCGCATCTCGGTCCGGACGTGGAAGCCGAAGTCTGCAAAGACCTCGGCCTCACCCCGGCGCCGATCGCGTCCCAGGTTGTTCCTCGCGACCGCCACGCCCAGGTGATGACCACGCTCGCGATCCTGGCCGGAAGCCTCGAGACCTTCGCCACCGAGATCCGCGCCCTGCAGAAGACCGAAGTCCGCGAAGTGGAAGAGCCGTTCGGCGCCACCCAGAAGGGCTCGTCGGCCATGCCCCACAAGCGAAATCCCATCGGCTGCGAACAGATCGTGGGCCTGGCCCGCATCGTCCGCGCGAACTCGATGGTCTCCCTCGAAAACATGGCCCTCTGGCACGAACGCGACATCTCACATTCCTCGGCCGAGCGGGTGACCATTCCCGATTCGTTCCTGGCCCTCGATCACATGCTCTTAAGGTTCACTGGGATCGTGAAGGGCATGCGCGTCGACCCCGCCCGGATGCGGCGCAATCTCGACGCGGGACGCGGCCTCGTCTTCTCCGGCCAGCTCCTTCTCGAGCTCACGGAAAAGGGCGGGATGCGGCGCGAGGACGCCTACCGGATCGTGCAAGCCCACGCCATGAACGCCTTCCTCAACGAAGGCGACTTCGAGGCCCTGGTTTTCGCGGACGCGGAGATCGTGAAGACCCTCGGGAAGGAGGCGCTCGACCAGATCTTCGATCTCAAGCGATATCTTCAGCATACCGACACTCTGTTCACCCGCGTCTTCGAGGTTCAGCCCGGCCCATGATCCAGTTTCGCGTTCTCGTCTCTCTCAAGACCTCGGTCTTCGATCCGCAGGGGCGGACTACCCTCGAGGCCCTGCACGGCCTCGGCTACCAGGCCGCCACCGACCTGCGCCAGGGCAAGTCTTTCCTGCTGACCTTCGACGGCATCACGGAGGAGGAGGCCCGACGACAGGCCGAGGAGATGGCCACGAAGGTCCTCTCGAATCCGGTGATCGAGAGCTTCAAGGTGGAACGAGTGAACTGATGAAAGTGGGCGTCGTCGTCTTTCCGGGCAGCAACTGCGATCACGACACGAAGCGCGTCTTCGGCGAAGTCCTGGGCCAGGAGGCCCGATTCCTCTGGCACAAGGACAGCGATCTTCAGGGCTGCGAAGCCATCGTCATCCCCGGCGGTTTCTCCTACGGCGATTATCTGCGCACCGGAGCCATCGCGCGCTTCTCGCCGGTCATGAACTCGGTGAAGGCGTTCGCCGAGCGGGGGGGCCGCGTCCTCGGGATCTGCAACGGCTTCCAGATTCTGCAAGAAGCGGGCCTCCTCGATGGCGCGATGCTTCGGAACCAGCATGTCCAGTTCCTCTCCCAACGAGTGCACATTAGGGTGGAGGCCACAAACACCGCGGCCACGAAGGGGCTGAAGGCGGGAGAGGTGATGGCCATGCCCATCGCCCACGGCGACGGGAACCTCTACCTCGACGATGAAGCGCTCGCGCGCATCGAAGCCGAGGGCCGGGTGGTCTTCCGATACTGTGATGCCGCGGGCCAGGTCACAGACGAGGCGAACGTCAACGGCAGCCGCAACGCCATCGCGGGCATATGCAATGCGGCCAGAAATGTGGTCGCGCTGATGCCGCACCCCGAGCGCGCCAGCGAAGCGATCCTGGGATCGGACCAGGGCCGGAGGCTTCTCGAAGCCTTCGGTGGATGAGACCGCCACCACCTCCAGACCTCGATCGCGCAGGAACTCCCCTCGTTCCCGCCGTTCCCTCAGCAGGGCTTCTAACGTGGCCTGTGTCGAAGGCTGGGCTACATCGCCATTCCCTCTCGGGCGCTGGGCCACAAGCTGGGCCAGTTATGTTCATCGAGCTGCGCGAATACGCGCGGAAGGAGTTGGGCCGAAGTCCGACCTCCGCGCCATCCATGATGAGGTTCTGGGAGCCGGATCCCTTCCCTTGGAGGTGCTGGATGCCCGGGTTCGAGCGTGGGTGGCGGCGCAGAAGGCGAAGATCTGAGGGGCAAGGGTCCCCCGCTCACCGCGCCGCGGCGACCGTCCACATGTCGACCGGGTCGAGTTCACCCTCGTAGCGCACGGTTCCGGCCCGGTCCAACAGGACGATGAAGGGGCTGCTCGATTGGCCAACCGCGGTGGTGAGCGATCCGTCTTCGAGCAGCATTTCCAGGGGAAGCCCGGCCGCCTTGATCGCGTCTTCGGCCTTGAAATAGTAGGGCCGTTCCTCGGGGCGGCCTCGTTCCATGGTGATCACATGCAGGAGCTTCAGATAGTCGCCAAACCAGGTGGCGAAGTTGTGGTAGCGGTGCATGAAGTCGTTGTAGGGGCCGTTGCCCCGGTAGCTCGCGAGCAGGCACACTCCGAGGAGTTGCTTCTCGGAGAGCGCGGCCAGGGCCTCGGACGAACTGAGCGGGGGTCCTTCGGATTCGAGCCTCGGCAGGCGATAGTCGGGGAACTTGCGGCCCAGCCAGAGCGGAGTCTCGAGCGGGGGCCGGGTCAGGGTGAACTTCTCGACCAGATCGGCGAGCCGGGAACATGAGTGATGCTCGAACGCGGTGTGGAGCATGCCCAGACCCGCCTCCTGATCGCCGCGCGCCAGCAGATCGAGGGCCAGATAGGAGTAGGCGATTCCGGTGAAATTCATGGTCCAGTGAGACGCGAAATGCTTCACGTATTCGTCGACCAGGGCTATGCCCTCGGACTTGCGCCCGGTCTCATACAGCGCCGCCCCCAGGAACGCGAGGGCGGGATGATCGCGTTCGGAAGCGATCAGGGTCTTGCGTGAAAGATCCTCAAGACCCTTGAAGTCGCGAGCGTCCCACAGCACCTCAAGGTCGGAGGGGGGACTCGACTTCGGGTGGTAGCCCTCCTTGATGCCGTCCGGGGTGCGCTGAAGCTTCACCCCTGGCTCGATCCCCGTCGCCTCGAGGGTGATGAGCTCGTGCCGGGCCCGCGAGTAGAAGACCCAATTGCGGATCCGGCCCCGCAGCATGTAGGTCTGGGGCAGCAGATCCTTGGCGGGGACGGCGTCGAGAGACACCAGAAAGTCCCTCGGAGCCACCCCGGCATGCGCGGCCAGCGACGGAGTCGCCATCTTCGTCACCATCAGACAATGCGACGGCCTCGGCATGCGAACGTTGGGCATGCGGGCGAGCTGGCGGACCTGGGCGTTGATGAAGGCTTCCAAGGGGACCTCCGTTCTGGACGGTGATTCTGACAGAGGCGCCTCAGACTCTCGAGAGAAACCCCTTATGCTGGACCGGTCCATGAGGCTCCTCTCCACCCTGGTGTCGGTGTTCCTCCTGGCCGGTCCCGGCGCGCGGGCCCAGGAAGCACGGGGGTTCGAGGTTCAAGAGGCCACGATCTTTCAGATTCACACCGCCATGCGCGAGGGGCGCCTGACCTGCCGCGGCCTGGTTGAGAGCTATCTCCGTCGGATCGAGATGTACGACAAGAATGGTCCGGCCATCAACGCCATCGTGCTGACGAATCCGGAAGCCCTCACCCTGGCTGACGATCTCGACCGCCAATTCAAGGTCCGTGGTCCCGTGGGCCCGCTTCATTGCATCCCCATGATCGTCAAGGACAATTTCGAGACCATCGGCCTGCAGAGCGCCAACGGCTCTTTATCGCTCAAAGGCTTCGTGTCGAACAAGGACGCCTTTCAGGTGAAACGGGTGAAGGAGGCGGGCGCCCTCGTCCTCGCCAAATCGAACATGGCGGAGTGGGCCTTCACACCCTACGAAACCGTGAGTTCCATCCTGCCCGGGTACACAAAGAATCCCTACGCTTTGGACCGCGTGACCGCGGGCTCGAGCGGGGGGACGGCGGCCGCCATCGCGGCGAGCCTGGGTGCGGTGGGTCTGGGCAGCGATACCGGAAACTCCATCCGGGGGCCGTCGTCACATCAAGCTCTGGTCGGTATCCGCTCGACCATGGGCCTGACCAGCCGGGGCGGCGTGATCCCTCTCTCCTTCCTGGCCGATATCGCCGGACCCATGGCGCGCACGGTGGAAGACGCGGTGAAGGTGTTTCAGGTCATCGTGGGCGAGGATCCGGCCGATCCTTCGACCGCGGGCGCTGCGAGCCATCTGCCCCAGAACTACCAGGCGGCCCTCATCGCCGAGGGTCTATCGGGTTCGCGGATCGGCATACTCCGTCAGGCCTATGAACGCGATACCACCGACCCCGAGATCGTTCGGATCTTCATGCAGGCCATCGACGACCTGCGCGGGGCCGGAGCCACGATCGTGGATCCGGCCACTGTCCCTGGTCTCGACCAGATCCGCCGGCCGGAAGGGATGGCACCGTGTCGCGGCTTCAAATACGACCTCAATGAGTACCTGGCCGCTCAGGGCGACCGGGTCCCGGTGAAGAGTCTCGCCGACATCGTCAAGGGCGGCCTGTTCCATCCTTCGGTGCGTCGTCAGCTGGAGCGATCGGAGGAGGGACCGGCAAACGGTCCGGACTCTTCCGAATGCCAAGCGGATGCGGTCTATCGGGATCGGCTTCGCACCGCGGTGTCGCAACTCATGGAGGCGCAGAAGCTGGAGGCGCTCGTCTACCCGACCTGGAGCAATCCGCCGCGCCTGATCGGCGATCTCAACACCCCGCACGGCGACAACTCTCAGTTGTTCTCACCGGTGACCGGATTCCCATCGATTCAGGTGCCCATGGGCTACTCCCTCGGCGGCCGCCTCCCGGCGGGGATGACCTTCTTCGGAAAAGCCTGGTCGGAACCCCTCCTGATCAAGCTGGCCTATTCCTACGAACGCGCGACCCGGCACCGCCGGCCGCCCGAGACGACACCTCCGCTACGGTGACCTTTTAACCCGGACTATTCATGAGGGAATCTGCGGTGACGATTTCTCATCAATAGTTCGGGTTAACCCGCGAAGCGCACCGCGATTCGACGCGCCTCTTCGCCGTAGTGGCCGCCAAAGAGAACGGCGTGATTCAGCAGGTGATACAACTGATACAGAGGGTTGCGATCACGCCATCCGTAGGGCAGGGGCGACGCTTCTTCGTAGGAAGCGAAGGCCGCCGGCCCGAGGCCGCCAAAGAGCGTGGTGATGCCAAATTCCATTTCCCGGTCCGCATAGGCGCAAGCGGGATCGACCAGGGCCGGGCCGCGCGCGCTCCACAACACGTTCCCCGACCACAGATCGCCGTGGATGAGGGAGGGGATCGCGTCCGTGGCCAGCAGGTCGTCGAATCGATCCATCAGGCGGTCGTAGGTGAGGAGGTCGGCGGCCGAGCAGCGGCCGCGATCGGCCAGGGCCTTCACCAGAGGCCTCAACCTTCGGTCGCGATAGAACTCCGGCCAGGAATCGCAGAACCGGTTGTCTTGCCGGGTCGATCCGCAGTAGTTCGAGGAGGGAAAGCCAAACCGCGGCGCGCCAGACCGATGGAGAGTGGCGAGACCTCGGCCCAGGCTCTCATGATCAAGATCGCTCCCCGAGGGAGCGGGCGGGAGATACTCGAGGATGAGAAAGGCGGGATCGATGCCAGCGGGCTCGGAGGCGGCGAGCACGCGGGGAATCACCAGCGCCCCCTGGATCGCGCCCAGCGCTTCGAGGCCCTCGGCCTCGCGCACGAAGATATCGGCGGGCGCCTCAGCGCTCCATTTCGCGAAGAACTCACCCTCGGAGGTCACGAGTCGGCGGGCCTCGTGAATGCATCCGCCGGTAAGCGCCGAGGCGCGCTCGATTCGAACCGTCGGCTTGCCCAGGGCTCGCTCCAGAGCGGCCTCCAGGAATCGCATCAGGGGCGGATCGCCTCCAGAAGGCCCCGACATGCGGGCTCCAGGGTGAGGTACATGTTCTCAAAGCCTTCTTCGCCGCCGTAATACGGGTCGGCGACGTCGTGCTCCCGCGCTTCGGGGTCGAACTCGCGCATCATGCGAATGGTCGCCGAACGCCCCGCGCCGGCGCGCGACATGAGCTCACGCCGATGGCCCCGGTCCATGGCGATGATGAGGTCGAAGCGGTCAAAATCGGCATCCACCACGGCCCGCGCGATGGAATCGACGGTGAGGCCATGCCTGCGACCCACGTGGCGGGTCCGCGGATCCGCCGGATCGCCCTCGTGATAGCCATGGGTGCCTGCCGAGTCGACCACGAAGCGTTCGCCCAAACCCACCTCCCCCGCCATCGACTTGAACAGGGCCTCGGCCAGGGGCGACCGGCAGATGTTCCCGGAGCAGACGAACAGAACCCGCAAGAGCGGGGCGGGGCGGGGCGAAGCCATTCGTCCGGATTGTATGACGCTGACTCCCCTGCCTCATCGCGGCCACGATTCCTGGGTCGCGCTGGACCACCGGCCCGACCGGGTCGGCTACGCACTCCATGGAGAGGGCGCAGCAGGCCCGCCCGCGGACCTTCCTCGCGTTTGTTCTCCCCTCAGCGCGATGAACCGAAGTGCGGGAAGGTTGCGGAAGGTCGAACGGCTATTCGCTCCTTAGGGTGATCAGAGGATCGACCCGGGTCGCGTCGCGGGCGGGCAGGACACTGGCCAGGAG
>JAQBHL010000066.1:0-7820 GCA_032127745.1 Acidobacteriota bacterium
CCATTGACGAGCAGGCGTTGCATGGCCTCCACGGTCTCTCGGATCGTGCGAGGAACAGCATCCCCAGCCGTATCGGACATGAACGCACTGACGAGCTTTGATACTGCCGAGTAGTCGTCGAACGAGAGATTGAGCTTCGGAAGAAGGGCCGGGTGCTGGTGGCTCGGTGCCCGTTTCATGAAGAGAAGACGGCGTCCTTCACGGTGACCGCTTCGAAGGGGCTCTATCACTGCTTCGGCTGTGGCGCTCGCGGCGATGTCTTCGGATTCATCACCAAGCGCGACAAGGTGGGTTTTCCTCGGGCCATGGAGATTCTGGCCAGAAGGGCGGGTTTGGATTTGAAAGAGCTGATGAACGAGAAACCGACGCCACACGCCAACGGCATGAACGGTCATGGCCATGAAGCCCCGCAGATCGAGACCGCGGCGGTGGACTCATCCACGGCGCGACGACTGCTCGCCTCGGTGGTGGAGCATTACCACCGGACGTTCTGCGAGCGGCCGGACGCTCAGGAGTACCTGAAGGCTCGCGGGCTCGTCGATCCGGAACTCCTGAAGGCCTGGAAGGTGGGCTATGCGGACGGCTCGCTCTTGAAGACTCTTCCGAAGAGCGGCGAAGTGAGAGACGGTCTCGTCGCCCTGGGCGTAATCACCGCTGAAGGCCGCGAGCTGATGGGCGGATGCGTGGTGTTTCCGATTCCGGATCCGATCAAGTCTGCCTGGATCAACCTCTACGGCCGGGGCGTGAAGAGCGATCGTCACTGCTACTTGCCGGGGCCGCTCCGCGGCGTCTTCAACTTTCAAGCGGCTCGGGCAGGTGAGGAAGTCATCCTCACCGAGTCGGTGATTGACGCCTGCTCTTTTCATCAGGCCGGGGTGAGGAACTCGATTCCGCTCTATGGCATCAACGGCTTCACGGGCGATCACCTGGACCTGCTCAAGCGAGAGGGCGTGAAGCGAGTCGTTCTTGCCCTGGACAACGACGAGGCGGGCCGTAGAGCTACGGACTCGATTAGGGAAAGACTGACGGCGGCCGGGATCGAGGCGCGAGCCGTCGAGTGGCCCGAGGGCGTGAAGGACGCCAATGAAGTCCTCGTGTCGTGGAGCGCGGAACTCTTGAAAGAGATTGCGTCCGGCGTTCGTCATGTCGAGGCTCGGGAGGCTGGCCAGGGCGAAGACGCCGCCGACTCCTTTCCCTTAACTGATTCCGTGCCCCAAAGGCAGGCTGGCGCGCTAGAAGCTCCGGATTCCCGCATCGCCCCAGCTTCGCCGACCATGCCCATTCCGCCCAGTAAAGACGGGTCGATATTGCTGTCTCGTCACGGGCTCGGTTTCTCAGCTCGTGTGCAGTCGACTTTGCTCGGCCGGCTGCGCGTCACGGTGAAGGTCTCGCGCGGCGATCTCTTCCACGTTGACTCGATCGACTTGTACGCATCGCGGGCCCGGGCTGAGTTTGCGAAGAAGGTGGAGAAGGTCCTCTCGGCCGAGGCGGCTCAAGTCGAGTCTGCGCTGCTCTCCCTGATCGTGGAATGCGAGCGCGTCGGTGAAGCTGACGGCGACGTGGTCGCGGCTCAGCCCGAGCCGATGACCGAGAGCGAGCGGCGTGAGGCTGCTGCCTTCTTGAAGCGCCCGGACTTGCTCGATGAGGTTGGGCGAGACATGGATGCGCTTGGGTACGTGGGCGAGGCATCCACCAAGATTCTCGGCTACCTGATCTCCGTCTCGCGGAAGGGGGACGACCCGTGCTCGGCCATCGTGATCTCCCAGTCGGGTGCTGGCAAGAGCGCTCTCACGGAAGTGATCGAGAAGCTCACTCCACCTGAGGACGTGGTGCTCTTCACCAGGCTGACGCCGCAGAGCCTGTACTACACCGAGCCGGGTTTCCTCGATCACAAGCTCATCATGATTGAAGAGAGAAATGGCTCGATGGAGGCGGACTACTCGATTCGTGTTCTGCAGAGCCGGAAGAAGCTGATCGCAGCGGTGCCGATCAAAGATCCAGCGACTGGGAACCTACGGACCAAGATCTTCACCGTGGAAGCCCGCGCCGCGTTCATCGAGGCCACTACGGCGGGTGCGGTGAATCACGAGAACGCGACTCGGTGCTTCGAGTTGTCGATGGATGAGAGCCCGGCGCAGACGCAGCGGATACACGGTCGCCAGCGGGTCATGCGAACGGAGGCGGGCCTGGGTTTGAGAAAGGAAGCGGAAGCGATCGCCTCCAAGCACTGGAACGCTCAGCGACTCCTTGAGTCCTTGCCGGTGATCATCCCGTTTGCAGAGCAGCTCACCTTTCCCTCGTCGTGGATGCGGACACGTCGGGATCACGCGCGCTTCTTGAACCTCATCGAGGTGTCGGCCTTTCTGCACCAGTATCAGCGAGAGAGAAGAAGCGGCGCGATCGTGGCCAGTGTGGCGGACTACGCGGTGGCGTATTCACTCGCGGGCGAGGTGTTGAAGGACACGCTTCAGGACCTCAAGAAACCGCTTAGGGAGACGTTTGAGCGCATCCGGGTCCTGGCGTCCAAGTCGGACGGCGCGCTCACGCGCAGCGCCATCCGCGAGGCCCTGGCGCTGCCTGATTCAACAGTGCGGCGGTGGCTCGCGGAACTCGTCGAGCTCGAGTATCTCGAAACGGAAACCGTCAAGCAGGGCAAGGCCGCGCGCTATGCGCTCACGGGCCGGGTTCCGCAGGAAAACCTGTCACTTGGGCTTCTTTCGCCGGAGGATCTGGCCGGCAAGCTCTCCAACTTCGCCACTTCGCCAAACTTCGCCAAAGCGGTTTGGCGGACTTAACTCGTTGATCCGATTGGGCATGGGTGCAACTTCGCCACTTCGCCACGGAAACATACGAGGGCCTATGTCCCACGAGGGGAGGCTGGCGCGCTCTGTCTCTGAGGCGGGGGGCCGCAAAGTGACCGCATCGCGTCGGCGGATCCCGAAGCCGATCGGGCCGGAAGCCCTTGCGAACGTGAATCGGATCCTCACCCCGTTTGATGAATGGTGCGCTCAGCAGTTCTCGCCGCGCACGTGCGAGTGCTACTCGGCCTACGCCAGAAGCTTTGCCCTGTGGATGGCGCGATTGGGTCTTGGCTTTGCCGATGTCCATTACGCCGATGTCCAGCGTTACCAGGGTGACCTCTTCGCGGGGAAGAAGCTCAATGGGATGCCGTTTGCTTCTTCCACCATCGCCGGGAAGCTGGAGGCGGTGCGGTGTCTGTTTCGCTTTCTGCTGAAACACCGCTACGTCATCTTCGATCCGTGTTCGTCGCTTGAAATGCCACGCGTCCCGAAGATGCTGCCGCGAGTGACGCTCACCCTGAGTGAAGCGAAGCGGGTGGTCGAGCGTCAAGAGTTTGGTTCGATGGAGCGGGCGATTCTCGAAACGCTTTACGCCACGGGAATCCGCGTGTCCGAGTTGATCGCCCTGCGGCCTGAAGATGTGGATGTCGAGGAGCGCGTGGTGCGGGTGATTCAGGGCAAGGGCTCAAAGGATCGCAACGTGCCGCTCACTCGCTCGGCCGCTCAAGCCATCGTTGCCTACATGCAAAAGAGCCGACAGGGCGGCTCGGACCCTCAGCTCTTCCTGGGCAGAAAGGGAAAGCTCACGAGGTCCTTGATGGCCATGATGGTGAGGCGTTGTGCCAAGAAGGCTCGGGTGAAGAAGATCGTGACGCCCCACGTGTTCCGACACACCGTGGCTACCCACCTGCTCAGAAACGGCGCGGACATCCGCCACATCCAGGTTCTCCTTGGTCATGGCTCGCTTCAAACCACCGAGCGATACACGCGCGTCGAGATTCAGGATCTGCGCAAGGTGGTCGAGAAGTCCCATCCGCGCGGGGGTCGCGTATGAAGGGCTACCGGCTGAAAGAGGCCAGGCGAGCGTACGTCGCCTATGTGAAGGGGCGTGGCTTCTCGCAAGGCACGGTACGCCGCATAGAAAGTCTCTTCCGCCCTCCCAATCCATGGACCGACTCGAAGGACGTGCGTGAGATTGGAGAAGCGGACATCGCCTCGTTTCGCCAGGCCCTCGACGAGCACATCGTCAAACGGTCCGGGAAACCGCTGAAGCTCTCCTCGAAGCACGCGATGCTCAACACCTTGAGAGGCTTCTTTCGTTTTCTTGAGCGGGACGGCTTCATTCTCGTGAATCCCATCAAAGACATGAAGCTCCAGCAGCCGCTGTTCCTCCCCAGGGCTCTCCCCATCGCGAAGGTAGAAGCGCTCATCGCCTTTCACAATCTTGAAACCCCGTTTGGGCAGAGGAATCGCGCGATGTTCGAGGTGCTGTACGGCACGGGCTTGCGGCTTTCCGAATGCGCGCGCCTGGATCTCTCCGACATCGACCTCCGCGAAGGCACCCTTCTGGTGAGAAACGGGAAGGGCCGGAAGGATCGCTATGTCCCGATCACGGGCCGGGCCCGTGATGCGGTCCAGATCTACCTCGTGGAGTCTCGGCCTCTCTTCGCGGAGCGTCGCGATAGCGGGGCCTTGTTTTTGGCCGCGCGTGGCCATCGCCTTTCTGACCAGTCGATCCGCGTCATGGTGCGGGGGACCGGTCAAAAGATCGGGATTCGGGTCAATCCGCATGTGCTGCGGCATTCCTTCGCCACGCATCTTCTGGAGGGTGGGGCCTCCATTGTTCATGTCCAGAGGCTCCTTGGCCATCAAAGCATCGGAACCACCGGGATCTACACGAAGGTCGAAACGGGGGCGGTGCGTGGAATGATCGAAAAGAGGCATCCAAGAGAGAGGTCAAGGCGGCGTCCACCATCGGCATGACCGGCGTAGAATTCCAGGTCGTGGACACCCAAGGAACCGCGATGACCCTCGTTTACGATGGCGCCGATGGCTTCAAGGGCCAAGGGCCGCTGCCCGTGGCTCTGAAGAAGGACGATGTCGTCCACGTCATCATTGTTGATGAGGTTCCAGCCGGCGTCGCCGCTGAAACGGCCGAGGACGGCTGGACGATGATGAAGCGCCTCCAGGGTTGCATCACCGATACGCCCCCCGGTGAGCCCATTGGCCGCGATCACGACAAGTACCTCTACGGTCGTTGATGCCATCGCCACGTATCTTTCTTGATACGAGCTTTCTCTTTCCTTTCTTCGCCGTCCACGATCGCGATCACGAACGCGTCAGCCGCGTTTTCGAGGCGTACGAGAAGCACTTTCGAACGGGCGCTTTGGTCACGACGAATCACGTCGTCTTCGAGGCGATCACGTTGATTCGCTACCGCGGCAGCCGCGATCCCAATCGGGCTCTCGAACTCGCTGAGCAAGTCGGCGACATGCTCTACACGGGGAAGGTGGCCCAAATTCACGTTGCCACCTTTGAAGAAGAGCAGGCGGCCTTTGCGTATCTCAAGAAGCACCGGGATCAGAAGTACAGCGCCGTCGATTGTTTGAGCTTCCTCGTGATGGAGAAGCTTGGAATCACGGAGGCGCTCGCCGTCGATTCCGATTTCACACATCGCTTCACCGCCATTCCGGGGCCGATCCGACCATGAAGAAGCTCCAGGCCTCGAAGATGCTCGGCCTGGCCGGATTCGTTGTCGGCGTCCTCAGCGCTTCGACGGCCGACGCTTCCATCCATCGCGGCCTCTCGCGATCGGCGTTGGCGTTCTCGATCAAGGCCGCTGACGATCCGCTCGCGGCGGCACCCCAGCTCACGTTGCCGTCACTAACTCAAGAACTGGAGGCGAGTGAGGCGCGCCGCGTCGCGGCTTCTCAGTGCGTCGCGCTGTGTGATCTGGCGGCTACGGTTGAGGCTCATCCGTTTGATCGAGTGGCGCTCGTACCCCCAAACAGGCCCGAAGGCTTCACCGGCCACTACTGGGACAAGGAGGCCAGCCTCTACTACGCCAAGGCGCGCTACTACGACCCGTTCACGGCGCGGTTCACGCAATCGGATGCGTTCCTGGGCAACATCGACGACCCCCCGAGCCTGCATCGGTACCAATATGGCCACGCGAACCCGACGACTTTCACGGATCCAGACGGCCATCAGAGCAAGGATCTCTACAACGAGTACAAGCTGGAACGCGACGAGAAGCTGCGGAAGGAAGAAGCCGCGTGGTGCGCCGGAAACGCGGATGCCTGTCAAGCCAAGGCCGAGAGGCAGGCGGATATCGATCGGAGAACCTCCGGCGTTCTAGAAGCTGCGGGCGGCATTGGGATGGTGGTCGTCGGTGGTGGTGTCTTGCTAGCGGATCCAACGCCGGCCACAAAGGTCCCGGCTTGGATAGCTGTAATGCGTGGAGTCGAGCATGTTGTTGCCGGTGGCCGCCAGGCCCTCACGGGCGAGATCACCGAAACACCGTCCGGGATGGCTGTCAACGACGCCCTCCAGAAGAAGGCCGGGCTAACCGAAAAAGAAGCCGCCGCAGTCCAATTCGCCTACGAGCTCGGGATCGATGTTGTGTCGGCCGGTGCATCTGTTCGGGGTGGGGCGGCTGCGAAGGTGGAAGCTCCCAGGAATGGGCTGAGGGTTGGAAAGTGGACAGGGAAAGAGGTTGGTGGCAGGACTGTTTATCAGCGCCACGACATCTTCGAGCCGACCAAGCTCTCTTCGTGGCAGGATCCAGTCAGCAAACAGTGGAAACGCGGAACGAATGTCGAGCGAATGGGCGATGGCTTGGCGCCGATCGGTCGGGATGGAAAGTCGGTCAACCTTCATCACGTTTTGCAGGCAGAGCCGGGGCCGCTGGCTGAAGTACCTTCCTTGCTGCACAAGGATCTCCCACACAAACTGCGGGGACCAGGCGAGAGCTTCCGAAACGACCCCGTATTGAAGCGGCAGTTTGAGGACTTCCGGAGCGAGTACTGGAAGCAGCGCAGCAAAGACTTCACGTCCGGTGACTGATCCCATGGACTTTGAGCGTCTTTACCAAGAAATCGACAAGCATGTCCAAGCGCATCCGCGCGACATACGGTTTGTCGGCGGTGTTAGCGACGAATGGATCGAAAGGGCCGAGGCAGCGCTGGGGTTGCATTTTTCGCCATCCTTCCGCCACTACCTACGAGAATACGGTGGTGGCAGCATCGGCGGCGAAGTGGTGAATGGGTTGCTAGGCGTCGAGTTCGAGGAAGCGTGTGGGCCGGACATCGTGTACAACACACTACTTGACCGTGCTCAGTCCGGCCTGGATAAGAGCCTGATTGTGTTGGTCGACAATGACGGTGATGAAGCCTTCTATCTCGATGCGGGCCACGTTGAGCCGGGCGTCGAGAGCCCTGTAATTCGCGTGCTGATAGAGGATCCGACTGCGCGCCAGCAGTACGCAAAGAGCTTTGCCGACTTTCTCCTCAAGCGTGTCGAGTTCTTCCTCAGGGGCAAATCGGCGGGAACTGTGCGCGCTTGAAAGCGCCGATTCCATCTGAGCCGCCATCCGTGACGTTGAGAGGAGGTTTCGGCGTCGATGTCGATCGGCGAGAGCGTGAAGGCTTGGTGAGAACTGGAGCGTAGGAAGTGTCTTTGAGAAGGCGTGGGCGGATCAGTCGTAAGGATGCGCACGACATGGTCTTGGCTCTTGCCAAGGTGAGCAATCACCCCCGGCACGGCAGCTTCCGGAACGATGCCGACGTGAAACGTTTCTTCGCGGCGAACGGCTACGAGTTCCAGCGAGTCGTCGAGGCATCGCGGGAGTTCGGGCAGTTTGTCCCGCTCGTTGAAAACATCATGGGATCCAGTTTCGTGCTTTCGGCACCCGGTGGTGGAAGCGCCTCGTTCGTCAACATGGAAACGGGCGAGGAAACTCCCGCAGTATCGGAACACGGCATCATGGTGATGTCGAACTACCAGCATGCCTACGAACAA
>JAQBHL010000067.1:0-3635 GCA_032127745.1 Acidobacteriota bacterium
CGCTTGAGGTACGGGTAGTACACGCCGGTCGACGAGGTGAAGAGGTACTGAAGCACCTTTCCTTTGAGCAGCTCGGTCGAAAGCCGAACGTATTCTGGATTGGTGGCTGAGTCGTCGATCACCGCGTCCCACGTCTTACCCTCGAGAGCTTGCAGTTGCCCGTTGCGATCGCCGATGAGCTGGATCACTTCGGGAGGCAGCTCAGGCTTGCGGCGACCCCGGGTGAAGGTCGTGACCTTGTGCCCTCGACTCACGGCCAGCCGCACGAGATGTGGGCCGATGTAGCCGGTCCCGCCAAGGATGAGGATGTTCATCGGCGAAGGCGTTGCGCCCCAGGCGAGATCCGGTAGCGCGCTCTGCGCGATAAGAGCGCTTCCGCTTGCGACAGCGGCGGTGTTCAGAAACTGGCGTCGAGTGGTCATCCCTGGAATCTCCATCATGCAGGAACCGAGAAGGTACTTCGTTCAGCCGCCTTGAGAATCGGCCCAAGGAACCAGGACAGGATCCCCGATCGCCAGGGCCCAAGCCTCCTCCCGAGCCGCCTCACCATCACCCTCAGCCGCCAGAGCGGACGACAAATCACCAACGAAGCGCGACGGATCCGAAACGCTCGCAACCCGCCCCGCCGCCGCCCGAACGCGCGCGTCCGCACTCCTGAGCCCCAACCGAATCGCCGCCGCCGACTCAGCCGAAGCCGGAGCCCGCAGGGCCGCGACGACCGTCGTCTGGCTCCCCGCGTCCTGAGCCCGAGTTGGAGATACCGAAGCCAGGAGCAGCACGACCACGAGCGGTCGAGAGAAGGTCATGCGCGACCATACGACGAAATCTCGAAGACCCAGGAAGTAGGACGAAGGGCGAAGCCGCGCGATACCCCGTTGTCGCTGAGCAAGGCCCGACATCGTTCGGCGCCTACGTGCCCGACCTACCCGGCTGCGTCGCGGCCGACAAGACCAAGGCGGGAGCTCTCAAGCTGATCCGCGAGGCGATCGAGATGCAGATCAGCGACCTGAAGAGCGAAGGCCGAGAAGGGCCGAAGCCGGCCTCGGTGAGCGAAGTGGTGGAGGTCGAAGCCGCGTAGCACCGGACCCGTTACCTTACCGGTCCTGTTTCCAATACATCCCGCGACCGAGAAGCACCCATCCGTCATTGCGACGAGGCCGTCGAAAGCAGCCGAGGAAGCAATCTCGCGGCCCAAGCACTCCACTCACGCCGGTGCGTCTCGAGCCCTACCCTGCTGCCTGAGCCTCCCGCACGCCTTTAAGAATCTCTTCCAACAGTCGGCGGCTCCGCTCGACGTCGGACGATATTGACGACATCCTGGTCGCGAGCCGAAGCTGGCCGTTGAGATCCACTTCCGGTTCGAGAATCGACTCAAGGGCTTGCAGGCTCTCACGACTCTTCGGCCCCTGCAGCGCCCGGCGCGCATCTCGTCCCAGCAGACGCGCGCCGGCGAGGACCATGTCGAAGCCCATCTCCGAGTACGTGGGCATCTCGTCGCCAAACAGTCGTTCTTCTGAAATATGGCCATAGCGCAAGGCCAGGAGCTGTATGTCAGTCGCGTCCTTGCCTCGGTTCCTGTCACCCCAGGCGGCAAGCTTCATGACAAGCAGGGTCGCGACCTCTGGGACCCGGATCTGAACGCCACCGGGCAGTAGCACTCGCTGGGCGGTGCGATCGGCTTCTTCAAAGCCCAGAACATTCATCACCGCGGCATCGGGAGGCCACGTGATGCGGCGACTTTGATCCTCGATCGACCCGAAAGGAATCAGATCTACAGGGATTCCCGAGAAGAGCATCCGTTGAGGGTCTCTGTCCTCGAGGAAACGAAGCGACTGCAGGAGCCGTTCCCGAGTCCGGCCGAACTCATCCCAATCGCGAACTGCAAAGGCGAAGTCGACATCATTCGTGACACGCGCGGGCGAGATCCCATGACCACGAAGCACCACGTCCCGCGCCGCTGCCCCGACGAGGAGGAAATCGACACCGCCCGCCTCACGAAGGGCCGCCGCGACTTCCGAGAGCGGCCGGAGGTCAGCTTCGTCCGACAGGTCGATCAAGGTGCTCCTTGCGCACGATCTGGGCCATCTCGAGGCAGCGCGGGTCCCCGATGGCAAGAAGATCCGCATAGATCAGCAAGGGCGGGGCGAATCCGGACGGCTCGGTCTCGAAGTTCCAGAAGCGCGTTCGCACTTCAACGTTTCCATTCGGGTCAGCCTTCAGCTTGAGCGGGCGAACGATCGATGGGTCGATGCCTTGGGTGTAGACGTAGGCGCTCTGCGGACGCAGGTGTCGTGTAAGCAACGCACCCCCGAGCTCCCCGCCCACTCGTGCAGAGCCAAGGTCGGGCAACGGCGCCTTGATGCCCGAGAGGTCGCCCTGGTAGCGACCCAGACGGAGCCGGGGAGCAAGAGCCCTGATGTATGCCTCGGTCCACAGGTCAAGGAGCCGCTCAGCCTGGACCAGGCGTCGTCTCCCCTCGACCTCGACGAGAAACCCGAGCTGTCTCAGATCGTTCATGACCCAGCCGACGGTGCCGTGCGCGACGTCGGTCGCTCGCGCCATCTCCCGAACCGTCGCGTCGAGGAGTTCCCGTTTCGCGAGGAGGGCGAAGACCACGGCCAATCCCGTGGGACCGAAGGCTCGCACACTCGGCCGCGGTTCGCCGTGCTCACCGCCCGCCTTCTCGCCCTTCACGAAGACGTAGAGAGATGGCCCTCTTAGGAAGGCGTTGCCGGCAGTATCCAAGAACTGGATGCCGCGACGCCGGAGCTCGTCGGCGATCTGCGGGCTCAGGTAGTCCGCGACCAGAAGGGCGTTCTTGCCGAGCAGGCCGAGGCGCTGCTCGATCAGCCCGATCATGTGAGCGCGCACGTGAGCCTTGACCTCGGCTGAATAGACAAGCTCGCGCCGGCCGATCTTCGCGACGATGGTCGCATCCGGCCCTGAACCGGCCTGACGCGCGTCAGGCTTGTGCCGCAGGCTCAGGTCCACCCCCAACCGGCGTGCCCGCTCGATCGCCCTCGTTAGAATATGGTTCTCTTTAGATGTCCTGTCCATTCACATGTATTGTCCATGATTCGTGGACACCTGTCAATAGTGGACACAGGTCTCTTTCCCGGCATCTCTCCGTCATTGCGACGAGGCCATCGAGAAGCCGCCGAGGAAGCAATCCCGCGGCCCCCCGGTCCACGCACCGCTCCGCCGCCCTCCCGTCAGTTCAAAACAAACGACGCCTTGACCCCAAAACCGAACCACCGTCGGCGCACCGCGGAACATCAGGGGCGAAAACACCCACCGCGAAACCGTATCGCGGAAGTCCAGATCCTGAGTCCCCTGGGAGACCCGGAACCCTTCCACCGCCACGACACACCCTCCCCTCCCCAGAACCGCCCGAATCCCGACCCGACATGCTGCACAAGGGGATCCTGCCGCATCACACGAAGTGGGTGAAGCTGTTCGAGAACCTGAAGTACGTGGTGATCGACGAGCTGCACATGAACCGCGGGGTCTACGGGTCGCACAGTGGGCAACGTCTTGCGGCGCTTGCTTCGGCTTTGCCGGTTTTATGGGAGCGATCCGCAGTTTTTTCTTCGGGGCGTCCGCGGAGGAAGGCCGGATCAATTTTGAGCGCGAAG
>JAQBHL010000068.1:0-12445 GCA_032127745.1 Acidobacteriota bacterium
CCGAGATCCCAGGCCCGGGGTCGAGGTGACCCGCACCGAAGCGCCCATGCTCTCCACCAGATGCTTGACGATCGAGAGTCCGAGGCCGGTGCCGCCGAGCTCCCGGCTCCGCGCGGTGTCCACCCGGTAGAAGCGCTCGAAGAGGCGGGGCAGGTGCTCGGGGCCGATTCCCGGACCGGTGTCTTCCACGGACACCACCACCCCCTCTCCCTCCGCCGCGACCTGCACACTGACCCCCCCGCCATCCGGCGTGTACTTGATGGCGTTGTCGACCAGATGTTCCAGTGCCCGTCGCAGGCGGTCGCCGTCGCTCAACACCCGTGGAGCCTCGGTCGAGCCGGAGGCCAGGGTGATGGACTTGCGCGCCGCGATCTTGACGAAAGAGGCGACCACGTCCGCCGCCACCGCTCCGCAATCCAGCGGCGCCAGCGAGGGCGCTTTGGCGCCCGACTCCAGGCGCGAGAGTTCGAGCAGATCGTCAACCAGGGAGGCCATGCGATCGGCGTTGGCCCGGATCCTGGACAGAAAGCGCCGAGCCGTCTCCTTCTCCTTCTCTTCCAGGCCCCCGTCCTCCAGGGCCTCCACGAAGCCGCGGATCGAGGTCAGAGGGGTGCGCAGTTCGTGCGAGGCGTTGGCCACGAAGTCGCGTCGGATGCGGTCCACCCGCCGCCGCTCGGAGACATCGTTGAAGGTAATGACCGCGCCGTGGGCCTCCCCGGGCGCGGCGGGAAACGGAACCCCGACGAGCAGGAAGGACCGCCCGGTGCCGGCCATCTCGATCTCGGCGGTGCGCCTTTCTCCCGAGGTGAGCACGTGATCGATCAAGGCGCCGATCTCCGCCTGCCGAAACACCTCGAGATAGTGGGTGCCGGGCGATCCGGCCACCCCATGAGAGCGGGCGAGGGCATCGTTGGCCAGAAGCACGATGCCGCGATGGTCCACCGCCAACAGGCCATCCTCCATGGCGGAGAGAACGGCGGAGAAGCGTGCCTGCTCCCGGGTGGCGGCCGCGAACTGCTCCTGGATCCCGAAGGCGGCCTGGTTCAGCACCCGGGCGAGACGCCCGAATTCATGGTCGCGATCCTCGCGGATCCGTTTGCTGAGGTCGCCGCGGGCCAGGGCCTGAGCCCCTTCCAGGATCCGGGACATGGGCTCGGCCAGCGGGCGCGACAAGGTCCAGGCCAGACCGCCGGACAGGATCAGGACGCTCAACAGGGCGAGGCCAAGGGAGATCTGGAGTTGCGAGATCCGCATCTCGATGCGGGCAAGTGACAGGGAGGCTCGCGCCACTCCGAGAAGCCGCCCCTGATGGCGCACCCCGACCCCCACATAAATCTGACGCTCGCGGGTGGTGTTCGACAGTCGCTCGTCCGTGCCTTCCCCCTGCGACTGGGCGGCGCGCACCTCTGGACGCCCACCGTGATTTTCGATGGCCCGCAGGGCATCATCGGAGGCGGTGGTATCCCCCACCACCACTCCGTCCTGCGTGATCACGGTGAGCCGCGTTTCGGTCGAGCGGCCCGCTCGATCCACGAGTTCGTCCACCCAGGGCCCCGGGCCCTCGGCGCTCCAGCGCTCGGACAAGGCCTCGGCCAGCAGGCGCGCTTCGGCCCGCAACCGCTCACGGGTCTCCGCCCGGGTGTCCGCCCGCAGGCTGCTTCCCTGGACCAGGAGAACGATCAACAGGGCCACCGCGCTGGTCACAACCCCCGCGAAGGCCAGGCGACGACGGAAGCTGCTCATCCTTCAATCGCCTCGAAACGGTCAATCGGAATCGGACGGCTCAGCAAGCCGGTATCCGATCGGTTTCACGGACGCAATCCTCGCGGCGATGCTGGGAAGTTTCTCCCGCAGGCGGCGAACGTGAACGTCGATGGTGCGCATGCCCTCGATGTAGCTGTATCCCCAGAGGTCCTCGAGCAAGCGGTCACGGGAGAGAACCCGTCCCTTGGCGTCGGCCAGGGCGAGCAGGAGCGAAAACTCCTTGGCGGTCAGATGGACCGCCTTTCCATTCTCGGCCACGGTGTGGCGCGACCGGTCGATATGAACGGTGCCGATGACCAGGGCGTCGTCTGTGCCCTCGTTCCGATCCATTCGTCGCAGGATGGCCTTCACCCGGGCCGCGAATTCCTTGGGCGAGAAGGGCTTCACGATGTAGTCGTCCGCGCCCACCTCCAGGCCGACGATTCGATCGGTCTCCTCGCCCCGGGCGGTCACGATCACCACGGGCAGGTGCTTCAGCCTGGGGTTGGCCCGTATCTGGGTCAGAACGGAAAGACCGTCCCTCCGGGGCAATTGAAGGTCCAGCACCACCAGCCGGTAGGTCTCCGCGCCCAGTTTCGCGAGCGCTTCGTGTCCGTCATGCGCCACATCGCATCGCCACCCATCGCGCTCAAGATAAAGAGTGATCAGGGTGGCGATGTCCGAGTCATCTTCAACAACGAGGGCGCGGGCCATGTTCATCAATCTTAGGGTCTTTCTCCGATCCACCCTGTCCACGGATTTCCGGCGGGGATCTCTGGGGAGAGCCTTTCGGGGACGGTTCCCCGGGTTGTGTGACGTCGGTGTGACCACAGGGTTTCCACCGGCTTGCCGGGCCCGGTCACGCCGCCGGAACGCGCGGGTAGGAAGATCCGTTCAATAGATCTCCGCGCACCCCTGCTCGAGAATCGAGGGCTCCGCGAGTGTCCTGCCTCACAAGTACGTGGCACATGCGGCCTCCTCGGCGCCTTGCGCTCCGGGCGCCTCGACGCCGACTTATGCAACGTACTTCTGTTACGGGACACTAGTGTCCTGCCTCGTTCAGCACCTGTTCAACCCGCGCCCGCGGGACGCGGCCCTCGCGGAGTATCCGGAAGGAGCCAGGCGGAGCGGTGAGGTCGATGATGGTGGAGGGTGCGCCCTCCAACGGTCCGATATCGAAAACGATCTCGGCCTGGGGGAAGGCGGCCATGGCCAGATCCGCGGTGCGACAAGGCGCCTCGCCCGCGCGATTGGCCGAGGTCGCGACCAGAGGCCCGGCCAGCCGGGCCAGCAGACAGGCGTGGTCGAGCGCGGGCACGCGAATGGCGACCCCGATCCGGCCCGCGAGCAATTCGCCGGGCAATCCGGACGCCGCCTCAACCACCAGGGTCACCGGCCCCGGCCAGAACGCCTCGGAGAGGCGGTGCGCCTCCAGCGTCCAGGTCGCGGCCATCGTACGGGCCTGGGCCAGGTCCGCGACGATCACGGAAAGAGGCTTGTCCTCCTCACGCCCCTTGACCCCGCGCAGGCGGCGTACCGCCGCGCCATCCAGGGCCAGACATCCGATGGCATAGAGGGTGTCGGTTGGATAGATCACCAGAGCCCCTTGGCGAAGGCGATCCGTGATCGCACGCTGCTCGTCCCGGGTGAGCATCCGACTCCCCAGGTCGAATCGCTCCGTATCGGTCATCGTGGGATCGTACACGGAGAGTGGCCTTTCTTCCTTGTTCCCTATAATCGGCGGTCCGATGATCGAACGACTTCTCGCCCGGTGGCCCCCCTTTCCGAAGGGGCTTTCCAGACCGCTGTCGCTGATCACGCTGGTGATCTGGACCGGAGCCATGTCTATGGTGGTGCGCAAGGCCACCGAGCAGACCGCCTTGGCGCTCACCAGCGATCTGGCCGCCTACGGCGAGCGGGCGCGCTGGAGCGGCATCTACTATCGGGGCGAGAAGATCGGTTTCTCGGTGAGCCAGATGACCGAGCGGCCCGGCGGCTTCAAGCTCGAGGAGAACGGCGAGATGCTGCTTACCCTGATGGGCGCGTCCACGGCCTCGAAACTCCATACCGAAGTGAACGTGGACCCGGAGTACGGTCTGCAGGATTTTTCCTTTTCCCTCGACCCGGGCACGGGACCGATCTGGATAAAGGGCATGCTCGAGGCGCCAACCCGGCTGGTGGTTCGGATCACCTCGCCCTCCGGGAGTGAACGATCGAGAGCCTTCGATCTGAAGGAGCCCCCGGTCCTGGCCCTCAATCTGCCGAAGCGGCTTCTCGCCCTCGGGCTCCAAGAAGGTGCTCGTCATCAGATCCAGATCTTCGATCCCGCCACCCTGACCAACGGCATGGCCGCCATCCAGATCGGCGCGCGAGAGGTGGTGCGCATCCTGGACCGGCCGGTGCCCGCTTTCCGGATCGACATGACCTACTCGGGGATCAGCACCACATCATGGATCACCGAGGTGGGCGACATCGTCAAGGAAGAAAGCGCCATGGGCATGGTGGTGCTGCGGGAGAGCCGGGAGCGCGCGATCGCCATGGCCATGGGATCCGAGGTGAAGCAGGACATGATCGAGTCGGCGGCCATTCAGCCCCAGTCGAAACAAGCCATCGTTGACGCGACCTCCCTCGAACGGCTCCGCCTGGAATTCTCCGGAGCCGAGCTGCCGGGCCGCCCCGATGAGCTCAACGGCGCCGGTCAGACCGTCACCGGCAGCGTGGTCGAGATCGTGGACTCGAACCAGCTCCGGTCCGGGCCGGTTCCCACCGACCTTCAGGCCTTTCTCAGTCCCGAGGCCTTCATTGAGAGCGACGCTCCCGAGATCGTGGCCGAGACCAGGAAGGCTCTCGGGAGGGTGGGCGCCAATGCCAGCGCGCGACGGAAGGCGGAGGTCCTGGTTCGTTACGTGAACGCCGCGCTTGAGAAGAAGCCGACCATGAGCATCCCCTCCGCGGTCGAGGTTTTGAGGACCCGGGTGGGCGACTGCAACGAGCACACCGCGCTCTACGTGGCCATGGCCCGCTCCGCCGGAATTCCGTCCCGGGTCGCCATCGGTCTCGTCTCTCTGCGCGGGGCGTTCTACTACCACGCCTGGCCCGAGGTCTTCGTGGGGGACACGAAGTCCACCACCGGCCGCCTTACCGGGCTGTGGATCCCGGTCGACCCGACCCTGAATCAGTTCCCCGCCGACGTGAGCCACGTCCGCCTGGCCCGCGGCGGTTTCGACCGGCAGGCCGCCATCCTTCCCCTCCTCGGGCGGGTGCAGATCAGAGTGCTCGAGATGGTGGACGGCCCGGGTCAGAGCAACAGCACCGTGCTGGTCGGCGCCGACCGCAAGGACACCCCGGCCCTGGGCCTCGACTTCCCCGCTCCCGAAGGCAAGGACAGCTGCTGGAGGCGCCCGGCACGACGCTGACCCGCGGGAGCCAGGGCCGCCTCGCCGCGGCCCGAGGCCCCGCTCTACCTCGAGCCCCCACTCTCCCATGATCACAGTCCATAACATCCACAAGCGATACGGGTCGTTCGAGGCGGTGAGCGGCGTGTCGATCGTGGTTCCGAGGGGCGAGATCCACGGCTTCCTGGGCCCGAACGGCGCGGGCAAGACCACCACCATCCGGATGATCGCCGGCCTTTTGAAGCCCACCTCCGGTTCGATCACCATCGACGGCGCCGACCTGGCCCGGGAGCCGGAGAAGGCGAAGGCGGCCCTCGGTTTCGTCCCCGATCGGCCTTTCATCTACGAGAAGCTCACCGCCTTCGAGTTCCTGAAATTCTGCGGAGGTCTGTACGGAATGGAGGGCCCTAGCCTCGATGCCCGCGCCCTCGAACTGCTCGACCTGTTCGAGCTGACCCGCTGGAAGGACGAACTGATCGAGGCCTTCTCCCACGGCATGAAGCAGCGCGTGGTCATGTGCTCGGCGTTCCTGCACCATCCGAAGGCGGTCCTGGTCGATGAACCGATGGTCGGCCTCGACCCCCGCGGCGCCCGCCTCATCAAGGACATCTTCTCGGTGATGGCGAAGAAGGGAGTGTCAATCCTGATGAGCACCCACACCCTCGAGGTCGCGCAGGAGATGTGCGACTACGTCCGCATCATCCTCGCCGGGAAGATAATCGCCGAGGGCACGGTGAACGAGGTCCTGGCCATGGCCGGCGACGGCCATGAGGCGCTCACGCCGGTGTTTCTCAAGCTGACCGGGGGCTCAGGCTTTCAGGAGATCCCCGACGCGATCTGAGGCGCCCGGTGCGCCGGCCCGCGCGGCGGCGCGACCGCGCTCCCAGGTCCACACCGCCAGGATGCCCAGGGCGGTGAGAGCGGCGAGGAGATCGGCAAGCAGCAGAACGCCCTCGGCCACGTAGGGCCTCCATCCCCCGATCAGATCCACGGTGACGAACGATCCGGCGAGGAGCACGGCCACGGATACGGCGTGGACCAGCCGCCGGCCGCCCGGAGGGAGCGAGTCTCCCTGGCTGGCCAGGAAGGCGGCGAGGGGCGGGAGGAAGGCGAAGTAGTTGGCCCAGCACGTGGGAACGACGAAAGGAATCCAGGCCAGCGAGAGGAAGGCGGTGAAGCGATCGAGAGTTCGCGCGTCCGACGATCGCGCGCCCCACAGCAGGGCGGCAGTGATGAGCGCCATCGAGGCGGCGAGACCCATCACCAGTCCTTCGGGCGGCGCATCGAACGAGCGGGTCAGCCAATGCGAAAGGGACTGCGAGTTCGGGTCGGTGGTGTCCGCGGTGGCGCTGAGGAACGGAGCGACCTTCTCGAAGAATTTTCGCGTCCGCCTCAGGCCGAGGACGAGGGCGGGGACGCCGAATACGAGGGCCGCAACGCCGGCCGCGCCGCCCAGCAGAGCCTTCCCGTCCCGCCGCCTCACGAAGACGCTGAACAGGACGGCTGGATAGAGCTTGATCGAGGCCACGAGCGAGACCAGGGCAACGGAGAAGAGCCGGCGGGCCCCGCAGGCGTCCGCCCCGAGCAGGCCCAAAACGGTGAGGGGAACGCCGAGCTGACCCCACTTGAAGTTGTGGAGGACCGGGGTAGAGACCAGGGTCGCGGCCGTGACCAGGGCCACCCATCCGATGCGAGGCGGAGCCAGGCGCGCCGAGATGCTGGTCAGAGCCAGGATGGCCAGGGCTTCGAGGATCCCCCATAGGAACCGCGCATCGGCCGGAGAAAGGAGCGAAATGGGCATCATGAGGATGCCCAGGGTCGGGGGGTACAAGAAGCCGCCCACCGGTCCGACGCCCGCCATGAGCGACTTCCCGGTGCGGTAGAAGTACATCGAGAAGTCGTGCATCAGTCCGGGCGAGTGATCGACACTTTCCCCGATACCCTGGAGGCTCTCGAACCTCACGCCCAGGTAGGCGGCGCCCAGGATCAGACCGATGAGAAAGCCCGCCGCTCGAGGCGACTCGACGGCCGCACGCGCCGCCAAGCGAAACGGGTTCGGTTTCACTAGGCCTGCTTGAGTTCGGTCCGGACGTCCAGCAGCTCCGGAAAGAACTTCAGGTCGAGGGCCTTTTTCAGGAAACCGACCCCCGACGAGCCGCCCGTGCCCTGACGAAAGCCGATGATGCGCTCCACGGTCTTCAGGTGCCGGAAGCGCCAGAGCTGGAAATACTCCTCGACGTCGACGAGCTTCTCGCACATCTCGTAGTCGGCCCAGTGCTTCTCCGTGTTCTCGTAGATCTCCACGAAGACCGGCATCAGCCGGGGGTCGCGCGTGTGGGGCCGGGTGAGGTCGCGGGAGAGAAGATCGGCGGGGACGGCGAAGCCGCCGCGCGAAAGATGGGCCAGGAACTCGTCATAGAGGCTCGGCGCTTCCAGCACCGCCTTGATGGCCGCGTAGGTCGTCTGGTCGTGCCGGTGCGCCTCCGCCATGGCCGCGTGTTTGTTCCCGAGCAGGAACTCGATGGTCCGGTACTGGGGCGACTGGAATCCGGATGCGTTGCCGAGGACGCCGCGGAACTGCAGGTATTCGGAAGGGGTCAGAGTCTCCAGCACCGCCCACTGATTGAATAGCTGCATCTGGATGTGCTTCACCCGGGACAGAATCTTGAAGCAGGGGGAGAGGTCGTCGACCCTCAGGTGGCGGATGGCCGCGGTCAGCTCGTGGATCATCAGCTTCATCCACAACTCGGAAGTCTGGTGCTGGATGATGAAGAGCATCTCGTCGTGATGAGCCGGAGTCGACAGGGGCTGCTGGGCGGCCAGAAGCTGATCCAGCCTCAAGTAACCCGCGTAGGTGAGGCGGTCCTTCAGGTCCAGGACGATTCCAGGCTCGAGGTCTCTCTCGTGATCGGGCGCGGTCGCTTTCTGGGAAACGGGTGGTTCGTCGATCATGATGACGCGGCGAGACTATCAGCAGACCGCCGGGTCGGGCCATAAGGCGCGCATAGAATCCCCGGCCATGACCGAGACCGCGCGGCCCGGGCTGAAGACGGGCTTCCCGTTCCTTCTCCTGCCCACTTTCCTGGGCGCGGCCAACCGGGCAAAGCGGCGAGAGAAGGGCGACGCCGTTCGCACCCTGGTCTTCGGGGGCATCGCCACCGCCGTGGCCTTCGCGGTGTTCGCGGTGTCTTTCTGGCTCGCCTGGCAGCTCACCGACTACGAGGAACTCGGCGAGTACCTCCTGCGCCTGAGCCTCTCCTGGCTCTTCCTCACCTTCCTCTCCTTCCTCGCCTTCTCCGCCCTGGTGACCTCGCTCTCCACCTTCTTTCTCTCCGAGGATCTGAGACTGCTGCTCGCCGCGCCCATCTCCCAGACCCGGCTGTTCTACTCGCGGTATTCGATGACTCTCGCCCAGTCGTCTTGGATGGTGCTCGCGTTCCTGACCCCGGTCCTGCTCGGCGTCGGCCTGGCCCGATGCGCGCCCGGGTCGTACTACCTCACCATTCCTCTGGTCCTGGCCCCCTTCGTGGTCATCCCGGTGGCCTTCGGCTGCGTGGTGACCCTGCTGCTGGTGAATGTCTTCCCGGCCAGGCGCGCGCGCGACATCCTGATGCTCACCGGCCTCCTGTTCGCGGTGGCCATCGTGATGCTCCTCCGCTTCATCCGGCCCGAGCGCCTGCTCTCGGTGCGGTCGCTTCCCGACATCACCGCCTTCTTCGCCACCCTCCAGTCCCCCATCACGCCCCTGCTGCCCTCCTTCTGGGCGGGTGAGGCCACCTTCGCCCCCCTTATGAATCGCACCGGCTGGCTCTACCTGGTGGCCCTTTGGACCACCGCTCTCGCGTCCACCCTCATGGCGCGCATGGCCTTCGGCGCTCTTTACTTCGAAGGCTTCTCCAAGTCGCAGGAGGCGCGCAAGGCCCGCTTCTCGAGGCTCGCGTTCATGGACAGGCTGGCCCGCTTTCTGCCCCTTTCCGCCTCTTCGAGAAGTCTGTTCCTCAAAGATATGAAGATCTTCATGCGCGACTCGACCCAGTGGTCGCAGCTGCTCCTCCTGCTCGCTCTGGTCGCGGTGTACCTGTACAACTTCAGCGTCCTCGATCTCGACCGCGTGCCCTACATGGGACGGGTGGTGCGGAACGTCTACGCCTTCGTGAACCTGGCCATGGCGTCCTTCGTGCTCTCGTCGATCGCGGTGCGCTTCGTCTTCCCCGCGGTGTCCGTGGAGGGCACTTCTTTCTGGATCCTCCGCAGTTCGCCAGTGTCGATGAGTTCCTTTCTGTGGTCGAAGTTCGCCACCGGATTCGCACCCATCGTGTTCTTCTCGACCTTCCTCACCGTGGTCGCGAACGAGATGCTGGGCGTGCATCCGTTCCTGAAAGTCCTGACCGCGGTGGCCATCGTCTTCATGGCCCTGGCCCTGGTGGGGCTGGCCGCCGGCCTGGGTGCTATGTATCCGCGTTTCGGGGCGGAGAACGTGAATCAGATCGCGGGGTCCTACGGCGGCGTGGTCTTCATGGTGACCGCGGTGGCCTTCATCTGCATTGAGATCGCCCTGCTCGCCTGGCCCACGTCGATCTTCCTCTACTACGACTTCCGCGATCGACCCATTCCGGGGTCGCGGCAGATCGCGATGGCGGCAGGGCTGGTCTCGGCGCTGTCCCTCAGCCTCGCCGTGTTTCTGGTCTCCATGAAACGCGGCATCGCGGCCCTGACCCGGCTGGCATCCTAGTCCCGAAAGCCCGCGACCTCATCGATCGAAACACGCCGGGAGAGGTCGTAGAAGATCCGCAGCGAAGTCCCGCAGGTCTTGAAGGTCACCCCGAGATGTTCCAGTCGCCGGGCGAGCCACGGCTCCTCCTCCGGCCGGGTGAGGAAGAAATCCGGGCCCTGATGAGCCACCAGGTCGATCTGCCGGTCGAGGTGTTCGCCATTCGTGGGGCCGAGCAGGCCCACCACGGTCACCCGCTCGCCGGTGACCATGCTGATGGGCCCGGCTATGGGAAAATCGGAATAGCCGGTCCTTAGACCCAAAGCCTCCAGCGACCCGGCCAGAGCGCGGAGCTCACGGTCCGCTTCCATACCCTCACGCAGCCGGGGAAGGTTCGAAGCCACGTTCCAACAAAGAACCAGAACGGCCAGAGTCGCGCCCAGGGCGCGCGACCTCGAGAAGAGGCCCGCGACCGCCGCGCCAAACATCATCGCGAACGCTCCGAGCAGGGGAAGAAAGTAGCGCGGACGCGAGTACTGACCTTCGCCCGCCACCAGCCATACGAGGACGAGGGCCGCCCCGAAATGGGCGAGCGGCAGGAGAGCCGGACCGATCCGCCGTTGCCCGAGACCTTTGAGGAGGCCCGGAGCCCGCGAGACTCCAAACCAGACGACCAGGGCCATGTACGCCGCTCCGATGAGACCCCGCGAAGAATCTGACAGCAAGGTCTCACCCGACAGGCCGGCGAACACCACCGGGAACCCCCAGGTCAGGGTCTGGATGACCTGGTCGGAGAAGGGCAGTCCCGCTCCCGCGCCGCGGGCGTAATGGGCCATCACCCCGGTGGCGGCTCCGCCTTCGGTGAGGTCGTGGAGGGTCGCGGGCAGGCGTCCGAGAAAGAGTCCGGGAGCGATGGCCAGGAAAGCGAGACGCCGGTTCCACCGGGCGTCGAACAGGAGAACCCCGATCGCCACCACGGCGTACGAAATGACGATGGGCTGCTGCCAGAAGGCCACCCCGAGCAGGGCTCCGATCAGGAAGTAATCGCGGCGCGTCGGCGGGTCGCCCCCATCCTGCAGCAGGCGCGCCGTCCAGGCGAGGGCGAGGGTGCCGAGTCCGAGCGCATCGGCATAAGGACCGGCGTTACTGACCGAGAACACGGTCGCGAACCGGGGCGAGAGGGCCACGAACAGACCGGCGAACACTCCCGCCAAAGGTCCCGCGATCCGGCGGGCCAGGGCCATGGTGGCGGCGATGAACACGAACCACAGGAGCAGGCTCGCCACCACGAGGAGGCGGGCCAGGTCGTCGTGCCCCGCAATCGCCCCGAGGCCCGCGGCGATGTGGGCTTTGAGCGACCCCTCGTAGCTCGAACCGCTCAGAAAGATGGGTGCGGGCCTCAGGCCCCTGAGCAGGCCCAGGGCAAGGAGAGACTGGAGGGAACCGTCGCCGCCCACGAACCCGGCGGGCGCGATGAGAGCGGGAAGCCTGAGTGCGGTGGCCGCGGCCCACACCGCGACCGTGTCCGTGCGCGGGGTCAGAGAAGCCCGCAGGCCTCCGGACTCGCGGACGATCCAGAAAACGCAGAAGAGCGCGGCCGCGAGGGACAGGAGGCCCGTGCCCGCCGGAACGGCCGGGTTGGTGAACCAGCAGACCGCGCCCAGGGCCACGGCGGCGACAAACCCGATTTCCGCCCCGAGCGAACCGCGCCCGGATTCAAGACGAGGCCCCGAATCGGGGGCTAAGGGCGGCCGGGTCACGGAGCGCTTTCAGCACCGCGCGGGGCCGAGGCTCCATCCGGGAACCGGTCGAGAAGGATGGCGACGAGCATGTCGCTCATCACGTTGACGCCGGAGCGCACCCGGCCGATCAGCCAGTCGACGGAGAAGAGGACCGGGATCACGCCCACGATCACCGCCTCCGGCAGGCCCACGGTGGAAAGCACCAGGGGCAGCACGATCAAGCCGGCGTCTGGAACTCCGGAGATGCCGATACCCGCCATCAGGGAGGCGAGCGCCACCACGGCCTGCTGGGAGAAGGTCAGGTCGTAGCCAAGGGCCTGGGACAGAAAGAGCGCGGCCATGGCGTCATAGAGAACGATGCCGTCGTTGTTGAGATTCGTCCCCACGCAAGCCGACAGGCGGGCCGAGGCATCGGAGATCTTCATGTTCTTGAGGCTTTGCAGGGTGAGGGGGACGGTGGCGAGCGACGAGTTCATCGACATCCCCGCGAAGATCGCGGGAGCACCCTCGCCGAAATAGACCTTGGGGGCGCGCCGTCCGATCAGCCAGGCGGCCAGGGTGTAGTAGCCGAGCGCGTGGAGGGACAGGCCCGACACCATGGCCACGACGTACACGCTCAGTTCGCCGAAAACCTTGGTTCCGTCCCGACCCACCACCTGGGCCAGCACACCGAAGACCGCGAAGGGAATGGCCTCCACGACCATTCTCAGGATCATGACCAGGGTCTCGAAGCCGCCCTCGGCCAGGTCGGCCAGGCGCGCGACCGAGGAGTCCCGACCCTGCAAGGCGACCAGCCGGCGCATCGACACCCCGATCATGACGGCCAGGAAGACCACGCTGATGACGTTGCCGTT
>JAQBHL010000069.1:0-5676 GCA_032127745.1 Acidobacteriota bacterium
GGCGCGCGCCCAGCGGCCCATGAGCACTACCTCCCGGACCGTCGCGGGAAAGTCCCAGTCGACCGTTTCCAGTTGCGGCACCCAGCCGATGCTGGCCGGCTGTCGGCCCCGGACGTCCCGCCCATCCACCATGACACGACCCTTGAGCTTGGGCACCTGGCCGACCATCGCACGCAGCAGCGTGGTCTTGCCCGCACCGGACGGCCCGGTCAGGAAACAGAACTCGCCCTTGGGAACGTGAAGGGACACGTCGCGCAGCGCGATGCCATGCGCGTCGTACCGTTTCGTGACTCTGAAGGCCTGTATCATCGCGTGTCGCTCCGGACCCTGGTTCCGGGCACAAGGCCGAGGTTATCAACACGTTATCCTGGGGGCGGAATGCGAGCGGCGGTGATCAGAGGCCACGGCGGCCCGGAAGTTCTGGAACTCGCCGACATCGCGGCCCCGAACCCGGGTCCGGGCGAGGCGCTGGTCGGGGTTCGGGCTTGCGCCCTCAATCATCTCGACCTGTGGACCAGAAGCGGGCTCGCCGGTTACACCCCGCCCTTTCCGCATGTGCTTGGAAGCGACATCTCCGGGGTCATCGAGGCCCTGCCTGCGGGAGTGGACACCAGCGGTCTCGCCGCCGGCCAGCGGGTGATGCTGCAGCCCGGGACATCTTGCGGGCGCTGCGCCATGTGCCTCGCCGGGGATGACTTCGCCTGCCGTGGCTATCGAATCCTCGGACACGGACGGGCGGGCGGCTACGCCGAGCGCGTGGCTGTGCCTCTGGCCAGCCTCATCCCCATCCCGGACTCGATCCCGTTCGAGAACGCCGCGGCATTCCCGCTCGTCTTCCTCACCGCCTGGCACATGCTGGTGGTGCGGGCGCAGGTGAAAATGGGGGAAGACGTGCTGGTGTGGGCGGCCGGGAGCGGGGTGGGTATGGCCGCCATCCAGATCGCGAAGGCGCTGGGCGCGCGGGTCATGGCCACCGCGGGCGGCGGGCAGAAGCTCGAGCTCGCCCGGGCTCTGGGCGCGGACGCGGTGGTCGATCACTACGCCCAGGATGTGGTGGCCGAAGTGAAGAAATTCACCTCGAAAAAGGGCGCGGATATCGTCATCGAGCACACCGGCGAGAAGACCTGGGAGCGGTCGATCCTTTCTCTCGCCCATCGGGGACGACTGGTGACCTGCGGCGCCACCTCGGGTCCCCGGGGAGCCACCGATCTGCGTTTCGTGTTCGCGAAGCGTCTCACCCTCATGGGTTCGTACATGGGCAGCCGGGCGGACCTGCTCGCCGCGGTCCCTCATTTCTTCGCCGGGCGGCTCAGGACTCTCGTGCACGCCGCCCTCCCCCTCGAGCGGGCGGCCGACGCGCATCGCATGATGGAGGCTTCGGAACACTTCGGCAAGATCGTCCTGACCGTGTGAACGCGGCCCTTCATCCCGGGCCGCCACGGCCGGCCGCCACGCCGCCCTTCGCACCCGCCTGGCTCACCCGGGGCGGTCATGTCCAGACTCTCCTCGGCTTCTACCACCGGCGGAGGCTGAACTGGGAACTGCCCACCGAAGATCTGATCGTCGAATCGGAACCGGGCATCCGCGTGCTGGCGCGCGCCACCTGGCAACCGGGCGCGCGCGCGTCGTCACCCGCGGTGGTGCTTCTCCACGGAATGGGCGGCTTCGACTACTCGAGTTACATGCTCTCGATGGGCCTGCATGCCCACGCCGCCGGATATCACGTCATCCGGATGAACATGCGGGGAGCCGGCGCGTCGTTCGAGATCTGTCCCCGGCTCTACCACGCCGGTCTGGAAGGCGACCTGGTGGCGGTGGCCCGCCGGGTGGCCGCTGACGTTCCTCGCGTCGGCCTCTTTGGAGCCTCGCTCGGAGCCAATCACGTCCTGCTCGCCCTCGGCCGGTCACGCTCTTTGCTTCCTTCGGAGGTGAAGGCCGGGGTCGCGGTCTCGCCGCCCCTCGATCTGCTGAGGTGCAGCGACGCCCTGCACCTGGGCCACAATCGGTTTTACGTGTCCTATTTTCTCGAGAAGCTCAAGGAGACCTACGCCAGAATCCAGGAACGAAGCGAGGGCTGGTACGAGGCCGGGCGACAGATCGGCGTCGTGACCGTCCGCGATTTCGACGAAAGGATCACCGCTCCCTACGGCGGTTTTTCCGGCGCGGACGACTACTACACCCAGTCGAGTTCGGGTCCATGGCTGCGCGACATAGACCGGCCCGCTCTGATCCTTTCCGCCGATGACGATCCGATGATTCCAGGGGACAGCGTACGGAAGTTCGAGTTGCCTTCTTCCGGCGTGGTGATCCGGGAGATGCATCCCACCGGAGGGCACGTGGGGTTCGCGGCCAGGACGAACGCCCCGGGCCGATTCTGGGCGGCAGACCGGGCGGTGGAGTTCTTCCGGGAAAACGTCGGGCGATGATCGGCGGTGCGTGGTGCTCGTAGCACCTCAGCCGCGGGCGGCCAGGGGGAAGAGTTCGCTCGTTTCCTCTTCGCGCACGGGGATGGCGTACTTTCCGGTGAAGCAGGCCGTGCAATGGCGCGTTCCATGGGAATCGCCCACGGACGCAATGAGGCCCCCGTGAGACAGATACGACAAGGTATCCGCTCCGACTTTCGCTCGAATCTGCTCGACGGTCTGCGAGGAGGCGATCAGTTCGCTGCGGCGGGGCGTGTCGATCCCGTAGTGACACGGGTGCGTGGTCGGCGGCGAAGAAATCCGGAGATGAACCTCGCTGGCCCCGGCCGACCGAATGAGATCGACGATCTTTCGAGAGGTGGTGCCCCGAACAATCGAGTCGTCGATGAGGATCACCCGCTTGCCCTCAAGGACCTCGCGCACCGGGTTGAGCTTGATTCGAACGCCAAAATTCCTGACTTTCTGTTTGGGTTCGATGAAGGTGCGGCCGATGTAGTGATTCCGGACCAGCCCCATCACGTAGGGAAGCCCGCTCTCTTCCGCGTAGCCAAGGGCGGCTCCGATGCCGCTGTCGGGAACGGGAACCACCACATCGGCGGGCACCGCCGACTCGCGGGCCAATCGGCGGCCCATTTCGAGGCGTGAACCCAGGACGCTCCGGCCGAAGACCCTGGAATCAGGCCGGGCGAAGTAGACGTGTTCGAAGACGCAATGGCGGGCCATGTCCTTCGGGAACGGGAAGAACGAGCGCAGACCGTCCTGGTCGATAACCAGAACTTCTCCCGGGGCCACGTCGCGGATGTAGGTGGCCTCGATCAAATCGAAGGCGCAGGTCTCGGAGGAGAGAACATAGGCATCGCCCAGCTGGCCCAGGGCCAGGGGCCTTATGCCCATGGGATCGCGGGCGGCGATCAGGGCATCGCGGGTCAGGAACAGCATGGAGTAGGCGCCGCGGACTTTCAGGAGGCTCGAAGCGACGGCGTCCTCGACCGGGCCGATCCGCGCGCGCGCGTACAGATGCAGCAAAACCTCGGTGTCGGAGCTCGACTGAAAGATGGAGCCGGCGGCCTCCAACTGTCCGCGAAGAATGTCCGCGTTGACCATGTTCCCGTTGTGCGCGACCGCAACTTCGCCGCGCTGGCAGCTGATGAGAATGGGCTGGACGTTTCTCGCCGCGCTCTCGCCCGTGGTCGAGTAGCGCACATGGCCGATCGCGTAGGGACCCGCGAGCGACGTGAGCGACTCCTCGCTCGGGAAGACTTCGCTGACCAGACCCATGCCGCGGACCGTCCTCAGGGTCTCGCCATCCGAGGAGACGATGCCCGCCGATTCCTGGCCACGATGCTGAAGGGCGTAAAGACCCAGATAGGTCAGGTTCGAGGCTTCGGGATGGCCGAACACTCCGAAGATCCCGCACTGATCCTTGAAGTGGTCGTCTTCGATACGACGAAGCCCTCCACCCGCTTTGGCCTCGCCGCTCTCCGTCCCCGGGGCTTCCTCGGATCGCATGATCGGACTTTATTCCGAAAGCCTGCGATCGAGCGAAGCCCACGCGCTCAGCAGCTCGGCCACGCTGTGCCGGGTCAACTGAACACCACCGGAGCGGAGGGTGAGGTGGGAGCCTCCGACCCGGCCGAGACGGCGACAGGGCACTCCGGTCCGGGCCGCCCGGGTTTCCACCGTCGCGGCATCGCGGGTTGAAACGATCATCCGGGAAGGGCCCTCGGAAAAGAGCAGCGCATCGGTGCGGATGGGTTCACCGTCCTCGAAGTCGTCGTCAAGGCCGAGATCGCCGAGGTCGAAGTCCCCGCCCAGGGAGGCGCTCTCGAAGTTGAAGCAGCATTCCGCCAGAGCGACCGCGATACCTCCATCGGCGACATCGTGAGCGGACGAAAGCGTGCGCTGCCTGTTCAGATCGAGGACGACCTCGTACAGCGCGCGCTCGGCCTCGAGGTCGAGTTTCGGCAGGGCGCCGGCCACGGTTCCGTGAACCGTCCGCATGTATTCGCTGCCGCCCAGCGCCATGTCGCTTCCGCCGAGGAGGAGGACGTCATCGCCGTTCTGCGCGAACGCGCGCGAGATCGCCAGGGTCACATCCTCGAGCAGGCCCACCGCGCCGATCACCGGGGTCGGGTAGATGGGCTCGCCGTCGGTCTCGTTATAGAGGGAGACGTTGCCGCCGGTCACCGGAGCATCGAGGGCCCGGCTCGCTTCGGCGATGCCTTCAAGCGCCCTCACGATCTGTCCCATGACTTCGGGCTTCTCCGGATTGCCGAAATTGAGGCAGTTGGTGAGGCCGATGGGCAGGGCCCCGGTGGCCACGACGTTGCGGCAAGCCTCCGCGACCGCGAGCATCGCCCCCTGCTTCGCGTTCAGGAAGCCGTAGCGGCCATTGCCGTCAAGGGCGATGGCGAGGCCCTTCTTCGAGCCGTGGATGCGAAGAACCGCCGCATCCGAAACCCCCGGCCCCTGGACGGTGCCGGTCTGCACCGTGGAGTCGTACTGCCGGTACACCCACTTCTTGCTGGCGATGTTGGGTGAACCGAGAAGGATGAGAAGCGCGGACCCTAGATCGGTGGGTACGGGAATCTCCGAGAGATCCCTGTCCTCGGCCGGATTCTTCGGCTCGATCCACGGGCGATCGTAGACCGGGGCCTCGTCGGTGAGGGCGCTCGCCGGGATGTCGGCTTCGAGGTTCCCATCCTTGAAGACACGCACTCGACCGTCCCCGGTAACCACGCCCACCGCCTCGGCATGCAGATCCCACTTCTCGAACACCGCGCGGATCTCGTCCTCGCGGCCCTTCCTGGCCACCAGCAGCATGCGCTCCTGCGACTCGGACAGCATGACTTCATAGGCGCTCATGCCGGTCTCACGCTGTGGGACCTTCGATACATCGAACTCGATTCCGGTGCCGGCTCGACCGGCGGTCTCAGAGGTGGCGCAGGTGAGCCCGGCCGCCCCCATATCCTGGATGCCCACCACCGCGCCCGTGGCCATCGCTTCGAGGCACGACTCGAGAAGAATCTTCTCCATGAAAGGGTCACCGACCTGCACGGTCGGTCGCTTCTCTTCGCTGCCCTCCCCGAATTCCGAAGAGGCCATGGTGGCGCCATGAATTCCGTCGCGCCCGGTCTTGGCCCCGACATAGAAGACGGTGTTTCCGACGCCTTCCGCGCGACCGAGAAAGAGCTTGTCCCTCGTGGTGATGCCGAGGCAGAACGCATTCACGAGCGGATTGCCGGAGTAGCAG
>JAQBHL010000070.1:0-4916 GCA_032127745.1 Acidobacteriota bacterium
GCGGGCGCATCGCGGGCTTGCCGGCCGCGCTCAAGGATGTGGGGGATCTGAGCAGGGTGGTTCAACAGATCATCTTCACCAGCGGCCCTCAGCATTCCGCGGTCAACTATCCGCAGTGGGATTTCGTGGGCGCGCCCGCCAACATGCCGCTCGCGGCTTACGCTTCTCCTGACCTCGCGCCGCCCGCCTCGGCCAGTCTCCAGGAGGCTATCCTCCCCATTCTGCCTCCCCCGGACCAAGTGCGAGAGCAGATCGAGGTCATGCGGTTTCTGTCGGGATGGCACTATGACCGCCTCGGGAGTTATCCCAAGAATCATTTCCAGGATCCGAAGGCAAACGGCACCATCTCGCGTTTCCAGGCGGCTCTCAACCTCGCCGAACGGCGAATTCACGACCGCAACACGCGGCGCTCCGAGCCCTACGAATATCTGCTCCCCTCCAACGTCCTCAACAGCAGCAGCATCTAACCTTGATCCCCGCCTCGGTCCCAGGTGGCTCTGTCGATCTTCACGGACTGGGCGAACTTCACGGAGTTCAGGCCGGCTGTGTTGCATGAGAAGTCGGTCACGACGATGCTCGATCAGCTCGTCGCCTGGAGCGGGACACTAGTGTCCTGCCTCACAAGTACGTGGCACATGCGAGTGTCGAGGCACCCGGAGCGCAAGGCGCCGAGGAGGCCGCATATCCAGCATATGCAACGACGAGCAAGGCGGCGATCCGGGATGCATCGGCGCTCCCATGTGACGCGTACTTGTGAGGCAGGACACTAGCGACTACGGACGGTCTCGCCCTCCTTCAGCGTTCTCAGGGTGGCGAGAGGCCCGAGGACGATTTCGGCGCCGGCGTCGAGGCCGCTGATCTCGACGTCGAGGCCCGAGATAAGGCCGAGCGTGACCTGGCGGAACGCCGCGCGCCCCTCCCGAACGAGGAAGACGCCGGTCTCGTCGCCGCCGGTCCCATCCCGACTGACGACGGCCTGCAAAGGCACGGTGAGAACGTCTGCCTTCTCCGCGACCAGGATCTCAGCATCGCACGAGATGCCGGAGCGCAGGGCTTCCTCGGTCCCCCCGAGTGAAACCACCACTCGGAACTCGCGTGCGGAGGCGGATTGAAGGGATACCGGAGGCAGAGACGAGGCGCCGATTTCGAAGACCTGGCCGGCGAATTCGCGACCCTGCAGGGCATCAAGAGTGACCCGCGCAGGCTGCCCGACCCGCAAACGCAGGGCGTCGGCTTCGGCCACTTTCAGTTCCGCGTTCAAACCGGTCGAGCCGACCAGCCTCATGAGCGTGGTGCCGGGCTGGTTCTGGAGACCGATCACCACCATTTCGCCCTCCCTGACCTGCAGCCGGGTGACGATGCCGTCGATGGGCGCCACGACGGAGGTTTTCGAGAGGGTGTCGCGCGCGCCCCGGACCTGGGCACTCGCCTGCTCCATGCGGTTCCGGGTGGCTTCGAGCTGCGCTCTGGCGGCATCGAGCGTCGCCTGCGACGAATCGCCCTGAGCCTTCGGGAGCAAACCCTGTTCGACCAGGCTCGCAGTTCGGCCGGCGGCCAGTCTCGCTTCGACGAGACGCGCCTCGGCCGCCTTCAAATCGGCACCGAGCGCGCGCACCGCGGATTGCGCTGCTTCCACCTCGGAACGGGCGCGGATGGGATCGAGCCTGGCCAGAACCTGCCCGGTACGAACGCGATCCCCTTCTTTCACGTTGAGACTGACCACGCGGCCCATCACCGAAGCGCCAATGTCGGCGTAGCGCCTCGCCACGATCTCCCCGGAGGCGGTCACGTAGGCCCGAAGGCTCTCCCGCCTGGCCACGGTGGTGGTCTCCACCGGTGTGCCGCGAGGACGCCCCGAGAACACGGCGAGGCCGACAAGGCCAAGAACGGCGGCGGCGATAACGGCTTTTCGTAACATGTTCAAATACTATACAAAAGAATCTGCGCTTGGAACCCCGCTGGTAAGATTGTCCCCCCTCCTCCAAGACTGCCATGCTTTCCCCTTCCCTCTTGATCCGAGAGTCGCTTTCGCAAGCTATGGTGGTCGTCCGCGAGTATCGGCTCCGCTCGGCTCTTGGAGCCCTCGCCATGGCTGCGGCCGTCATCGCGCTTGCCGGTATTTCTACCGGCCTCGAAGTGCTGGCGTCGTTCGCGGCCCGCACCGCCGCACGCACCATCGGCAGTGACGTCTTCACGGTCGCGAGGGTCGGTCCGACCGGGGGTCTGGGCCGGAGAGAGCTGGCCCGCAAGCTGGAGCGCAACATCGCCGTTTCACGGTCAGATGCGCGCTTCCTTGAGGCCTACGGCGGCGGCCTTGTCGTGTACGCGCCTTCGGCTCAGCGGGTCGCCGACGTCACCTCCATCGAGGGGAAACTGGAGTCGGCCGTGATCACCGGCACCACCGAAGCGATCACGAAGATCCAGGAGATGGCGCTCGCCCAAGGCCGCTTCTTCAGGGACGATGAATCAAACGGCGGCGCCGCGGTGGCGGTCATCGGCGAGGAGGTACGGCGGGCCTGTTTCCCGGGCGGACGGGCGCTTGGCGGGACGGTGAGGCTGGCCGGGCGCGCCTTCCGGGTGATTGGGGTGCAAGAAGAGATGGGGCAGTTGGGGGGGCAGAGCCAGGATCGCTACGTGTGGATCCCTCTCGCGAGTTTCGAACGCGCGTTCGGTCCGCCGCAGACCCTCCAGGTGTTCGCGAAGTCTCTGAAAGAGGGGGAGACCGGTTCGGCCGAAGACCGGGCCCGAGCGACCCTTCGGGCCCGGCGGAATCTTCGACCCGGCCAGGAAGACAACTTCGATGTCGTGGCGCCCGAGGCCGCGCGCAACTTCGTCTTCACTCTGTCGAGATCGCTGAGCGCGGCCGCCCTCCCGATCTCCCTCATGTCCCTGCTCGCCGCCTTCGTGGTGGTGACCAACACCACCCTGGTCTCGGTCGCTCAGCGAACTCGGGAGATCGGAATCAGGAGGGCGGTGGGGGCGCGCCGTTTGAATATCGGGGCTGAGGTGCTCGCCGAGTCGCTCATCGTGAGCGTCGTGGGCGCCTTCGCCGGCCTCGCGGTCGTCGCTCTTCTCGCGGCGATCGCGTCCGTGGTTCTCGGGATCCCGCTCTCGCTCGCTCCCTCGACGATGGTCCGGAGCCTCTTGATGGCCACCAGCGCCGGACTGCTGTCCGGCGCGTTGCCGGCAAGGCGAGCGGCGCGCGCCGACGTTCTCGCCTCGCTGCGGGCCGACTGACCCATGCCCACACCCCTGAAGGGCCGCCCGTCCCTCCTCGCCGACGCGGACCGGATGGCCCTCGGTTTTGCTCTCGACTCGGTGCGGGCCAATGGCCTGCGCTCGGTCCTGGCCGTCGCCGGGATCGTGATCGGCATTGTGACCGTGGTGCTCATCGCCTCTGTCCTCGCGAACGCGCGAACCCAGGTGGCGACTCTCTTCCAGGGCCTGGGCACCGACAACCTCATCGCCTTCCACCTGTCACGGGACCCCTACTCCCCGCCCACGGACCAGGAGTTGAACCGCCGGCCCCTGGAGATTGGCTTCGCCGATGCGATCAAGAGGCTCTCTCCGAATGTCGAGGACGTGGGAGTCCAGCTGATCGTCCCCACGATCATCAACGGCCGCGCTCTGGTGGCGAGTGCGGGGCGGATCGAAAGCGACACCTGCTTCGCCGAGGGCTCCGCCGCGAGTACCTTCCGCGTCGTCGAGTCGCCCCTTGCCGAGGGTCGGGTCTTCACCGACATAGAGGAACAGACGGGCGCGCGGGTGGCCATCCTCGGGGCCCGCGTTCGAGCCTCGCTGTTCCCTGGACTCGCCGCGCTGGGCAAGGAGGTCCGGGTCGGGGGCGTGTCCTTCACCGTCATCGGTGTAGTGGCGCCTCGTCCCGGTGGAGTCTTTGGTGAGCACCGGCAGGACAGCGTCATCTCCATGCCGATTCGGGCGGTCCAGCAGGCGTTCCCAGACGCCCGCAATGTCCTGCTCTATTCCAAAACCCGGGACGGACGGCGCGCCCAGGCGCGCCAGGACATCGAGACCATTCTAAGACGCCTGCGGGGCCTCCCTCCTGATTCGCCCAACGACTTCCAACTCACCTCACCCGACCAGATCATCGCGGTGTTCAATCAGGTCGGGAACGCGATTGGAGCGGCCACCATCGCCCTCGCCGGCATCAGCCTGTTCATCGGCGCGATCGGGATCGGGAACGTCATGGTCATAAGCGTCACCGAGCGAACGCGCGAGATCGGGATCAGGAGAGCCCTGGGAGCGACTCAGAGATCGGTTCGACGCCAGTTCCTGATCGAGGCCGGTGTGCTTTCAGGCGTCGGGGGAGTTCTGGGTGTCCTGGTGGCGCTCGTGATCGGATTTCTGATTACCCTCGTGTTGCCCCGGTATGACGCGCGGCCGCCCTGGAGTGCCGCCCTGGCCGGAGTGGCGGTCTCCGTCGCGGTGGGACTGATCGCGGGCTATGTGCCCGCGTCAAGGGCGGCGGCCGTCGATCCCATCGAAGCCCTGCACCGCGACTGATGGGGTGAGAGCCGGCACGCGGCGGCGCGTCCATCGATAGCCGTCCCGGCTGGTGAATCTGCGGGACAGGGCCGACCTCGAGGTCTCCACACTAGCGTCCTGCCTCACAAGTACGCGTCACATGGGAGCGCCGATGCATCCCGGATCGCCGCGTTGCTCGTCGTTGCATATGCTGGATATGCGGCCTCCTCGGCGCCTTGCGCTCCGGGCGCCTCGACGCCGACTTATGCAACGTACTTCTGTTACGGGACACTAGCCCGAGTTCCGCAGTTGACGAGAGAAAGCAGCTATTTTGAGGGGTGATTGGTTTCTAAGTCGTTGAATCGTTTAGAAGAGGTCTTGGAAAAGGGCATGTAGTGCCAACCTCCAGCCTTGCTCTCCGGTCGCGATAC
>JAQBHL010000071.1:0-15790 GCA_032127745.1 Acidobacteriota bacterium
GATGTCGAGACCATGATCATCAAGGCGGGAATCAACGAAGTGGACATCGGCAAGGTCCGCCTCGGCCAGGAAGTGAAGATCACCCTCGACGCCTATCCCAAGGTTCGATTCGGCGGACGGATCGGAAGAATCGCTCCGGCCGCGCGCCTGGACGACAAGGTGAAGGTTTTCGACGTCGAGGTCGACGTGGACCGACAAGGCCAGGAACTGCGCACGGGCATGACCGCCAACCTCGACGTGGTCGGTGACCGGGTGTCGGGTGTTTTGACCGCCCCGGTTGAGGCGCTGTTCAAGCGCGACGACAAGGAAGTGGTCTACGTGAAGAAGGCCGAAGCCCCCAAGGTGGTGGAATCGAAGGGCTTCTTCGCCAGCGTGTTCGCCGCGGACAAGGACGCAAAGCCGGCCGGCGAGGTGGACGAGAAGGACAAGTGGAAGGAAAAGTTCGAGCTTCGTGAAGTTGAGACCGGCCTCGCGAGCTTCGATAAAGCGGAGATCGTGAAGGGTCTCAAGGTGGGGGAAGAAGTGGCGGTCGAGGATCCGACCCGGCCCAAGGAGAAGAAGTCCAATGACTAATCCCGGAGCCGCATTCACGGCCGTCCCCACGACCCGCCCACTCATCGAAATGACGGGCGTGACCAAGAGCTACGACCAGGGCGAGATGCAGGTCGACGCCCTTCGCGGCGTCGATCTCACCATCGGCCGCGCCGAGCTCGTGGCCATCATCGGGCCCTCGGGCTCCGGAAAATCCACCCTGATGCACATCATCGGCTGTCTCGATCAACCCACCTCCGGGACCTTCATGCTGGACGGCGAGGACGTGTCGTCCCTGTCCTCCTTCCAACTGGCGCGGATCCGGAATCAGAAGATCGGCTTCATCTTCCAGACCTTCAACCTCCTGCCCAAGGCGTCGCTGCTGCGCAACGTCGAGCTCCCGATGCTCTACGGTGGAATTTCCTCTTCCGAGCGCCGCGACCGAGCCGTTTCGGCCCTCGAACGCGTGGGCCTGAAAGAGCGCGTGAAGTCACGGCCTTCCGAACTCTCGGGCGGACAGAGGCAGAGGGTGGCCATCGCACGGGCCATCGTGATGAACCCCAGCCTCATCCTGGCCGACGAGCCGACCGGAAACCTCGACACCAGGACCGGCGGCGAGATCCTCGGGATCTTTGACGAGATGCACGCGGCCGGCCACACCATCGCCATCGTCACCCACGATCCGAGAATCGCCGAGCGCTGCTCTCGGGTGATCCGGATCGAGGACGGGGCGGTCCTCTCGGACGCCCTTCAAAAAGCCGCCTAGCCTCAGGAACCACCGGTGCGCTTCTTCTCCTCCCTGTGGGCCGCCCTGGTGGACGGGGTCGTGGACATGAACGCCAACCGCTCACGCAGCGTGCTGCAGTTCGTGGGGATCGTGCTCGGGGTGGGGTCGGTGGTGGCGACCTTGGGCCTGATCGACGGCGGCCGTCAGCAGGCCACGAAGTTCTTCGAGACCACCGGCGGCATCCTCAAAATGCGCATCGACAACAAGAGCGTCCAGGCCGCAGAACAGAGTGCGGTCGAAAAAAACTCGAACGGCCTGACCTACCGAGACGCCGAGATCTTGAAGCGCGACGGAAAGAACCTGAGCCTGGTCGAGCCCACGATCGAGCGAGACGAATTGGTGCGGCGGGCGGGATTCGAGAAGCGGATCACCCTTTCCGGTGCCACCCCCGCCTATGAACCGATGTATTCGTTCCACGTCGACGAAGGTCGTTTCATCACCCAGCAGGATCTGAGCGAGTCCAGCAAGGTGGTGGTCCTCGGGTCGACGCGCCGGGATCAGCTCTTCGGCGGCGAGAACCCTCTCGGGAAGACGGTGGAGATGGCGGGAGCCTCCTTCACCGTGGTGGGAGTGATGGAAAAGAAGGAATTCTTCTGGAACGAGGCGAACGGAAATTCGCTCGAGTGGATGAACGAAATGCTCTTCGTTCCCATCACCACCGTCATCAACCGTCTCTCCGGCGAACGGGAGAACCAGAAGGTCGCCTACATCAACGTGCAGGTGGCTTCGATCGACCGGATCGAAGTTGGAAACGAAGAGGTCCGCACTCTCTTGAAGCGCGCCCACGGCGGGGTGGAGGATTTCGAGATCTACAACCGCAAGGACCGGATGCAGCAGATGGAGCAGCAGGGGAAGGTCTACGACATCACCTTCATGGTCTGCGGCACCATCTCCCTGCTGGTCGGGGGCATCGTGATCATGAACATCATGCTGGCCTCCTTCAACGAGCGGGTCCGCGAAGTGGGTACGCGCAAGGCGCTCGGGGCTTCCCCCATCCACATCGCCGCCCAGTTCCTGGTCGAGAGCGTCCTCGTGACCATGGCCGGAGGGCTGATCGGGATCTTCACCGGCATCGGCTTTTGCCGGATCATGGCTTCGCTCCTGCAGCAGACCATGACCGTCACTCCGTCGATGATGGCAACTGGTTTCTTCTGCGCGGTGCTGGTGGGAATCTTCTTCGGCTTCTACCCCGCGATCCGGGCCGCCCGGCTCTCGCCCGTCGAAGCGTTGAGGTACGAGTGATGTCCGCCCCCAGCGCTCCCCGGACCGGCCTCGCGGCCACCCTGTGGGAAGCGGCTCGGACTTCGATCAGCGAGATCTTCGCTCACAAGCTCCGCTCCACTCTCACCCTGGTGGGGATCGTCCTCGGTACCACCTCTCTCGTGGTCATGGTCTCGGTGATCGGCGGAGCCGCGGTGTCGATCAAGGCCGGGTTCGCCGACCTCGGCTTCGACGGAGTCATGTTCGCGGTGCCGGCGCGTCCGGAAGACCGGATCGAGAGGAAGAAGCAGGGGTACTCGAAGGGCCTGCGGTCGAGTGACGTCGCCGTGATCAACGACGGGAAGGAGTTGATCGAGAGCGCGGCGCCCCTGGCCGTCACCCGGGACCGGGTGAGGATGAACGGTCGCGAATTCAACCTCACCATCGAAGGGGTGACCCCGGAGTACGGGGCCATTCGCGGACGGGGAGCGGCGGTGGGCCGGTACCTGATCTCTTCCGATGTGGAGACCACCGCCCCGGTGGCGGTTATCGGCCAGGCCATCGCCCTGGAGGCGTTTGGAGCGGAGAGCCCGATCGACCGGGAGATTCTGGTCCGCGGGACCCGGTTCCACATTGTCGGGGTCATCCGGTCGCTCGGCAACGGCACCGTGAACGACCGGCAGATGCGGGAGGACAATCGAAAGATCTTCGTCCCCATCACCACCCTGCAGAAGCAGTTCGCCGGTTCGAGCGCGGTGGAGGCGATTATCTTCAAGGTCGCGGACGAGTCAGCCCTCACCCACGGCGAGACCGAGGCCAAGGCTCTCTTGAAGCGCGCCCATCGCGGGATTTCCGACTTCCGGGTTCAGAACATCGGCGAGGAGATCGTCCGGGTGCGCAAGGAAGTGGATGTGATCATCGCCAACTGGACCATCGTCCTCGCCTCCATCGCCGGCATCTCGCTGCTCGTGGGCGGGATCGGGATCTTCTCGCTCATGCAGATCGCCATTTCCGAGCGCCTCTTCGAGATCGGCCTGCGCAAGGCCACCGGCGCCACCGACGGCGCCATCTTCCTTCAGTTTCTGATCGAGTCCGTCTCCCTCTCGGTGGTGGGAGGAGCGCTGGGCGTGATCCTGGGCAGCGGCATCACCGTTCTCGCCGGACAGGCCTTCGATGACGGACTCAGCATCTCACCCGTGGGCCTCGGCCTGTCGGCGGCCTTCGCCATCATCATCGGCCTTGCCGCCGGCCTGTTCCCGGCTCTCCGCGCCAGCCGCCTGACCCCGGTCGAGGCGATTCGCGGCGCCTAGCGGCGGGCCACATGATGTACATCCACGAGCCCTCGTTGAAGCCGTTCAGGACCGACGTAGCGGAGTTCATCGGGCGCACCAGCAGGCCCTGACCCGGACGGTGAACGCGCCACCGACGGCACTGAGTTCATCGCTCGAACCACGGTCAGTTGACGTTGACGTTCGGACAGATGACCGATTGAACCCCGGGGCCCACGCACCGACCACCTTCGCGGGGATAGACATAGACTCGGGCGGAGACAGAGAAGCTGCTTCGTCTCCACGACCACCGCAGTTCCGTGCGCTCAAGGTTGGCGCGCAGTTTTCAGAGAGTTCTTCCGGAGGACGAATCCAATGAGGAAGTTGAAGATTGCCTTCCTGACGCCTTTGGCGCTCGCGTTCCTGGTCCTGTCGCCTTCTGCACCCCTGCCGCTGGCGCGGGCACAAAGTGCTGTTGGCGCGAGGCCTGAGTATCCCGAGACGAAAAAGGCGGGCGTGGTTGAGGAGTACTTCGGAACGAAGGTGAGCGACCCGTATCGCTGGCTCGAGAATGGCGATTCGCCCGAAGTCGCCGCCTGGGTCGAAGCCGAGAACAAATTCACCTTCGCCTATCTCGAAAAGATTCCTTATCGCCAGCAGGTCAAGGATCGTCTGACCAGGCTGTTCAACTATCCGAAGTTCTCCTCTCCGACGCGACGCGGCGAGAACTTCGTCTTCTCCAAGAACGACGGACTCCAGAACCAGAGTGTTTTCTACATTCAGAAGGGCCTCGCAGGCGCGCCGGAACTCCTGCTCGACCCGAATGGATTCTCGACCGACGGCACCTCACGTCTGGGTGCTTTCTCCTGGTCACCCAAAGGCGAGTACGTGGTCTACGGTATTTCCCAGGGAGGCTCGGACTGGAACGACCTTTACGTTCTGGATGTGGCCACGAGGAAGCCGCTCACCGATCACCTGCGGTGGATCAAGAACGGTGGCGGTTCGTGGCGAGGCGACGAAGGGTTCTACTACAGCCGCTACCCGGCCCCTGAAAAGGGCAAAGAACTGATCACCCAGAATGAGTTTCAGGCCGTCTACTATCACAAGCTGGGCACGCCGCAGGCCGACGATGAGCTGGTGTACGAAGACAAGGAACACCCGCAGCGCTTTCAGAGCGTGGACGTCACCGAAGATCAACGTTTCGCAATTCTCTACATCTCTGAGCGCGGCCAGGGCAAGAATGGCAACGCCGTCTTCTTCCGCGATCTTTCAACCGGCGAAAAGACGTTCACGCCCATCGTGGCCGAGATTGGCAGTGACAGCTACGGCGTCGTCGACTCCCTCGACGGCAAATTCCTGATCGAAACCAATCACGGCGCACCGAACGGAAAGGTCGTGCTCTACGACCCGCAGACCAAAGCGTGGAAGGACATTCTGCCCGAGCGTCCCGAGCCTCTCGAAAACACCGGCACGGCCGGGGGCAAACTGTTCGCGACCTACCTCAAGGACGTGACGACCCGGGCCTATGTCCACAGCCTCGAGGGAAAGCTCGAGAATGAAATCGTACTGCCTGGTCTCGGGAGCGCGGGCGGCTTTGGCGGGCGCAACGACGACAAGTTCGTCTTCTACACCTTCACCTCGTTCAATGCCCCGCCCACGATCTACAACTACGACATTCCCACCCGCAAGTCGTCGGTGTTTCGAACCGTGGATATTCCGGGCTTCGACGGGAACGACTACGAGGTGAAACAGGTTTTCTTCAAGAGCAAGGATGGCACGCGCGTCCCGATGTTCCTCACCTACCGGAAGGGCATCAAGCTCGACGGAAGGAATCCGACGCTGCTTTACGGCTATGGCGGGTTCAACATCACGATGAATCCGGGATTCAGCGCCCTGCGCATCGCTCTGCTCGAACAGGGCGTGGTGTACGCCTCCGCGAACCTGCGGGGAGGCGGTGAGTATGGAGAGACGTGGCACCAGGCCGGGACGAAGCTCCAGAAGCAGAATGTGTTCGACGACTTCATCGCCGCCGCCGAATACCTGATCAGGGAGAAATACACGTCGCCGTCGAAGCTGGGGATCGAGGGCGCTTCGAACGGCGGCTTATTGGTGGGCGCGGTGACCAACCAGCGGCCGGACCTGTTCAGGGCCGTGCATCAGCACGCCGGCGTCATGGACATGCTGCGCTATCACACCTTCACCATCGGCTGGAACTGGGCTGCGGATTACGGGCGGAGCGACGCCAACGAAGCAGAGTTCAAAGCGCTCTACGCCTACTCGCCGATTCACAACGCCAGGGCCTCAAAGTACCCGGCGATCCTGATCACCACCGCCGACCACGATGATCGCGTCGTACCCGCGCATTCATTCAAGTACGCGGCCGCGATGCAGGAGGCGCAGAAGGGCGAGTACCCGATCGTGATTCGCATCGACACGAAATCGGGTCACGGCGCCAGCAGCACGACCAAGCAGCTCGAACAAACCGCGGACATCTACTCGTTCTTCTTCCATAACCTGGGCGTGAATCCAAAGTGGTGAGCCCCCAAAAGCCCCGACTCGAGGAGACGGCTCCACTCTGAAACACCTGACCAGCGCCGTTCGAGGTGAGCGCGCATCGGGTAGTGAGTGAATGCCGGGCTGCCGAGGATAGTGTCCTGGGCGCTCTACCTTCCAAGATGACGGCACACGAAGCGCGTCGTGAGATCCGCGGCGATCGCCTCCGGCGCAGGAGCGCCGGCCGCCGGGAGTCGGACGGTCGAAAAGAAGGCGCGGTCCTCTAGAGCACAATTCCAGCCGACCGAGCATCCAGGCGAACCGGGCCGGCCCGGTCTTGACGGGCAAACCCGCTTGTTTAACCTCCAATCCTCGAAGCCACGGCCCGCGGCCTGCAAACCCTGACCGGTCTCCTACGGGCGGTCTCACGGTAGGATGCCCGTCTGGCAACGGCCAGCTGTGATCACCACGACAGGCAATAGGCGGAAGGACCGAGAGGGCAGTTCCGTCTGGGCGGAGCCGCCTCAGGAGGGACGTCTGGGTTTCAGGAATCGAAAGAAGGAAGGTTGGGAGATGAGGACTCAGGGCAGCAAGGCCGGCATCGCGGTCGCAGCGATGGCGGTGGCGGTCGCGTGCACGCCGGCCGGTCCGAAGCCGGAGCAGACGGCCGACGCCATCTACACGGGCGGTGACATCGTCACCATCAACGACGCCCAGCCCACCGCCGAGGCGGTGGCGGTCAAGGAAGGGAAGATCCTCGCCGTCGGCGCGCGCGCCGACGTCGAGAAGGCCCACAAGGGCACCGCCACGAAGGTGGTGGACCTCGGCGGCAAGACGCTCCTGCCGAGCTTCATCGACTCTCACACCCATTACATCAACGCGCTCTCGGTGGCCAGCCAGGTGAAGCTCTACGCGCCGCCGACGGGGCCGGGCCAGGACGTGGACAGCATCATCGCCGAGATCAAGCGGTTCGCCGAAGAGCGCAAGATCCCCAGGGGCGAGATGATTATGGGCTACGGCTACGACGACACCGTCATGCCGGACGGGCGGCTCCTGAACCGCGACGATCTCGACGCGGCGTTCCCGGACAACCCGGTGCGAATCGACCACGTGTCGATGCACGGGGCCGTGCTGAACAGCCTCGCCCTGAAGCAGTTCGGCTTCGACTCGAAGACCAAGACGCCTGCGGGTGGCATCATCGTCCGCAAGCCCGGCACCAACGAGCCGTGGGGCCTGATCATGGAGACCGCGTTCCTGCCGGTGTTCGAGAAGACGTCGCCGATGACACCGGCCCAGGAGGTCGAGGGGACGAAGGCCGGCCAGATGATGTACGCCGAGGCCGGCATCACCACCGCCCAGGAGGGCGCGACCCACCTGGCGCTGCTGCAGACGATCAAGCGCGCCACCGACGCCGGCGCCAACATCATCGACGTGGTGGCGTTCCCGTTCGTCACGGACGTCGACAAGATCCTCGCGGAGTTCCCCCTCGCCTCGTGGGGCAAGTACGACCGGCGCCTCAAGATCGGGGGCGTCAAGATTTCGATCGACGGCTCGCCCCAGGGGCGAACCGCCGCGTTCACGACGCCCTACCTGACCGGGGGCCCCGGCGGCGAGAAGAACTGGAAGGGCGAGATGTTCGTCAAGCAGGAGGTGATCAACCAGGGGCTCAAGAAGGTCTACGGCCTCGGCGTCCCGGTGCTCTTCCACGTCAACGGCGACGCGGCGATCGACGCCCTCATCACGGCTCACGAGTTCGCGGCCGCCGACGACCTGACGAAGTACCGGAACGTGACGGCGATCCACGCGCAGTTCACGCGCAAGGACCAGATCCCCAAGTACGTGGAGTACAAGATCCGCCCCTCGTTCTACACTCTCACACGTACTACTTCGCCGAGGCGCACATCGCCAACCGCGGCAAGGAGCAGGCGATGTACATCTCCCCGATGCGCGACGCGATCGACGCGGGACTCCACCCGACGAACCACACCGACGCCGTGGTCGCGCCGCTCGACCAGATGTTCATGCTGTGGTCGGCGGTGAACCGCATCTCCCGGGCGGGCGCCGAGATCGGCCCCGACCAGAGGGTCACGCCCCTTGAGGGCCTGAAGGCCATGACAATCTGGGCGGCCGAGCAGTACGACGAGCAGGGTTCCAAGGGCTCGCTCGAGCCGGGCAAGAACGCCGACCTCGTCATCCTGAGCGACAACCCGCTGAAGGTGGACCACGCGGCGATCAAGGACATCCAGGTGCTGGAGACGTTCAAGGACGGCCAGTCGATCTACAAGCGACAGTAGGCCGCCACGGCGAGGGGGATGGGCCGCCTCGGGCCTTCGAGGCGCCGTCCAGGCGAAGGAAGGTCTGCTTCGTCGCCTTGGCCGGCGAGGCCCGGGACACGTACTCCTCCACCCGCTCGCGCAGGACCGCGTTCAGCGAGGTCCCCTCTTCGAGGGCCTTGATGCGGGCCCGTCGAAGCAGCCAGTGGTTCGAGGCGGTGCGCGAGCCGGCCAGCGTCGCGTCGCCTGCGAACGTAATGCGGCCGACCTCCGCCCGCGTGGAGAGATCGTATCCGCGTTGTCCGCCGAGCGCGTTGAGTTCATGCCGGTCGGCGCATGCGCTCGCCGCACATGGTGTGTGCGGGCGACTGAGGATATCGACATTCTCGTTCGGCCGCGGTCGCATGAGTGGACGACGTGAAGTTGAAGGCGAGCCGGTCTCGGCGCGCGCGGGCGCTTCACCGTTCCGGATGACGGCACATGAAGCGCGTCGTGAGATCCGCGGCGATCGCCTCCGGCGCAGGAGCGCCGGCCGCCGGGAGTCGGACGGTCGAAAAGAAGGCGCGGTCCTCTCGAGCACAGTTCCAGCCGACCGCGACGGTAAGGTATCCCTCGGACTCCACCACGACCTGGAGCCCGTCGTGCCCGTTGACGGAGATCTGCGATTGGGTCGCCGCGCCGGGTCCGGCCAGCGAGGTCACGATCTCGACCAGCTCCTCCGGCCTTCTGAGCGGGCGGGCCAGACGGAAAAGCCCGGTTGAAGCAGTTCCGTCGTCGAACTCCCGGCCGAGCAGGACAAAGCGCCTGATGCTCTCGAGGGAGCCCTTCCGGAATCGGGTCAGCACGGTCAGACCTCGGCGCACCTCCTCTCCGCTCGGAAGCTCACCGAGGACGGACAGACCGTCCTTCGTGATCTCGGCGAGCGCCGGTGAATCCGAGGGGAGCGGCCCCGCCGGGAGGAAGGTCCGCTCCGAGGACCTGATGAGCGCCCCGAGCGTCTCGTGGAAGTCGGCCCCGAAACGATCCGCGGGAGCCTCGAACTCCAGAATCGGGTGATCGTCCGTGTTCAGGGGGCCGGTGCGGGCGAAGGCTGCGAAGTCCCTGGGGGTGGCGATGAGCCCGCTCGCGATCTGCTGCGTTCCTGGGTTCCCGACTTCGACCAGGGCGGCCCGGACCGAGTCCGGGAGGGTCGGGTCCTCAGGAAAGCGCGCGAGGCGCAGCGGCCCCTTCGATCCGATCATCACGATGTCGCCCGTGGGCCCGCCTCCGTTAAGGACGAAGATCGCCGCCTCGGGGAAATGGCGCTGAAAGGTTCTGGCGAGCAGGCGGATGTGGTCCACCGACATGTTGTAGTAATGGAACCACTGAGAGAAGATGCCGCCCGGCCGGAGCTTCTCCTTCGCATCGGCGAAGAACTCGTCCGTGAAAAGCGCGGACACTCCCGCAACCCATGGGTTCGAGGGCTCGCTGATGATGATGTCGTAGGACCCGGGCGGGCGGAAGCGCAGGAAGTTCCTTCCGTCGTCCAGGTGGAGGGAGACCCTTGGGTCCGACAGGAAGCGGTCGTTCACATCGGAGAAGTAGCGCTGCGCCGCCTCGCTCACCTCGGGTGAGATCTCAGCCACGTCGACCGACTCCAGGGGAAAGCGCTTGAGCGTAGCGACCGTGGTGCCCGACCCGAGGCCGATGACCAGGGCGGTTTTCGGGGCCGGGTGAAACAGGCCGGGGAGGCAGGCGAGCAACCGCTGCGCGACCATGTCGTCCGGGACATTGGAGGCGTCGGGTTTGCCGTTCACGTACAGAGACCGGAGGCCCTGTCCGAATTCGGCCACGGAGACGGTCGCCTCCGTTCCCTCGACCAGGTACCGAATCTTGTAGGACAACGCCGTCGACCAGATGGTGCCGTGAGCGTACTGATCGAGAAAGGTCAGGGGATCCTTCGAATACTGGGTGTGGGCGAATCGCCAGTCCCAACGCGGCGTGATCACCACGAGCAGGAGGGCGACGGGAAGCCCGTATCCGAGCGCCCACAATCGCGGCGATCGGTCTTCCTCTCCCCCCCAAGGGGTTCGGCTCGAGGCGGCGGGACGAGTAGCCCATCTCGCGAGCGCTAAGGCGGCGGCGAGCATCAGGACGCAGATCTCGAGGGTTCGCTGCGATCCCACCCACGGGACGAGAGCGAACCCCGCGGCCAGTGCTCCGAGGGTTGTACCCACCGTGTTGACGACGTAGGTCAGGCCGACGCTCGATCCAACAAGCCGCCCCTTGCGAGAGAGGATGTCCACCACGGCGGGAAATACGAGGCCGAATCCGACCGCGGGAGCCAGGATGAGGGCCACCGTGACCAGCCCGCTGGTCAGCAGGAAAGAACGACTGGAGGCTCCAATGCTCAGCATCATCTCGATCTGGGGGATCGCGAGGCGATCGAGGAAGGGCAGGGGCGCCGCGACGCCGATCGCAGCGATCACAAGGCCGGTCCGCAGGATGAGCCCCGGCTCCCCCCCGCTGGCTCGCCAGCGGGAATACCCGCCTCCTCCCAGGAAGAGCCCGAGAAGATAGGCGAACAGCACGAAGGCGAAGGTGAAGGTCTGGGCGCCGAAGAGGAACGCCAGGTGCCGCGTCCAGACGGTTTCGAGGGCCAACGAGGCGAACGAGGACATGAGGAAGGCAACGAGGATGGCGGATGATGGGGAGAGCCCACCGGCCGACCCGCGGGAAGGGTCCGAGGCGGTGAGGGCAGCCTGCGGGTCGTCCGGTCCCTGGCATGAGCCGCCGGGCTCCGGTCCGGCGGGAGGAGGGCGAAGCCCTGAGCCGTTTCGCTCCCCGGCACCAGCCCCGGAGGCTCCGGGCCCGGAAGCGAGAGGAACGCTTGCCTCACCGCTTTCCGCGGCAGAAGGTCGTGAGCGCTCGAGGCCATCCTCCTGCGCTTCCGCATCGATGGGCGTCGCTGTCTCGAGGGACTTCGCGGTGAGCTTCACGTGCGCGAAGGCGAGCGCGGCGGCGGCGAAGTTGGACAAGGCCGCGGCGGCGAGAGAGGTCGCGATGCCGAACGCAGGAAGAAGCAAAGCTGGAAGCCCGATGGTTCCCACCGCCGCGCCCAGGGTGTTGATCGCGTAGGCGCGCCCCGTCGCGCGGCCGGCGTCGATCCGGCCTGTCCGCATCAAATGGACCATGAGCGGGAAGCTTCCCCCCATCAGGGTAGTCGGAATGGCCACGAGGACGAAGCTGATCGCGAAGCGCGCGAAGAGGAGCTCGCCGGGGGACCCGGCCGCCCACCCATAGGCGAGGGCGTACAACGTGGCGCCTCTTTCGAGGAGCGCGTGCGAGGCGACGCCGTAAAGCCCGATCAAGAGCTCGATGGCTATGTAGACAAGGGGCAGGCGCGGACCGAGGCGGTCCGAAAGACGGCCGAAGATCCAGGCCCCGAGACCGAGACCGAACAGGTAGGCCGCGAGAAGCGTGGAGGTGGCGGTCGCGGTTGAGCCGAAGATGTGGCCGAGCAGACGGAACCACAAAAGCTCATAGACGAGGGCCGAGGCGCCGGATAGAAAGAAAGCACCCGCCAGCAGAGGGGAGGGCCAGGCCGCAGGCATGAGCGCCGGCCTGACCTGCGCCGATACGGGCGCCGGGGCTCGCCGGGACACGGTCTGGTTCGGTGCTCTTCGTTTGCGCTTGCTCAGTCGTTCCTCTCCGCGGGAACGGGGATGATAGCGCTGGTGGCGTCCGCGTCGCTGTCCCACCACGGTCGGCCCCGGCCGAGCGGCTTCGCTAAACTGCCGGCATGAGACCTTCCCTCGCAGTCCGTGTCGCCCCGGCCCTGGCGGCTCTTCTGGCCTTTGTGACCATCTTCGCGGCGGCGCTCGGATGCGCCGCGATCCCAAGCGACATCAAGACCGCCAGACCTGGAGAAAGCTTCACGTTGCGGGTGGGGGAGTCCGCATCTGTCCAGGGGGCTTCGATGGTGATCAAATTCTTGGAGGTCGCCGGCGATTCCCGCTGCCCGAAGGGGGAGCAATGCGTCTGGGAGGGGGACGCCATCGTGCGGATCTCTCTCCGCCGCGGCCCCGAGCCTCCCGAGAAGCAGGATCTCCACACCTCCAGCCGAGAACCCGACGCCCAGGCCGGCGGCGGCTATGCGACCCGGCTGGTGCGCCTCGACCCCCAGCCGGTTACGGGCCGTCCCATTCCGCAGGCGGACTACCTGGCCACGTTGCAGGTCGATCGTGAGTAGGTCGAACAAATTGTACTTGACGGGCAGATACCGGCGGGCGTACGTTTGCGGCATTCGCATACTCCTCCCCCCTTTTTGACACCCTCTACTGAGATTCCCGCGGGCGGCAAGGTCTGCCTGCAACGAGAAAAGTGAGACACTTGATGACGCGAATTTCCCGCATTGCACCCGCGCTGGCCCTGGCACTTGCCATGGCAACCCCGATATGGGCCCAGGAGCCCCGTGAAGGTCGGAGGAAGCCCCTCGACGAGGCCGGCATCGCCCGGCTGGACGCCGAGACCAACGGTGGCGCCAAGGTGAGCGTCGACAAAGCCACGGGTGGCGCCCGCTTCGTGCAGCTTGGGACCCGCCGGGCGCGGGGACCGGCCGCGCCGGCCCGGGCTGGGGTACAGCAGGGGTCAAGGCGTGAGCGCTCGCGGGAGTTCCTGGGCCGTCGCGGCAGTATCTTCGGCATCCGCAGCGTGGCCGCCGAGCTGGAGGAAGTCAGGGTCGACACCGACCGCGAGCGCGGCACCCACATCACCTACCGCCAGCGCTACCGAGGGCTGCCCGTCTTCGCCGGCGAGCTGAAGTCCCACTTCAACTCGGCGGACGAACTGACCGCGGTGAGCGGGACCTTCGTCCCCGAGATCAATGTGAACCCGACCCCGACGCGCTCCGCGGACGAGGCGTCGGGAATCGCGGTCCGAAAGGTCGAAGCCGACCTCGGTCGCAGCGGTCTCTCCGTTCGCGGCAGCGAGCTGCTGGTGTTCCGTGCCGGCCTCGCTCAGGGCGTCGCTGGCCCGAACCACCTGGCCTGGAAGGTGGAGGTCGGCGACGGTCTGGGCGTGCGCGAGTTCGTGTTCATCGACGCCCATACGGGCAAGTTCATCGACCAGATCACGGGGATCTACGATGGCTTGTACCGGCGGGCCTATGACGGGCAAAGCCTCCCGTTCGTGCCGCCGTCCTACCCTGGATCCCCGTTCTGGGTCGAGGGCGACACGTTCCCGACCGGCGTGGCCGAGGCCAACAACATGATCCTCGCCTCGGGGGAAACCTACGGTCTGTTCTCGAGCGCCTTCGGCCGCGACTCCTTCGACGATGCCGGCGCGACCATGGACTCGATCTTCAACCGGGGCTACTTCTGCCCGAACGCTTCGTGGAACGGCACCTTCATCTCGTTCTGCCCGGGCCTCACGACCGATGACGTGACCGGTCACGAATGGACCCACGCCTACACCGAGTACACGCACGGCCTCATCTACGCCTGGCAGCCGGGGGCGCTGAACGAGTCGTACTCGGACATCTTCGGAGAGACGGTGGACCGTCTCAACGGCCGCGACAACATCGGAAACAGCGCCACCGATCCGCTGCGCACCGCCGGCAGTTGTTCGGTGAACGGCGGAACACCGCCTCCGCAGCTGACGATCACCGGCGGCAGCGCGGCCGGCAGCTACTTCTCCAGGGCCTCAGTGAGTGAGCCGCCGCGGCCGTTCACGGTGGGACCGACCGCCATGGCTATCGCCGCCACGGCGCTCCCCTTCCAACCGACCGGTGCCTGCGGCACCGTCACCGGTGTCAGCGGCAAGATCGCGATCGTCGACTGGACGCTCACTCCCAGCGGCGGCAACGAGTGCGGCTCCGGGGCCCGCGCCAACAATGCTCGCCTCGCCGGCGCGACGGGCATCATCTTCGTGGCTCCTGCCTCCGGCATCCTCAATCTGGGCGCGAGCACGCTCATCGCCAGCGTCGAAGTCACGAACGCCGACGGTGCGACCATCAAGGCCGGCTTGCCGGCCAGTGCGACGATCAGCCTGGGTGTCGGCACCGACAACTCAACGCGTTGGCTCCTGGGCGAAGACGACACGGGCGCGCTTTCTGGCCCGCTGCGTGACATGTGGAACCCTCGCTGCTTCGGCAACCCGGGCAAGGTGACGGACACCTTCGAGTATGTGTGTTCGACGGCCGACCAGGGCGGCGTGCACACCAACTCCGGCGTTCCCAACCATGCCTACGCTTTGCTGGTCGACGGTGGGACCTACAACGGTCAGACCATCAGCGCGATCGGCCTGACCAAGGCGGCCCACATCTACTTCCGGGCCATGAGCGTCTACCAGGGGCCGGCCAGCGACTTCGCGGACCACGCGGACGCGCTCGAGCAGTCCTGCTCCGACCTGGTCGGCGTGAACCTGACCGACCTTTCGACCGGCTTCCCCTCCGGCCAGGTCGTCACTGCTTCGGACTGCGCCCAGGTGGCCAAGGCCGCCCTCGCAGTCGAGCTCCGGACTCCGCCGACGCAGTGCGGCTTCCAGCCGTTGCTGGCGCCGAACCCGCCGGACCGCTGCGAGGCTGGCACCACCCAGGCGAACGTCTACTTCGACAACTTCGAGAGCCTGCCGGTCGGCTGGACGGCGAGCCACGAGGCGCTGGTGCCGGCCGATTTCACTCCGCGCGAGTGGGAGTGGAGCAGCGCGCTGCCGGATGGCCGTCCCGGCTCGGCGTTCTTCGGCATCGACTTCCCGGGCGGAACCTGCGGACCTGGCGGTGACGAGTCCGGTGTCCTTCACCTCGACAGTCCTGTAATTACGTTGCCTGCGGGCGCAGTCGCGCCCCGGCTGACCTTCGATCACTGGGTTTCGACCGAAGCGGGCTGGGACGGAGCCAATATCAAGGTCAGCGTTAACGGAGGGCCGTTCCTGCCGGTTTCCTTCCTGGACTACACGTTCAACCCGTACAACGCGTTGCTGTTCTCGGGCGCGCAAGGCAACACCAACCCGATGGCGGGCGAGGAGGCCTTCACCGGCTCCGACGCTGGCTCCGTTTCCGGCTCGTGGGGCCGCTCGCATTTGAACCTCGCGCCGTACGCCGCTCCGGGAGACTCGGTGCAGCTCCGCTACGATATCGGTAACGACGGCTGCTCCGGCACCTTCGGCTGGTACGTCGATGACGTCACGGTCTATGCCTGTCCCGTTGACGCGCTGCCGACCATCTCGATCGACGACGTCAGCCTGCCGGAAGGGGCGAA
>JAQBHL010000072.1:0-6602 GCA_032127745.1 Acidobacteriota bacterium
GACAAGAACATCAAGAAGCTCGACAAGGCGAGCGAGCGGAGTCGTAGTAGTAGTAGTAGTAGTAGTAGCTCGCGGCCGTGCTGGAGGTCCTTCGGGCCGTTCAGGGGCCGGTGGCGGCCCAACCCGGGTGTCTCGCGTGCCTGTGTCCGCCAGCGAGGGCATGGAGTTGATCGAGCGGACACGCGCGGCCCGGGCTCCGAACCCATGAGCCTCCAGGGTTGCCTTCGGGCCAGGATCAGGCCGGTCGCGCTCGCGATTCTGGCGCCGGCCCCGAAGGGCCGGCTCCTCGAGCCTTACCTCCGGTCGAGCTTGACTACGATCTTCCGGCCTTCGGCGTCGACGTTGATCTCGGTCTCTTCGGCGCGGTAGCCCGGGCGAACGACCTCTATGCGGTGACGACCTGACGGCAGCTGGACCTGCGTCACCTGGGACGCCTTGCCGTGGAATTCGCCATCGATGTAGACGGAGGCGTCGAGAGGAAGGATGTCGAAGAGGATTTCGCCGAGGCCGGCCTGAGGCATCCTGATCCCAGGCTGGTCGATGCGCTCGGAATCGACCTCGCGGACCGGTTCCCCTCGAGGCCGCGCCGGTTCACTTTGGGGACCCTCGCGAGCGGGGTAACGGGTTTGATCCAATGGGCGCGCATATTCCTCGCCCATGGTCTCCCGGGTCTCTCCCGTGCCCTTCACCATGTCCCAGCGGAGCTTGATCGTGTCCTCGCCGCCAGCGTAGACGGAGAAGGTATGCGAGGCATATCCGTCGAGCTTCAGAGTGATGTCGTGGCGGGCGGGCGAGACGCTCAGGCGCTGGAACACACCGTCGAAATCATCCGCGACGCCGGCATAGTAACCGTCGACATAGACCCGGGTCTTGGCCGGATCGACCAGGGTTCGGATCTGCGCGACATTCCCCTCGCGATACCCGCCGCCACCGCCGCCGTAGTACGGCGCGGGAGCGTAAGCGTAGGAGTCGCCATAACCGTAGGCGTAGGCGCCATAACCGTACCCATAGCTGAGGCCAAAGCCCCACCCATAACCCGGGTAAGCCGAATAGGCATACGGGCTGTAGTAATACGGGGAGTAGGGGTAGCGGTGGTAGCCGCCATAGCCGTAATTCCGGTAGCGGCCATTGTTGCGATAGTACTCATTGCCATAGTAATCGCGGTTGCCCGTGCCCGTGCCCGGCCGTGGCCGACGACCCTGGGCGCCCGATTGGGAGCCGTTGTACGCGCCCGCGCGCGGCGATCCGCCGCGGGGGGCGACCGCACCACCGCCCTGCGAGCCCCCGCCGCCGCCGGTGTGCCGGGCGCCCGCGGAAGAGCCGCCGCCTCCACCGCCGCCGCCACGGGGAACCGCGCGATTGCTGCCCTGCGAGAAGGCGGTCGCGGCAATCAGCAGCATGGGGACCATTCCGATGACTTTTAGTGTGTTCATGGCTCAAACCTCACCGACAGGCTCCGAGAGAGATCCTGCCAACCTCAACCTAGCAAACCTTGTGCCGAGGCCCAATCGCTGGAAAGGGGCCTGGGGCCTTTATTGTCCCGCGCCGGTGACAGGGCGGGAAAACCGAGGACAGCCGGCTGCCAAGTCTGGGAGGTAGTGGCGAAGGATCTCCTCCCAGCGACCCTGGGCCTTGAGGAGGAGTTCCACCACGTCCCGCAGGGGCCCGCGGCCGCCCGGATTTGTCGTCACCCGTGCGGGCCTCGGCCTGGAGTCCCGCTTTCTCCAGGATCTCCTCGAGAATCGGGACCTTCTTGGTGTGGCCCTGGTCGACGTACGCGAAGCCAGCGGAGCGGGCCCGCTCCGCCTTGGCCACGGAGACGCGACCGCTGATCACCCCGGCCTGGATCCTCACCGGCCTCTTCACAGAAGGCCTCGACCGTCCGGAGACGATCGCTGGCAGCCACGAAAAGGCGATTCCCAGTCTCCGCCCGTTTGGCCTGAGGCCACGGGATGTGATTTAGTGTTCCCTTGGATGTGATGCGGATCGCGGTCACGCGAAACGCAACGTGGCGATTTACCTGTAACTTGCTCCACGTAAAAACTGCTAAAGAACTGTAGGAAAGTCCGACAAGAGCTTCCGTGCACCTTCTTTGGCGCGGGAGCTTTTCTCTTTCTGGCGGTCTTGAAAAATGACCAAGCGCGGACTCTCAACTCAAGTCGTGCACGCGGGGGAGCGAAAACAGGCCCCGGAGGGACGCCCGGTGGCCACCCCCATCTACGCGAGTTCCGCCTTCACCTACGACTCGATGGAGGAGGTGGACAAGGTCTTTTCCGGCGAGGCCGGCGACTACGTCTACACGCGCTACGGCAATCCCACCATCGCGGCGCTGGAGGACGCCCTCATCACTCTCGAAGCCGGAATCGCGGCCTGCGCCTACGGCTCCGGCATGGCCGCTCTTCATGCCGCTCTTTTCGCCTGCGAGCTGACGCCCGGCGCCGTCGTTCTCGCCTCCCAGGACCTCTATGGCGCGAGTTTCGACCTTCTCCACAAGGTCTTCGGCTCGGCCGGGGTGAAGACCGTCACCGCCGACTTCAACGACCTCGACGCCGTTCGCGCGAAGACCCTCGCGAGCAAGCCCACCGCACTCCTCGCCGAGACCATCTCGAATCCCCTGCTCAAGGTCTGCGACCTCGAGGCCATCGCGGCCATCGGGAAGGAGGCGGGCGCCCGCCTGGTCGTGGACAACACTTTCGCCTCCCCCTTCCTCTGCCAGCCTCTCTCCCTGGGCGCCGATTTCGTGGTGCACAGCGCGACCAAGTATCTGGGCGGCCATGCCGACGCCATGGGCGGGGTGGTGGTGGCGAAGCAGGAACACGACCGTCTGGCTCTGGTCGGCATCATGAAGCTCGCGGGCGGCGTCCTCAGCGTGTGGGAGGCCCATCAGATTCTTCGCGGCATCAAGACCCTCGGCCTGCGCCTTGAACGGCAATGCGACAACGCGCGGCAACTGGCCGAGCACTTCAAAGATGATCCTCGCCTCGCGCGCGTTCACTATCCCAGCCTGTCGCCTCATTCCTCCTCCGGCCTGCTCGGCCGCGTTCTGCGGCCACCCCACGCGGGCGCTCTCCTGTCCATCGAGCTCAAGGACGACAGCAAGGACGCCGCGTTCCGGTTCATGAACGCGCTCGACCTCTGCGTCCGCCTCACCAGCCTGGGCGACGTTTTCACCGGCGTCTCCCACTCCGCCAGCTCGTCACACCGCGAGGTCTCGCCCGCCCAGCGCAAGCGCCTGGGCATCGGCGACGGCCTGGTCCGGATCTCGGTCGGCATCGAGGATGTCGCCGACATCCGCGACGATATCGACCAGGCGCTCACGAAGAGCCTCCGACCATGATCGCGGTCGGGACCCAGCAACTCGCCGCCATCATCGCCCACGGGGAGAAGGACTATCCGAGCGAGTGCTGCGGCCTGCTCATCGGACGCACCGAGCCGGACGGACAGAAGACGGTGGCGGAAATATTTCCGATCGAGAACGCCAGTCCGGCTGAGACCAAGCACGACCGCTCCCTGATCACCCCGAAAGACCTCATGCGCAGCGAGAAGTACGCCCGCTCGAAGCAGCTCGACGTAATCGGCAATTACCACTCTCATCCGGACTGGCCGGCCGAGCCGTCACGGTTCGACCTCGACCACGCCTGGCCGACCTGGTCGTACATCATCGTGTCGGTCCGGGAGGGCAAGGGCTGCGACCTGCTTTCCTGGGAACTGGAGCCCGATCGCTCCCGGTTCAATGCCGAAGAAATCATCACCGAGGACTGAAGTCATGGCCGTCACCATCGTTATTCCCACCCCCCTGCGTCAGTTCACCGGCGGCAAGGCTGAGCTGGAGGTGAGCGCGACCACCGCGGGCGCCGCTCTCGACCAGCTGACCGCGGCGTTCCCGGAGTTGCGGCGGCACCTGTTCACCGAGCAGAACGTCCTCCGCAATTTCGTGAACGTCTACGTGGGCGACGAGGACATCCGTCACCTGGACGGCGTCACCACCGAAGTGAAGGATGGAGAGACGATCATGATCGTCCCCGCCATCGCCGGAGGCGCGCCCGCGCTCGCCGACGCCGCGGTGGAGAAAGAACTGCCGACGCTCAACCACGCCGAGATCTCGCGCTACAGCCGCCACCTCATCCTGGACGAGGTCGGCATGGAAGGCCAGCGCCGGCTCAAGGCCGCGCGGGTGCTCGCCATCGGCACCGGGGGTCTGGGTTCCCCCCTCGGGCTGTATCTCGCCGCGGCCGGGGTGGGTCATATCGGTCTGGTGGACTTCGACGTGGTCGACGAATCGAACCTCCAGCGCCAGGTCATCCACGGCACGAAGGATGTGGGCCGCCTGAAGACGGCGTCGGCCCGCGACCGGTTGAGCGAAATCAACCCCCATATCACCATCGAAACCCACGAGACCCGTCTCACCAGCGAGAACGCGCTCGGGATCTTCCGCGACTACGACATCGTGGTCGACGGCACCGACAACTTCCCCACCCGCTACCTCGTAAACGACGCCTGCGCTCTTCTCGGGAAGCCGAATGTCTACGGTTCGATCTTTCGCTTCGAAGGTCAGGCGAGCGTTTTCTGGGCGGAGCGGGGCGCCTGCTACCGGTGTCTGTATCCCGAACCGCCTCCTCCCGGACTCGTGCCATCGTGCGCCGAGGGCGGCGTGCTTGGAGTCCTGCCCGGTATCGTCGGCTCGATCCAGGCCAACGAAACCATCAAGCTGATCCTGGGCGCCGAGGGCATCCTGCTCGATCGCCTGCTTCTCTTCGACGCCTGGAAAATGAAGTTTCGGGAACTGAAACTTCGCAAGAACCCGGGCTGCCCGATGTGCGGCGATAAGCCGTCCATCAAGGAGCTGATCGACTACGAGGAGTTCTGCGGCATGCGCCCCAAGGCGAACGCCGGAGCGGCCGCGGGCCCGGCCCAGATCACCGCTCGTGAACTCGACGCCCGGCTCAAGCGGGGCGTCGACATTCAGATCATCGATGTGCGCGAGCCGCACGAGTTCGAGATCGCGCGGATCCCGGGCGGACGGTTGATCCCGCTCCGGCAGGTGGTGAGCCGGGCCGCGGAAATCGACGCCTCCCGCATCACGGTCGTCCAGTGCAAGGCCGGGGTGCGCAGCGCCCAGGCGATCGCGGCCCTTCAGCAGGCCGGCTTCACGGGCACGCTGATCAATCTGCAGGGCGGCATCCTCGCCTGGTCGAACGACGTGGACCCCTCCGTTCCCAAGTACTGATCGGACGCAAAGCCCACCCCTGTCACCCCGGCGCAGGCCGGGGCCCAGACGAAGGGAAGATCTCGACCTATTTCCGGGCGGCCACCACCTCAATCTCTATCTGCGCGTTATTCGGCAGCGCGGCCACGCCCACGAAGGTGCGAGCGGGAAGGGGCTTTGGAAGCATTTCCACGTAGATGGCGTTGAAGTCGCTGTACTTCCCCACATCCGTCACGTAGACGTTGGTCTTCACCACGTCAGCAAGTGACAGCCCGCCCCCCTTCAGGATCGATTCGATGTTCCTGATCGCCTGGCGCGCCTCGGCCGGGAAATCCGGGCTGATCTTCTGGGTGACCGGATCCTGGCCCACGTTCCCCGACACCCAGAGCAGGTCCCCCACCATCACGCCCTGGCTGTAGGGCGCTCCGGGCCGGGGGGGCGCATCCTTCGCGGCCACCCGCACGAAATCCTTCTGGGCCGCGGCCGCGTAGCCAAGCCCGAAGACGAGGAAGAGAGGCAGAAATGAGCGCATTGGTTTCAAGAGGAACTCTCCTTTCAAGTAGAGGTCAGAAGGCGGATCTTGAGAATCCGTGCTACTGTTCACCCCGACCGTATCAGAAACCGACTCATTTAGACTGGTTTTGGTAGCCGCACGGGTCCATTCACTCTGACGTCGGCGAGCCAGAACCGCATCGGTTCCGCGCATGGCGCACCGCACGTGCGACGGCAGCTTCAGACACGAATTTCTTCGTGGCCCCTCCCAAAAGAGGAGCTCAGGAGGTTCGGGCCTCAGTCTTCCTCTCAGGGAGGCGGGGATCCACGAATCACGAAGCCGCCGCCACATGGCCTGCACTGCCGCGAGACCACGAACAGGAACACCCATTGACAGGCAGCAAACCAGAAGAGCAGCGCATCGCGCTCTTCATCGACTTTGAAAACATAGCCATCGGGGTGCGCGACGCGCACTACCGGAAGTTCGACATCAACCTCGTTCTCGAGCGTCTGGTGGAGAAGGGCAAGATCCTCACCAAGCGGGCCTACGCCGACTGGGGCCGCTACGGCGAGTACCGACGCAGCTTCCACGAAGCCGCGGTGGAGCTCATCGAGGTTCCGCAGAAATCGGTGGGGGGCAAGAACTCCGCCGACATCCGTCTGGTGGTCGACGCCATGGACATGTCGTTCCAGAAGGAGCACATCGACTGCTTCTGCATCGCCTCGGGCGACTCCGATTTCTCGCCTCTGGTCAGCAAGCTCAAAGAGAACGACAAGTACGTGATTGGCCTCGGGGTCAAGAACTCCACCTCCGATCTCCTGATGGAGAACTGCGACGAGTTCATCTTCTACGAAGATCTGGTGCGCCGTCAGGAAAAGCCCGCGGTGGTGATTCCGAACATCC
>JAQBHL010000073.1:0-4754 GCA_032127745.1 Acidobacteriota bacterium
GGCACATGCGAGTGTCGAGGCGCCCGGAGCGCAAGGCGCCGAGGAGGCCGCATATCCAGCATATGCAACGACGAGCAACGCGGCGATCCGGGATGCATCGGCGCTCCCATGTGACGCGTACTTGTGAGGCAGGACACTAGCACGGTGCTGAAGAACCTGGGCACCGTGCGTATCCCGGCGCAAGCCGGGATCCACGAACCGCTATTTGCTGGCCTTTCGCAACCTTTCGTGGTCAGAGGCCTCGCGATCGGCGTTTTTCAGCACCCTGCCCGCCCGAGTCTTCAAAATGCCCTCGCCTGAGTCGATCTTCGAGTTCCTCTTCAAGTATCGGCCATCGGTTTTCGAGGCGGGCGAGGTCACGATTGGAGGCCGGGAGGTCTCTTCCCTGGTCCTCGCCGGTCTGGCCATAGCTCTGGGTCTGTCCATATGGAGCTACCTTCGACTCTCGAAGAGAAAGCCCCTCGGGCGGCGCGACCTGTTTGTGTTGATCGGACTCCGGATGGCGGCCGTTCTGCTCGCCGGGCTGGCTCTTCTCGAACCCACCCTGCGGGTCCTGACCGTGGCCCGGCAGCAGACCTTCGTGGGCGTCGTGCTCGATGACTCGCAGAGCCTGAGCATCAAGGACGACCAGGGTCGCGCCCGGGCCGATTTCGTGCGAAACCGTATTCTCGACCCGACCGGCGACCTCCGGCGCGCGCTCGAGGCGAGGTTCAAGCTTCGCTTCTTCCGATTCTCGGACTCGGCCGAGCGTCTTCAGGGCGGGAGTCTGGACTTCCTGGGAAGGCGGACCGATCTGGCCACGGCGTTGCGCCGGGCGAAGGAAGAGCTCGCCGACGTTCCGGTCTCGGGCCTCGTCCTGGTCAGCGATGGCGCGGACAATGCCGCCGGACCGCTCAGTGAGACACTCCTCGACCTGAGCGCCCGCCAGCTTCCGGTGTTCGCCATCGGTCTGGGGCAGGAGAGTTTCGACCAGGACATCGAGATCACTCGCGTCGAGGTTCCGGCCTCCGTTCTCCAGGGCAGTTCGGTGGTGGCCAGCGTCACCCTCAAGGCGCAGGGCGCGGGGGCCGGACCCCTGCATGTGACGGTCGAGGACTCGGGCCGGATTCTCTCCGCCCAGGATGTTCCAGTGACGGACTCCGATTCCTCCACGGTTCGGATCGCCATCCGCGCGGACGAACCCGGGGCCCGCCTGCTCCGGTTCAAAGTGGCTCCAGTCGCGGGCGAGCTGGTCACGGAGAACAACCAGTTCGACGTGGCCCTCGATGTCATCGGCCGCCGCGAGAAGATCCTCTACTTCGAAGGCGGCGCGCGCTTCGAGGCCAAGTTCCTCCGCCGGGCGGTTCAGGATGACGAGAACCTGCAGGTGGTCACCCTGGAACGGACATCCGACAACAAGTTCCTGCGTCTCGATGTCGACGACGCCGAGGAACTGGCGGCCGGTTTCCCCCGCTCCCGCGAAGAACTCTTCGCCTACCGCGGCCTCATCATCGGGGGGGTGGAAGCGAGCTTCTTCAGCATCGATCAAATGCGAATGCTCTCGGAGTTCGTGTCCCAGCGCGGCGGCGGCCTTCTCATGCTGGGCAGCGACAAGACCTTCGCGGAGGGCGGCTATGCCGGCACCGCCGTGGCCGAAACCCTGCCGGTGGCTCTCGATGCCGAGGACGCGGTGGCGAGCGCTCCGCCCGGGGGGGCACGAGGCCCGTCTGGAGATCCGGCCCCCCGGTTCCAGTGGCTCAAGATCAACGTGACCCCTCTTGGCGCGGCCCATCCGGTCACGCAACTCGCGGCCAAGGCGGCCGAAAACGAGTCCCGTTTCCTCGCGCTGCCCGCTCTGTCCTCCGTGAACCGGGTGACCCGAGTGAAACCGGGGGCATCCACGCTGCTCGCCGGCGAACCGGAGGGCGGCTCTTCCGAAAAGCCGCGCGTCGTGCTCGCGTTCCAGCGCTACGGCCGCGGCCGGGCTTTCGCCTTTCCCGTCCAGGACTCGTGGCGCTGGCAGATGCACGCCGACGTGGCCGTCGAGGATGTGTCGCACGAAACCTTCTGGCGTCAGCTGCTGCGGCAGCTGGTGAGCGGGGTTTCCGGTCCGGTGTCCGCCGAACTCTCATCCGGCCTTGTTTCTCCTCTCACCACGGTAGCCATTCGTGCCGACGTTTCCGACCACACCTTTATCCGGGTCAATGATGCCGTGGTCAACGCCCAGGTCCGAAGACCGGACGGAGACTGGGGGGAGGTGGCCCTGCGCTGGACGGTGGACAAGGACGGCGAATACTCCGGCGAGTTCCGGCCCGATCAGCGCGGCGTATACGAGGTCCGCATCACCGCGAGCCGTGCGGGCGCGATCCTGGGTGAGGACGTGGCCCACCTGCGGGTCGACGATCTTCAGGTCGAGTTTCGCGGGGCGGAGATGAAGGCGGACGTCCTGCGTCGAGTGGCCCGGGAAACCGGCGGGCGGTTCTACACTCCACAGAGCGCGGAATCCCTGTCCGGGGACTTGACTTACTCTCCCCGGACCGCGTCGGTGGTGGATGAGAAGGAGCTATGGGACATGCCCGCCATATTCCTGGGAATCCTGGTGAGCCTGTCGATCGAATGGAGCTATCGCAAGTATCGGGGTCTCGCGTGAGGACCCCGGCGCCGCGCCCGCTCGGGGCCTTCTTCGCGGCCATGGCGTTGATCCTGGCCGCCCGGTTCGGCGAGGCCCAGGACACTCATCTCCTGATCGTGGCCGGTCTCGGCGGAGAGCCGGCCTACGCCGAGTCCTTCCGGGCCTGGTCGTCGCGGCTGCACACCGCGGCCGAGAAGCGCCTGGGCATCCCCCGCGCCAACATCACGTATCTGACCGAGAGTCCTGAAAGGGACCCGACCCGGATCGACGGTCGCGCCACCCGGGAGGAGGTGGCCCGTGCGTTCGCGAAGATGGCCGCGCGGTCCCGCCCCGGTGACACCGTGGCCGTCATTTTGTTCGGGCATGGCAGCGGCGCCGGCGAGGGGGCGCGTTTCAATCTCCCCGGACCCGACGCAAGCGCCGCAGACTTCGCGGCCTGGCTCGTCCCGTTCGAGCTTCAGCGGGTGGTCTTCGTGAATACGTCTTCGGCCAGCGGCGACTTCCAGAAGGTCCTCGCCGCCAGAAACCGGATCATCCTTACCGCCACCAAGAGCTCACAGGAGCGCAACGAAGCCACCTTCGGGCAGTATTTCTCGGAGGCTCTTTCCGGAGAAGGGGCCGATGTGGACAAGAATGGGCAGGTGTCCATTCTCGAAGCGTTCGACGCCGCCAAGGCCCAGGTGGCGACCGAATACGAGCAGGAGCGTCGGCTTCTCACCGAACACGCCGTCCTCGATGACGGCGCGGCCGGAGCCCTCGCGCGCTCCACCTTCCTGGGCGGGAGGACCTCAACCGGCCCCGAGGCCGTCGCCGAGCCCGCCGACCCCGAACTCGCGGCCCTCGAACAGGAGCGGGTCGTTCTCGAAGACAGGATCGACGCCCTCAAGGCGAGCAAAGGCGCGGTGCCGGCCGAGCACTACGAGAAGGAACTCGAGCGCTTGCTGCTGGACCTCGCCATGAAGAGCGAGGAGATCAAGAAGAAGCGAGGGTCCGGAAGACCATGACCGCTTCCCGTGCGCATCCGGCGGGCGGAGTCCGGGCGGCCCTGATTCTGGGCCTGGCCACGCTCGGATCGGGGGCGCCGGGCCTGCGGGTCCAGGCCCTGGGACAAGAAGTGCGACCGGGGACCGCGCGCCCGGATCCCATGGTGTCGGCTACAGACGCCCTGCGGCGGGGACAGTACGACCGCGCGCTCGAGGCCGGCCGGGCCGCTCTGACCGATGCACCGCAGAGCGCCTCTTCCCTCTCCACTCTGGTGCGGACTCTGCTGGAGACGGGAGCCCACTCTGAGGCCGAAGACACGGTTCGCGGTTTCATCGCGAGGAGCGCCCGGTCCGGTAGCGCCTGGAACGTCCTGGGCGATGTCCTCGTGATCCGGGGACGGCGCGCGGAGGCGGAAACCGCGTTCGCCCGAGCCATTGCCCTCAAGGCCGCGGACTCTCTCGCGGCCGAGGCCTCGCTCGGTATCCTGCTCTACGAACGCGGTCTTCGCGCCGAGGCCGCCGTGCGTTTCGAGCGGTTGATCGCCGCGTACAACTCAGGTCGCGCCAGCAGCGCCTCGGACCTGATCGCCGTGGGTCGAGCCTGTCGATACCTCGGAGCCTCCAACCCGAGCGCATTCAAGGATGCGTTGAGGGCGTTCGACGAAGCCGCCGCCCTTGACCAGACCCACGAGGCCCGCCTCCGCACCGGAGAGCTGTTCCTCGAAAAGTTCAACGGCACCGAGGCCAGATCCGCCTTCGAGTCGGTTCTGGCCGAAAACCGCCATCAACCCCAGGCGCTTCTCGGCCTCGCTCGGGCCCGGGACTTCGACGGCGAGGGCGGCGTGCCGGATCTGATCGACGCCGCCCTCAAGACCGATCCCAACTACGTGGCGGCGCGCGCGTACCGGTCGGGCCTGCTCCTCGCCATCGAGGACTTCCCCGCCGCCCGGGCCGAGGCGGACCAGGCTCTCTCGGTGAATCCCTCATCGCCCGAGGCGCTCTCCGCTCTTGCCGCCGCGCAGTATCTCACCGGCGACCAGCCGGGTTTCGAGGCGACCCGGACCAGAGCGGGGACTTTGTTCCCGAGCAGCGGAGACCTGTTCGTCACCGTGGCGGAAGCGGCGGTCCGGAACCGGCTCTACCGCGAGGGGGCCGATCTC
>JAQBHL010000074.1:0-3040 GCA_032127745.1 Acidobacteriota bacterium
GTTCATGTGCAGCTCGTCGATCACCACGTACTTCAGGTTCTCGAACAGCTTCACCCACTTCGTGTGATGCGGCAGGATCCCCTTGTGCAGCATGTCGGGGTTCGTCACCACGATGTGCGCCTTCGACCGGATGGCCTTCCGAGCATCCTGCGGCGTGTCGCCGTCGTAGGTGAAGGTAGCGATGTCCTCGCCCAGAGCCTCGATGGTCGCGTAAAGCTCGGCAAGCTGATCCTGAGCCAGCGCCTTGGTGGGGAAGAGGTACAGCGCCCGCGTGTCGGTGTCCTTGATGATGGCGTCAAGGATGGGCAGGTTGTAGCAAAGCGTCTTCCCCGAGGCCGTGGGCGTCGTCACCACGAAACTCTTCCCGGCCTTAGCCAGGTCATAGGCCGCTCGCTGGTGCGTGTAGAGCTGATCGAGGCCACGGCCGTGCAGGTACTCGACGAGTTTGGGAGCCAGGTCAGGAGGAAGAGGCGCAAAGCTCCCGGAGGTGGCGGGGTAGTACCGAAGGGCCACGACCACGGGGTCGGTGGCCAGGCTCTTCTCGATCTCGAGCCCCTTGAGGATCGAAATCAGCCCCCCCGGGCCCGAGTCGCGGGTGAGCGCCGCGGAACCGGTCGCTGAGCCGGGCTCCGAACGGTGGCTGAGCCTGTCGAAGCCACCACCAATGCCCACCTTCGAGTCGTCGTCCGGCCCGTCGCGAATGGTCTTCACAGGGAGAGATTCTTCCATAGCGCCATGTTCGTACCGGGGGAGGCCGTTTGGGGTCCCGGCGCGACGAAGGGCTTTCTGAACCCGAACCCGATCCCGGCTCCAATTCCGGAACCGGCCACGACTCGGAGGCGCGCGGGAGCCAGAGCAAGGGCGGGCGTCCCCTGAAACCTCTCGGCGTTGGGGGAGACCCCGCCGTAGCCCGCAGCCGGCGCGCGCCAGAGCCCCCCAACTGCGAATGACTTCAGGGGTGACCGCCCGCGGGAGGCTCGTTCGGCCGCACGGAAGAAGATCCGCCCGTGATTCTTGAGCGTACGATCAGCGGGACCTGATCCGGCCCACGGCACCCGTACCCTACGAGCACATATGAACGGGAGCGCTTGAATGTCGATAGGGCTGCTTAGAATCCGATGGTGATCTCGGAGTTGGTCTGGAGCGACGATCGCGTGGCGCACATCGCGAGACACCGGGTTCAGCCCCAGGAGGTTGAAGAGGTCTGCTTTGGCCCATCGCTGGTTCTGCGAGCGAAGACGGCTGGCCTGAATCCCGTCTATCAGGTCTTGGGACAGACCGACGCCGGCCGGTATTTACTCTGCGTGATCATCTCGTTTCCGGACGGGCGGGGGTATCCTGTGACCACCCGCGAGATGACCGCTTCCGAGAAGCAGCGGTATTTGGGCTGGAAGAAAGTATGAACATTCCAAAGACGGATTCGATCGGCGAACTGGCAGCCTTTTGGGATACCCACGACGTCACCGAGTTCTCGGATGAGCTTGTAGAAGTCTCAGCGCCGGTCTTCACGCAACGGCCAATACGGGGCGTGACGGTGCCTCTGACGCCTGAGGAGATGAAGGCCCTGAGGGATATCGCATCCTCTCAGGGGGTGGATCAAACTGCCCTTGTTCGTGCGTGGGTCCAGGAGAAGCTGCACAGTTCTCACTAGGGTCGTGAGCGGTCTGGAAGGGGCCAGGTTCGGGGGTGCACGGTGATTCGAGTGCCGCGGATGACGGGTTTGCCCAGCATGACGCCGGGGTCCACGGAAATGAGGGAATCAGTCATAGGGTTTGGTGCCTTCGCCCCCGCAATCCTACGGCTGCTGGGGATTTAGGATGCGAACGGGCTCGGGATCGGGGCCAGGTTCGGAGTCGGGATCGGGTTGCTCCTCGCGAGATGCTCCCGCGGTATCCTCCTCGAGCCCAAGACACCACCAATGACCGAGACTGTGACCATCCGCGCGCACATCGAGAACGGAGAACTGCGGCTCGATGGGCCACTCCCCGAGAACGTGGTGAGCGTCGAAGTCCGCGTTCAGGTGAAGTCCGCGGGAGGTCGGCCCGAGGCGATCACGAAACTGCTGGCCTTCATTAGGGCTCTTCCGCCGGGAACTCGGACCCAGGAGGAGGTCGACGCAGAGATTGACGAGGGCCGCGGGAAGCGGCGTGTTAGATTCCGGCCGTGAGTACCATCGCTGAAATCGAGACAGCCATCGAGAAGCTGCCGGCCCCGGAGGTGGACCAACTCGCTCGCTGGCTGGAGGCGTTTCGTATGCGGCGCGCCACGCCGTCGTCAGTTGAAGCATGGCTGGAGAAGGCCCGAGGCACGGCCACCTCTGGCGTGACGACAGCGAAAGTAATGGCCCTCACGCGCGGTGAGGATTGATTCTTTTCGACACCAACGTCCTGCTGGATATCGCCACCGCCGATCCTGCTTGGCTGGCGTGGTCTGAATCCCAGTTCCGGGCCGCCGCCGCGCAAGGGCCGATTCTGATCAATCCGATCATCTACGCCGAACTCGCGGCGGCTTTCGACAGCGCGGCCGATCTTGACCGGTGGCTCGATCCGGCGGTCTTCCAGCGCCTTCCCCTTCCCTACGCGGCCGGCTGGTTAGCAGCGCAGGCGTTCGTAAAGTACCGGCGGGCGGGTGGCACGAAGAGTTCACCGCTGCCAGACTTCTACATCGGCGCGCATGCCCTGGCGGAGGGCCTGACGTTGGCTACCGGCGACGAAAGCCGATACCGCACCCACTTCCCCGGGCTCGCGCTTATCACTCCTTAGCCGGCGCGTACGTCGAGACCGCGGACCCGCGGCTTCGATTCTCGCGGTCTACGTGACGTCCTGAATCACGAAGTTGTCGGACGACACGCTACGCAGCGAGACGGTATCGGCGGGGTAGCCTGAGGCGTCCAACACCCCGAGGGTGGGCTTCGCGCCCCCGCTGGGAACCGCTTCGCGCTTCCCAGGGGACCGCTCGGCGCTGCCAGGAGTCGCCAGCCTTGTGCACAAACCCCTGAGTCTCGAGAAACCCAAGGATCTCCACCAGATTCTCCGACCCG
>JAQBHL010000075.1:0-42422 GCA_032127745.1 Acidobacteriota bacterium
TACCGCCTGTCCCTCCGCACCAGCGTGGACCGGATGACCGAATATTTCGCCCTGGTCGCCGGCGACATCGATCCGCATGTCGTCCGGCTGGCCCATCTCGACGTCAGCGGCATCGTCTGGGACTCACGGACCGTGGTCGGCGCGGCCGCGGGGACCAGGGCGCCGGAGACGACGCTCGTGGCAACCGCGTCGGGCGAGAACCTGCCCGCCCTCGCCGGGGCTGCGGGACCCGATCTACCCCTTGTGGGCATGCAGCTCACCAGCGTTGAGGACCTCACCCCGGCCCCGCACGGCGGCGACGACGGCCCCCAGGCCGGCCAGTGGCTCCTGGCCGCCTGGCGCGACCAGGTCGGAGCCCGCCACAGTCCTGGCAACCTCATCGGATCGACGCCCACTATTTGTGGCGGATACCCTCTCGAGGAAGTTGAGACCAGCATCAGCCTGTCGCGAATGATGCTGGGTGGGGGCATCTTCAACATGGACGGCCGGCTTGTGGCCATCATCCTCCAGTGTGACGGTCGACTCGTCGCGGTCTCGACGGGCAGCGTGTCCGGTTTGCTCTTTGGGGCCTCGAGTACCAACGGACGTCTCTGGCGCGACCTCGGCCTGAAAGCCAGCCCGCTTACGCCGGCCCAGGCTGCCCACCTGCGCACCGACTCGGGCATTCTCATCACGGAAACCTGGCGCGGATACCCAGCCGACCGCGCCGCGCTCCGCCCCGGAGACGTCATCGTGAAGCTGAGCGAGCAACCGGTGCAGACGAGCGAAGACCTGGCCCCCCTTCTGCAGCCCGCTTCCGAGCCGCTAAAGCTCGTGGTGAAGCGAGGGCCGAGAACGTTGACCATCGCGCTTTCGCTCCTGGCCATGGAAGGAGCGGCCGCTGATGCCGTGGAAGACAAAAGCGGCCTCACCCTGGAGTCCAACCCGGCAGGCTTCCCGATCGAGTCTGTACGACCGGGGAGCCGCGAGGCGGTAGCGGGGATCCGGCCGGGCGACCGGCTGCTCCGGGTCGACTTCGCCGCGCCCCGCGACCTTCCGCAGCTGCGCCGCCTGCTCTCGATCCGCCGGGATGGGGCGGTGTTCGTGGAGCTTCTTAGAGGCGGCCGCGCCGTCGGTCTGCTGGTCGAGTAGATGAACGCACTGACCTCGCTGGGCCTCATCCTGCTGCTCGCGCTGCTGGCCGGGCATCTGGTCAAGTTCGTCCGGGTTCCCGAGGTCACCGGCTACATCATCGCCGGCGTGGTCCTCGGCCCTTCCGTGCTCGGGTGGGTGACCCGGGAGAACCTCACCGCCCTCGAGATTCTCAGCGAGGTCGCGCTGGGGCTCATGCTCTTCTCGATCGGCACCGTGTTCGAACTGGACCGGCTGCGGCGGACCGGCCGCCAGTTTCTGATCGTCACTCTCGTCGAGTCGGCGCTGGCGGCAACCATCGTGACCGTGGGCATGCTCGTATTCGGGCAGCCCTGGCAGGTCGCGTTTCTGCTCGGTGCGGTGGCGATCGCGACCGCGCCTGCGTCGACCCTTATGGTGATTCGCGAGACCGACAGTTCGGGCCCGCTCACCGAGATCCTGCTCGGCATCATCGCCATCAACAATATCCTGTGCATCGTTGCCTACAGCCTGGTGGCTTCGGCCATCGACCTCACGGCATCGCTTGGCTCGGGGAACCTGTTTCACTCGCTTTACGTCTCGATCTTCCCGCTCGTCTGGCAACTGGTGGGCTCGGTGGCGCTCGGTTACATCGTGGGCGTCGTGCTCTCGATCTGGTCGTCCCAGGTCACCGAGACCGGAGAACTGCTCATTCTCATGGCCGGTTCGATCCTGTTCTGCGTCGGCGCTGCGCGGATGATGGACCTCTCGACGTTGATCGCGAGCATGGCCGTGGGCGCGACGATGGTGAATCTCTCCAAGGGAAGCCGCCGCTTGTTCGAGACCCTGTCCGGCACGGACCCGCCCTTCTACGCCATATTCTTCGTTCTGGCGGGAGCCGATCTCGACCTCACCCTGGTGCGGGCGCTCGGGTGGCTCGGGGTCGTCTACGTCGTGGGCCGCGCCCTGGGCAAGTTCGTGGGCGCCCGCGTGGCGGCGCGGCACCTCTCGCTCACTCCCGCGGTTCAGAACTTCCTCGGCTTCGCTCTACTCGCCCAGGCCGGACTCGCGGTCGGCCTCACCATCACCATCGAGGGCCGCTTCAAGAACTACGCACCGATCGTCTCCGCGATCGTCCTGGCCTCCGTGGCGATCTACGAGATGTTCGGGCCGATCAGCACGCGCTACGCGCTGATCCAGAGCGGCGAGGCAAATCTGGGCGCGCCGGTCCCCGCCGACGCCGGCACTGATTCGAGCCTGCTCGACCCTCCCGCCATCAACTGAGGTGGCGCGGTCCCTCACCCGGAGGTCGCCGGCCGCCTCCTGCCAAGTGAAGAGGAGGTACTCGCCGTCGGCCGCGACGGCTTCCTCCCGGGCGGCCGGGTAGTGGTGCGAACGCCCCCTGCAGCGTATGGTGCGTTCGTGGAAACCAGATTGGACGATGGCCCGGCCGCGGCCTGCAACAACTGCCGCTTCAGCCGCGCCATCGATGGATCCGAGGTTCTCCATTGTCGCCGGCATGCGCCGCCGGCCGACCCGGACCCGATGCGGATGGCCAAGTTCCCGCGGGTCACCGCCTCCGACTGGTGCGGAGAATACGTTCCGGCGCAGCCGAAGAAGTAGCGCCGCAAGCCCCATTTCAAGCCCGTTCGAATACGCAACATTTCAGGCCCTTTCCGTCATTGCGAGCCTGCGACGGCCTTCGGCCGTGACCGCCTGGGTGGGGTGGCGTCACGGGGGTGCGGCCCGGGGCGTGCGAAACGCAGGCTCAACCTCGAACCTGTGCGCGCTACCGTCGTGCCGCGGCATAAGACTCGTTTTGAAAGCGCTTGATTCAGGCGATTTCTCGACCGGGTGTTCTTGGCGACATGGGAGGGGGGCCGGGCCCCGATGTGGGTTGCACGCGCCGGGGCGTATGGCGTGAGTCGCCGCGGTCCGTCAGCGTCGTTCACGCCATCCGAGCCGAGCAAGGAGGCGCACGATTCCGAAGTTCGCCAGTCAGTGCCGACGCCCGAGGCGTCCCCGACGCGGCGACCCACATCGGGGCCCGGCCCCCCGGGCCGCCACGAGGATGTCGGCGAGATCGCTTCAGGCACGCAGAACGATGCGGCCTTCGCGATGACGGGGATTCTTTCTGGCTCGGGTCGCGGGCGCGCCTGCCGCAGGCGCCACCTCGAACCTGCGCGGCGACATCGTGCCGCGCTTCAGCCGATTCCCAGCTTCGTTCTGAAGTAGGCGATGGTGGGGACGAGGCCTTCGTCCAGGCTCACCTTGGGTTCCCATCCGAGGAGCTTGCGGGCCCTCGTGATGTCGGGCTGGCGGATCTTCGGGTCGTCTTCGGGCAGGGGCCGTTCCACGATCCGGCTCTTCGAGCCCGTGGCCGCGATCACCTTCTTCGCGAGGTCCAGGATGGTCAGCTCCTGCGGGTTCCCGATATTCACCGGATCGCTTTCGTCCGACCGCATCAGACGGTAGATCCCCTCGACCAGGTCGGAAGCGAAACACAGACTGCGGGTCTGGGTGCCGTCGCCGAAGACGGTCACGTCCTCATCTCTGAGGGCCTGGCTCATGAAGGCGGGGATGGCCCGGCCGTCTTTCACCCGCATCCTGGGACCGTAGGTGTTGAAGATCCTGACGATTCGCGTCTCCACGCCGTGGAACCGGTGGTACGCCATCACCATCGCTTCGGAGAAACGCTTCGCTTCGTCGTAGACCCCCCGGGGCCCGATGGGATTCACGTTGCCCCAGTAATCCTCGCGCTGCGGATGCACCAGCGGGTCGCCGTAGACCTCGGAGGTGGAGGCCAGCAGGATGCGCGCCTTCTTGGCTTTGGCCAGCCCCAAAACGTTGTGGGTCCCCAGGCTGCCGACCTTCAGGGTCTGGATGGGCAGCTTGAGGTAGTCGATGGGGGAGGCGGGCGAGGCGAAGTGGAAAATGTAGTCGAGGCTGCCTTCGAGGGCGATGTAGTTCGTGACGTCATGCTTGACGAAGACGAATTCGCGCCCGGTCAGTCGTTCGATGTTCGCGAGATCGCCGGTGAGGAGGTTGTCCATCGCCACCACGGAATGGCCCCGGTCGAGCAGGTACTCGCACAGGTGAGATCCGATGAAGCCGGCGCCGCCGGTGACGAGAGTGCGTGGCATTTCGTGGAGCTTTCGTTTCCTTCGGGTCGATGAGGAATCAGTACGCGTGGGTCTGGCCGAACCCCCGGAAGAGGGTGAGAACCAGGATCTTGAGGTCGAGGAACAACGACCAGTTCTCGATGTAGTACAGATCGAACTCGATGCGCTTCTCCAGGCTCGAGTTGCCCCGCCAGCCGTGGACCTGGGCCCATCCGGTGAGGCCGCTGCGCACGCGATGCCGGAGCATGTAGTTCGGGATGTGGTTCTTGAATTCGTGCACGAAGGAGGGCCGTTCGGGGCGCGGTCCCACCAGGCTCATGTCGCCCTTCATGATGTTGAGCAGCTGGGGCCACTCGTCGAGATTGTACTTGCGCAGGAACGCGCCGACCGCGGTTCGCCTGGGGTCTCCGTCGGTGGCCCACACCGGTCCCGTTCCTGCCTCGGCGTCTTCGATCATGGTGCGGAACTTGTAGACCGGGAAGCGGCGGCCGTCCACCGTCATCCTCTCCTGGGTGTAGAGGATGGGGCCCTTCCCACCCTTGAGAGCAATGGCCACCACGATCGCGGGAAGGATGGGAACGATGGTGAGCGCGATCAGAAGCGCCAGGGCTCCGGTGATATCCATGAGCCGCTTCACCAGCGCCGCCGGTCCGTGCATGGGCGTCTCGTTCAAGGAGACGATGGGGATGCCGTCCAGGTCCTCGATACCCGAGCGCAGGGTCAGGCACTGCAGGAGGTCGGGCACGATCCGGACGTCGACAAATTGGTTGTTGAGGTTTTTCACCAGATCGACCATGGCGGCGTGCTGATCGACGGAGAGGGCCACGTAGACCGCGTCGATCGACTTCGTGGCGATGACCTCGTTGGCATCGGTGAGCTTGCCGATGATCGGCGGCCCGGTGGTTTCCGTCTCGGGCGCATCGGTTTCGGAGAGGAATCCGACCACATGAAAACCGAGTCGGCTCTGGGCCGCCAGCTTTCGCGCCACCGTCTGACCGAGATCCGAAGTTCCGGCCACCAGAATTCGAACCGCGTTCTCGCCCCGGGCCCAGGATCTCTCGAACCAGGCCTGAAGGAGCCGTCTCGAGGCGATGACCAGGGGCGCTCCGAAGGCCACGAAGAGCACGAAGACGCCCTGCGAATATTCGGCTCGCGGCGCCACCTCGGGCGCGAACCGGAAGTAGATCCGGATGTAGAGGGTGAGGCCCAGGGCCAGGGCCGCGGTCACGATGAAGGCGGCCACGGTGCGCAGGGAGTCGTCGACGGAGCTGATCGGACGTCGCAGGCGATACAGGCCCTGCAACGCGAAAACGATGGCGGCGACACCCAGAATGACGGGCAGGAGCTCAGCGTAATCTCGAACCAGCGGCACGCCCTTGTAGGGCGGGAAGGGAGTGGTGAAGAGGGTGGAATTGAAACGGGCGTAGTAGGCGGCCATCCACGCCACTGCGACCGCCGTCATGTCGACGGCGAGGAAGGTTTCCGTGAGTCGCTGTTTCCGTTTTCGCAAACGTTCTATCCCTCTGGTTCCGGGCCTTCTGGTTCCAGGCTCTGCGGGTCCTTCCAGCCTGCCTGCTCTTTTCGCACCGCCTCGCCTTCTTGGGGAGCCGTTTCGTCGACGATGCAACGGAACCGCTCTTCGAACCGGGCGCGTGAGTACGTTTCGGCTCTTTGTCTCAGCTTGAGTCTACTGAACCGGCTCGGAACAAGCTGGCGGAGGGCTTCGGCCACTGCCGCTCCGGAAAACCCGGTGAAGGTCTGGCCGAACTCGCCCCGGTTGACGATCTCGGCCCCGCCGCCCTTGGCATTGACCACCGCGGGACGACCGCAGGCGAGCGCCTCCGCCACCACGATTCCGAAATCCTCGACGCCAGGCAGGACCAGGGCCCGGCAACCCCGGTAGAGGCCGAGCAGGCGGTCTCGGTCGGCGTGGCCCAGGAACTCGACGCTCGCTCCGGCCCGGGCGCGCAGCCGCGATTCCTCGGGGCCGCTTCCGACCACCAGCAGCCTTCGCCCGGTCAGGTTGGCGGCGTCGATGGCGAGGTCGATCCGCTTGTAGGGCACGAGCGCTGAAACCACCAGGTCGTAGTCGGGGTCGGGCGAGGCCGGATCGTCCTCTCCCGGGGTGAAGAAGTCGGTGTCCACCGGGGGTTCGATGACGGTCGAGTCGCGCCCATAGAAATTCCGGATCCGGTCGGCCACGGTCTGGGAATTGGCGACGAACTGGTGAACGCGAGGCGCGGTGGCCACGTCCCAGGCCCGCAGGCGGCCGGCCATGACCCGCAGCCCCCCGCTCCCCACCCGGCCCATGCGCTCGGGTCCGAAATAGTCGTCGAAGCGGTCCCAGACATAGCGCATGGGAGTGTGGCAGTAGGAGATGTGGCGCGCGTTCGGGCCGGGGGTGACGCTCTTCGCCACGCAGTGCGAACTCGAAATCACCAGATCGAAGGAACGGACATCGAGACCGCGAGCGGCCAGGGGGAAGAGCGGCAGGTAGTGGCGGTAGAGGCGCCGGGCGAAGGGGAGCTTGCCGATGAAGGACGTCCTTATGGTGCGCGACTCCAACTCCGCGGGGAGCGAGCCCTTGACATGCAGAAGAGTGAAGATCGGGGCCTCGGGAAACATGCGGGCCAGGGAAAGGAGAACTTGTTCGCCCCCGCGGAACCCGGTCAGCCAGTCGTGCACCAGAGCCGTGCCCGCGGTCGTGCGGGTCTTCGCTCCTCGGTCCGGCCTACTGGCCAAGGGCTTCCCGGTAACCGGCGAGCGTTCGTCGCGCCGAATCCTCCCAGTTGAACTTCTTGGCCTGGATCAGACCCTTCGCGCGCAGCTCGGCCGCGAAGGCCGGATCGTCGAGCACGCGCGAGAGGCCTTCCGCGATCGCTTCGCCATCGTCGGGATCGACCAGGACCGCGGCGTCGCCCACCACCTCGGGGAGAGAAGACACGTTCGAGGTCACCACCGGAGTGCCGCAGGCCATGGCTTCGAGCGGGGGCAGGCCGAAGCCCTCGTATTGGGAGGGGAATACGAACACGGTGGCGAGGCGGTAGAGGGCGGCGAGCGTCTTTTCGGGCACGAATCCGAAAAAGCGGACGAAGGGCCGCAGACGGAAGGACTCCACGCGGCGGCGCAACTCGGGCGTCTTGCCGATCTCGTCTCCGATGATCATAAGGTGGACGTCCTCGTGGCCCGGGGTCGCGCGGAGGCGGGCAAAGGCCTCGATGAGCCGGGGAAGATTCTTGTGCGGCTTGATGTTGCCGGCGTACAGGATGAAACGCTGGGCGATCTGATAGCGCTCCTTCACCCGGTCGAGATCCTCCTGATCGGGAGCAGCCAGCAGCTCAGTGTCGATGGCGTTCGAGACCACGTGAATGCGTCCGGGCTCGGTCTTCGGAAAGAAGTGGAGGATGTCGCGCTTGCTGGCTTCAGAGACGGTAAAGACGATCCGGGCTCGCCGGATCGCGCTCCCCATCATGAAGCGGGCATAGTGAACCGCCGCGGGATGGGTCAGATACTCCGGGAAGCGCAGGTGGATACAGTCGTGCACGGTGACCACCGACCTCGAGCCCAGGAACAGGGGCAGGACGTAGTGCGGCTCGTGAAATAGATCCGCTCCCAGCCTGCGGACCTGCCGGGGCAGACTCAGGTGTTCCCTGAGCGAATAGCCGGGAGCTTCGTTCACCACCGGGACGAAGTTCTCGGACAGGTCCATGAGGGTGGGAACGTCCTCGTGATGGCAGAAGAGGAAGTAGGTGTTCTCGCGGTCGATCAGGGCGAGGGCCCGCACGATGTTCCGCACGTAGGTGCCAATGCCGTAGTCCCGCCACTTCCGGACATCAATCGCGATTCGCGCCATCACCCCAAGGTAGCACGGGTGAGACGCTTAAAGCGAACGAAACGGGCGGTTTGCTGCCTCGGTGACGAGGGGCAGAAACCGCCCTCGGACGCAACCCCAAGGGGGAAGCGCCCGCCTTGCGATCAGGCCACCTGGACCGCGATGGAGCGGGGCTTGGCCTGCTCGGCCACCGGCACGGTGATCTTGAGCACCCCGTCCTTGTAGTCGGCTCGCACCTTTGAGCCGTCCGCCGACTCGGGCAGTTGGAAGGCGCGAACGAAGGAGCCGAACACGCGCTCCGCGCGATGGATTCCGGCCTTTTCGTCGTGCTCGCTGGTTTCGCGCCTGCGCTCGCCCTTCAGGGTCAGAGTGCGGTTCTCGATGTTGACCGAGATCCCGTCCTTGGGGATGCCGGGGAGGTCGGCTTCGATGATGAGGGAATGATCGGCACCGGTGCGAATGTCGACCGCGGGCAGGAAATCGAAGGCATCGGTTCCCGCACCGGTGAAGGCGTCGGCCAGGACATGATTGATGCGGTTCTGGGCCATGGTCAGTTCTCGGAAGGGGTCAAATCGGACGATTGACATTTGGGTTCTCCTTGGAATCTCTATGTTTTGGGGTATCCGTGTCGCCCCAACGCGTGGCAGTTGGCGGCGACAAGTGGATACTAGATCACAATCTCACTTCATGTCAATCATATTTTCTATATCTTTCCGAATAATATCGTGCCCGCAGCGGTCTTGCTCCCGAAGACTTGATCCATGTCCATGATTTTCAGCGACTTGGTCGTCTGTGGTAAGAAGTCGAGCCATGAAGAGAAACGAAACCCGATCGGTCCGAGCCGGGTCGATCTTCATCGGTGGCCGGCATCGCGTGGCCGTCCAGAGCATGTGCGCGACCAAGACGCAGAACATCGATGCGACGGTGGAGCAGGCCGAGAAGATCCGGGAAGCCGGCGGAGACCTGGTGCGCATCGCCGTTGACTCGCCGAAGGACGTGGCCGCGCTGGTCGAGATCCGCAAACAGACGAAGGCGAATCTGGTGGTCGATCTGCAGGAGAACTATCGCCTCGCCGCAACCGTCGCGCCGCACGTCGACAAGTTCCGCTACAACCCCGGGCACCTCTACCATCACGAGAAGGAGAAGAGCGTTGCGGAGAAGGTTGGCTTCCTGGCCGCGGTCGCGAGGGACCATGGCTGCGCGATTCGCGTGGGCGTCAATTGCGGCAGCGTCGATCCGGATATGAAAGCGAAGTACCCCGAGGACGATGTGGCCGCGATGGTCGAGTCGGCTCTCGCCCACTGCGCCCTTCTCGATGAAGCGAAGTTCGATCAGTACGTGGTCAGCCTCAAGGATTCGCACCCGCGCAAGGTCATCGAGGGAAACAACCGTTTCGTGGCCGCGCGCGCCGACGTGCCCCTTCACCTCGGCGTGACCGAGGCCGGAATACCGCCCGAGGGCATCATCAAGACCCGCGTGGCCTTCGAGCAGCTCTTGCCGCGAGGCATTGGCGATACCCTCCGGGTCAGCCTCACCCTGCCGAATCCGCGCAAGCACGAGGAGATCACGGTGGGGAAGCAGATCCTCGAGGACATCGCGGCGGGCCGGTTCCGCTCGGTGCCGGTGTTCGACGATCACACCCTGAACGTCATCTCCTGCCCGTCCTGCTCGCGGGTAGAGAACGAGAAGTTTGTGGAACTGGCGGAGGCGGTGAAGGAGATGACGGTCTATGCGAAGGACCATGCCCTCACCATTGCCGTCATGGGCTGCCGCGTGAACGGCCCGGGGGAGACCGACGACGCCGACCTCGGCCTGTGGTGCGGCCCTACCCACGTCAACCTCAAGCGCCAGAAGGCGCCGCTCGGCGCCTTCACCTATGACGAGATCCTGCCCAAGCTCCGGGCTGAACTCGACGGCCTGATCGCGCAGCGAGCCGTCGCCAAGGCCTGACCGCCCAGGCGCCGGGCATCCTTGATGTGGCCCGCGGGACCGGGCGCTGATGTGGGTCGCCGCGACGGGGACGCCTCGCGCGTCGCCACTGTGCCGAACAGACTTCGGAATCGTGTGGCTCCTTGCTCGGCTCGGATGGCGTGAACGTCGAAGACGGACTGCGGTTACTCACGCCATACGCCCCGACCCGTGCGATCCACATCAGCACCCGGCCCCGCTCCCTTCTCGCCAAAGACGATCTCCCTCCTCGTCGTTGAGGTGGCCGAGTCGAGCGGAGGCCTAAAATCGCCTGCCTTGAACCCATCGCGTGCCTCGACCCCGCTTCGTAACCTGGCCCTCGCCGTAGCGTCAACGTTCATCTTCGGCGGTCTCATCGAGGGCCTTGCCCGTCTGGGCGAGCCGCCTCCGGTCCAGAGGGAAGAGTATCTGTGGGACTGGAGTGAGCGCTTTGAGGATGGCGGCGACTTCTATACCCTCGAAAAGGGCGAGGGATACCCGCCCGATGAAGAGACCAACGTCGACGGGATGCGCGATATCACCCGACCCGTTGAGACCAGGGATGACCTGACCCGCATCATCATCCTGGGCGACAGCGTGGCCTACGGCCATGGGGTAGAGGCTGTCCAGGCGTTTCCCCAGATTCTTGAACGCTCCATGCGCGCTTCAGGTCGATCGGTGGACGTCTTCAACGTGGCCTTGCCCGGCTGGTCCACTCGACAGGAGCGGATCGCGTATGAACGGATCGGCCGGAAGTACAAGCCGACAGAGGTGATCCTGGCCGTGTGTCTGAATGACCTCGCGGAACTTCAGATCAACCTGACCAAGCCGCCGGGATTCCTCCTGACCCTGTTCAAGCATTCCTCTGCCGTCCGGATGGCCCTCGGCGCATCGAGGCGCGAGATCGGGGCCGTGGAGGAACTCTTCACCGCACCCGACGCCGACCGCGTGAACAACGCCTTCCGACTCTTCTTCGAGGAGGTGCGCGCGCTGCGCGCCGCCGTCACCGCGGACGGCGCCACCTTTCACATCGTGGTCTTTCCATTCCGGTTTCAGGTGGAGCCACCGGCGCCGTCGCCCTCGGTGCAAAGACGCCTGGCGGACTTCGCCGCCGCCCAGGGTATCCCCTTCCTCGACCTCCTTCCCGCCCTCGAGAAGTTCGACGCGCCGGCGGGACTCTTTCTCGACTACGACCACTTCAATCAGATCGGTCACCGGCAGATAGCGGCCTGGCTCTTGAAGAACCCCGACCCTCCCGAATCCGAAGACGTGACCGCCCCGAGGGTTCTACTCGAGCGCCTGACCAACGCGGTTGTGGAGGGCGTCCAAGAGCGCGTGCTCCAAAGCGTGAGCGCGCAGTCCGCTTCCTGGCCGGACTCCACCTCTGACCCGGACGTTGCGGCTTTGAAGGCCGCCGTGGTGACGCTCGCGGTGGATGACCCGCAGCCTCGGGTGCGATTTGAAGCGGCGCGGACCGCGTTCTACATGGGCCTGCCGGGTGAGAGTTCCGTAGGAAACTTGATCCGGGGAGTGAAGCACGAGGATCCGCGCGTCCGCGCCTTCGCCACCTGGACCCTCGGCGAGATGGGAGACATCGCGCGGCCGGCCCTTCCCGCTCTGGTGGCTTTGGCCCGTCAGGACGGAGGTGCGGGCAAGACCGGCGCTCTCACCGCCATCGGCAAGATCGGCGGCGCTTCGCCGGACATGATTCCGCTTCTCCTTCAGGAACTGAAGCACCCGAAAGAAGCCCGTCGCTATCGAGCCGCCCGCACCATCGGAAAGATCGGCGCCGCCGCGGCGCCAGCGGTCCCCGCCCTCATCGAGGCCCTGCATGACCCCTCCGCGCTGGTGCGCCTCCACGTGGTCCGAGCCTTCGGCAACATGGGAGAGGCGGCCAGGCCGGCTCTCCCCGCCCTCATCGAGATCCTCAACAAGGATCCCGAACCGGAGGTGCGAAAGGAAGTGAGCCTGACCCTGTCGAAGCTGCCGGGTCGCTGACCTCCACGGGCCCGACGCCTTTCGCAGACGGAAGGAGGCGCGACCTGAGTCGCGCCTCCTAGGCTCCAATCTATGGCCTTCTCGGGTCAGCGACCCTTCTGGCCCTTCTTGCCGTCTTCGCGGTTGTGGCGGTATTTCGACACTTCACATGGATCTCCGCGCCCACGGTCGCGAACTCCTGCGACTTTTCTGTCATTCCCACGGCGAGGGCGGGACAGGGTTTGGCTGAGAAGAAATCTTCGTTTGAGCGCTCAGGAAACCCGTCGAGAGACGAAGAGAACAATGAGGACGATGATTCCCATCACGGCGACTCTGATTCGGCCCGCGTGTGCTTCTCCGACGACCGAGGTGGCGATCCGCAACGGCGGCAGCAGAAGGACGAGGGAGACGCCCATGCCGACCCAGTCGGCCCGTCGGGTCGCGAGGCCGAAGGCCAGTCCGAGGGCAGAGACGGCGAGCGCGCCCATGTGCACCGCTTCCACGGCGTTTGAATGGGTCTTCTCGGCAGGCTTCGACATCGAACGCCGATTGTAGCGAACGCACACCCGGGGTCTCATCCCCGCCCATCCATGGTCGCCGCGGATGGGGCCGCCCGGGGGTCCCGGGCTAAACTCCCCGGCTTGGATTCACAAACCGCCGCCCCCCCAAACGCCGTTCCCTTGCCCCGTCCGAAGAAGAAGGGCCGCTGGTGGAAGCGGATCCTGATGCTCTTGTTTCTGGCCGCGGTCTTCTTCCTCTTCGGTTTTGTTCCCTACACTCTCGGCGGCATCGCCACCCGCCGCCGCTTCGCTCTGCCCGACCGCGACAACGCCGAGTACGTCAAGACCTCGTTCACGATCCCCCGCGAGGACATCACCCTCACCAGCAGGGACGGGGTCACGATCTCGGGCTGGTGGATCCCCGCCGACCATCCTCGCGGCACCGTGATCCTGGTTCACGGCTTGAACCGCACCCGGATCGAAATGGTCAAGAAGGTGGAGCCTCTCCATGTCTGGGGCTTCAACTGCCTTCTCATCGATCTTCGCCACCATGGGGCCTCCGGCGGCGACCGGACCACCTTCGGCCTGACCGAGAAGTTCGATGTCCGGGCCGCGACCGACTTCGCGCTCTCGAAGTCGCTGGGGCCGATCGTGCTGTGGGGCGTTTCCCTGGGTGGGGCCACGGTGACCCTGGAGGCGGCCGATGACCCGCGCGTCAAAGGCCTCATCGCGGACAGCACCTACGACTCCCTTCCCAACACCATCCGCCACCACCTGCGTCTGTTCCGGGGCTTCCGGTTATACGGAATTCCCGCACTCAAGTTGGTGCCGCAATGGCCCCTGGCCGACATCGTCCTTTTCTGGATCCGGCAGCGAGGGGGTTTTGATCCCGAGGAGGTCGACGTGCTGGCCGCCGCCTCGAAGCTGCAGGGACGACCCTCTCTCTTCGTGGCGAATCGGGGAGACCTGCGCATTCCCTTCGCCATCGCCGAAGAGATGACGAGGCTGGCGGGCCCCGCGTCGCACATGCTGCTGACCGAGAGCAAGAGTCACGGCGGCGCCTGGCGCGATGCCCGAGAGCCTTATGAAGCGGCGGTGAAGTCCCTTGTGGATGAGGTCGCTCCTCCTCCGGTGGAGGCCGCGGCGTCTAAAGTCTCAGCCGTGGCGCCACGCGCCCCCGAACCCGTTCTCGAAAGGACCAGTAAATGAGCGACGAGAAAGCCCCCCATCAGCCCTTTCCCCAGGATGATGAAGACGGAACCGCGCAGCCGGCCAGCACCTCCTACAGCATGGTCGACCCTCGTTTTCGACAGGCCTACTTTCATTTCTACAAGGAAACGTACAAGCCCTCGGCTCTCGATCGCAAGACCAAGGAGTTCGTCGCCATCGCCGCCAGTCTTGCTTTCAAGTGCCAGGGCTGCATCGAGGGCCACATCAAGAAGGCCCTCAAGTACGGGGCGACCCGCGAAGAGATTTCCGAGACCATCGCCATCACCATGGGCGTGGGGGCGGCCGCGGTGGTCGATCTGACCGACATCGCGGCCGACAACACGAAGATCAAGCTGTTCTAGGACCGCGAATCGAGCAATGGTCCACGAGGCTCTGGCTGCGAACGCGAAGCCCGAGATCTCGGTCGTCATTCCCCTCTTCAACGAGATCGAGAATGTGGACGATCTCTACCGCGAACTGAAGACCGCCCTTGATCCCCTGAATCGGCCCTACGAGATCCTGCTCGTGGACGACGGCTCCAGGGACGGCACCGGCGCACGCGCCAAAGCCCTCGCGAAGGACGATCCGGCGCTGCGGGTCCTGCGCCTCCGCCGCAACTTCGGCCAGACCGCCGCCTTCTCGGCCGGCTTCGACCACGCCCGGGGTCTTTTGGTGGTGACCTCCGATGGCGATCTGCAGAACGACCCGCGCGACATCGGCGCCATGCTGAGCAAGATCGAGGAGGGCGAGGGCTACGACATCGTCTGCGGCTGGCGGAAGAACCGTCACGATCCTCTGTCCAAGAAGATCCCGTCCTTCTTTGCCAATCGCCTGATCTCCTGGGCCACCGGGGTGGAGATTCATGACTACGGCTGTTCGCTCAAGGTCCTGCGCGCCGACGTGGTCAAGGGGATAAGGCTCTACGGGGAAATGCATCGCTTCATCCCCGCGGTTGCCTCGTCCATGGGCGTGCGCGTGGCCGAGGTGGTGGTGAACCACCGCCCGCGCACCCGGGGGGTGAGCAAGTACGGTATTGGCCGGACCACCCGCGTCCTGCTCGACCTGTTCACGGTGAAGTTCTTCATGACCTACGGGACCAGACCGGCCCATCTGTTCGGCCTGTTCGGTCTGCTCTTCGGAGGGGTGGGCTTCGCCATCCTGAGCTACCTCTCGGTCATCAAGCTGTTCTTCGACCAGGCCATCGGCTCGCGCCCGCTTCTCTTCTTCGGCGGCTTGTCGTTCCTGACCGGAATTCTCCTCGTGAACTTCGGTTTGATGGCGGAGCTGCTCATGCGCACGTACCACGAGAGCCAGAACAAGCCGATCTACGTTCTGAAGGCCGACGATCAGTAGTGCCCACCCGGTCTGAGCCGCGCGTCGTTGTGCTGGCGGAGACGTACCACCCGGTTCTGGGCGGGGGCGAGAAGCACACGCGGTCTTTGGCCAAAGGCCTTGCCGGCCTGGGATTTTCGGTCGATGTCATCACGCGAAGGTCCAGCGACGACCTCCTGCCCCTCGAGGACGACGGCGGAGTCCGGATTCACCGCGTCGGTCCATCGGGACAAGGTCGGGGCAAGAAGTTCGCCATGGTTCCGGGAGCGCTTCGCCTGGCGCGCCGGCTGGCCCAGGACAGCGATGTGCTCATGAATGGCGGGACGCGAGTGCTCGCCCTTCCCGCCAGACTCGCGATCGCCGGCACCCGATGCGCTCTCGTCCTTCGGCCGGAACTGAATGGCGAGCTGGACGGTTCTCTCGCGCTTTGGGGCCGCCAGGGCAGCAACCTCGAACGTCGCGCCGCCTACGGCCTGGCCCGGATGAGGAACGTTCTGCTCCGAAGCGCGGGGGCCGTGGTCGCCATTTCCGAAGCCATAGGCCGCGAGGCGGTTTCGGCGGGGTTCCCGTCCGGCAAGGTCTATCGCATCCCGCACGGCATCGACATGTCCGAGTACGCGCCCGTGAACGCCGGCCGGAAGATCGCACAACGCGGCATCCTCGGTCTGCCCACCGACAAGACGCTGGTCACCTACACCGGTCGATTGATCGAAGGGAAGGGCCTCGAAACCCTCTTTGCCGCGATGCCGGCCCTGGCCGATATTCCCGAGCTGCACCTGGTCCTCATCGGTTCGGGTTCGGGTCAGGTGATTTCGATCGAACCCTGGCTGCGGAAGCAGGCGGAGGCCGCGGAACTCCGTGGTCGCGTGACCTTCACCGGCCGGGTCGACAACGTGGCCGCGTACCTTCAGGCCTCCGACATCTTCGTGTTCCCGACTCTCGATGAGGCTTTGGGCATGTCCGCGGTCGAGGCCCAGGCCTGCGGTCTGCCCGCGGTGGCCTCTCGAACCGGGGGGGTGCCGGACATCGTGGAGGACGGGGTCACCGGCATTCTGGTTCCGCCCGGAGACGCGGGAGCGCTCGCCTCCGGTCTGCGCTCTCTGCTTGCCGATAAGGGACTCCGCGAGCGTTTCGCCGCGGCGGCGCGCGCGCGCGCGGAGGAGCGTTTCGCTCTGCGGACCTCGGTGGGTCGCTATGCGGAACTCTTTCGGTCGCTCACCGCTTCGCGGAGGGAGTTATGAGGGTCGCCCTGACCGGGGCCTCCGGTTACACCGGCGGCCATATTCTCGAGAGGCTGCTGGCTCGCGGAGACGCGGTGAAGGCGCTGGTGCGACAGGGCTCGGTCACCGCCGCGCTCATCTCGAGCGGCGTGGAGATCGTGCGAGGCGTCCTGGGCGGCGAGGACGATGCGCGACGACTGGTCGAAGGATGCGATGCGGTGATGCACGTGGCCGCCGTCTATCGGACCGCGGGCCATCCCGACTCCTACTACCGCGAGATCAACGTGGAGGGGACGCGGAACCTGCTGGAGGCGGCGAAGGCCGCGGGCGTCCGGCGGTTCGTGCACACCTCCACGGTCGGCGTCCATGGCGACGTGAAGAATCCCCCTGCGGGCGAGGACGCTCCCCTGGCCCCGAGCGACATCTATCAGCAGACCAAGGCCGAAGCCGAGGCCATGGCCCGCGAGTTCGGCCGGGCCGAGGGACTCGAAGTCGCGATCGTTCGACCAGGAGCCATCTACGGCCCGGGCGAGACGCGGCTGCTGAAAGTCTTCAAGGGCATCGCGCGCGGGCGCTACGCGGTGGTAGGCACGGGAAGGCCGCACTATCACCTGGCTTACATCGATGACCTCGTCGACGGCTTTCTCCTCGCCCTGGACCGGCCCGAGGCCGCCGACGAGACCTTCATCATCGCCGGTCCTGATTCGATCTCACAGGACGTTCTGGCCTGCGAGGTCGCCAGGGCGACCGGCGGCTCGGTCTGGCCGTTCCACATTCCCGCCTGGCCGATTCAGCGTATCGGCGATCTGGTGGAGGCGGTCTGCGTCCCTCTCGGCGTCGAGCCTCCCATCCATCGCCGGCGGGTCGACTTCTGGGTCAAGAACCGATCGTTTTCGATCGAGAAGGCGAGACGACTCCTCGGCTACGAACCCAGGGTCGACTCGATCGAGGGCATCAACCGGACGGCCCGCTGGTATCGCGAGCACGGCTGGTTGTAGCCCTGGCCGCCGAATCGGACGCGTCAGCTACGCGGCTACTGCGATCGGTCTCGTCACCGGTTCAACCGCCGGGGCGGCGAGGCAGGAGCGGTAACCAAGGTAGATCAGGATTAACCCCATCAGCTCGGTGACGTACAAAGCCTCGACGTAGCCGGCCCGGGTCATGGAGCCGCCGATGCCGGGCAGGAGGCCGCCCACCGCGATCAGGGTATTGCCGATGAAACGACCCTTGAAGCGAGCATCCTTACGGAAGCGCAGGGCCGACACCACCGCGCCGCCAACCAGGAACACCATGGCCCAGATGTTGATGAAAGGGCTGACCAGGCGCACGCCCTTCCACTGGATGACGCTGCCGGAGAGGCGATGCGCCTCGGCCAGTGAGGTGTTGATCGGAGTGAGGAACACGAACACCGACGCCACCGTGATGATGGAAACCCAGAAGTAGGCCCAGCGGTTGGCTGCCTTCCGCCCCAGATGCAGATAGGCGGAGCCCTGGGCGAGGGGATAGCCGCCGAGGAAGGCCCCCGCGATGTACCAGAAGCGGAACACGGTCTCGTTCCACCCCACCAGGCTGGTGAACGCTTCGGTGAACGTGCCCATGCCATAGGTCACCATTCCCACTCCCCACCAGAACAGATGAGGTCCGGCGCCCTTTTCGGCGAACCGGCTGAACAGAACCCAGGCGAAGAAGGTGGCGCACAGGGTGGACAGAACAGGAAGGTAGAGAACGGCTTGATGCAGGGGTGAATATTCCATGGAGGTCTCGCGGTGAACGGATGAAGAGGGAAGGGGAAGGGGAGCGCTTACCGTGAGATCGGCGGCGCTCGACCCCTGAACGTTTCCCGCGAGACGAGGGAGCTCCAGGCCGGTGCGGCCGACGGAGCCGCGAAGATCAGGTTGGGACGGGCGGCGAGCGCGGTGCTCAGGCGATCGACCACGGCCAGGGCGAGGGCGAAACCGATTCCGGTCGCGGCCAGTGGCACGTTTGGCTCGGGCGCGACCACCGGCGCGTGAATGAGCGCGAAGATGAGCACGGCGGCGACGCCGAGCATGGGCGATCCGAACCACGGCGTCCCGGCCGCCACCCGCTTCAGGACGACCAGAAGGGCGACGGAGAGAACCCAGCGGAGGACGACGGTGGCATCGAGAGTCTCCCGGTGCATCACCCGTTCCACCAGCATGCCCACATGCAGAGCGAGCAGGGGCAGGCCCCCCAGCACGAGGAGGCTCCACTTTCGCGCCCTTCGTCCGGACCGGATGGTTCGACTATGAGATTCCGATTTCGCCATCTCTTGCTTTCGTAAGGAGAGGATACTTGTCATCTCCATCGGGACAATAGTGCCGATGAATCACTGGAATATGGTTCCAGAGGCTTCTATTGCGGGCGAGCAGGATCCCCTCAAGCGCCGATCTCGACTTTGCCTCGATCTCCACCGCAATATCGCAGGGAGTTCGGCCATCCCCCCCGCCCGGGGTGCGCGAGCGCCGATGAGAGGACCGAACAGCTCCAGGATCAGCTCCGAGAAGCCGCTTCTTCATCTTCGGAGTTTCTCCTTCAGGATCGAGATCAGCGGCCTTCGGCCGGGGCCGGGCAGTCGTTCCAGGTAGTCCTCGCCGATGCGGGCCAGGCTGAACAGGTCCGAGCCCGGTTTCGAGATGGCGGGGCCGGCCGAGGCCTTGCCGGCGAAGCCGGCCGCGTAACCCACCTCCGCGGCGATCCACCGGGCCTCCTCCGAGTGCACGTGCCACGGATAGCACACCGCCCTCGCCTCCACCTCCGCCTTCTCCAGAAGCAATCGGCGCGCTTCGCCCAGATCGAAGCGCATGCCTTCGCTGGCTTCCCTTGCCGTCTCGTATCGCCCATCGACCGAGAGGTACGCGGACCGTCCGGAGAGGCGAGGCGCCGACTCGGGAAGGGAGGTTCCCAAGGGGACTTCGCGCCCCCGCACTTCGCTGCCGTTCACCTGGATGAACGGACAGTCGAAGGCGCCATATCCCCACTGCATCGCCGCCGTCATCACGGCCGCAGTTTCCGGGGAGATCGGGATTCGCGCGTGCCGGTGGGTGTGACTCTCGACATCGATCACGTCGCGCATGGCTCGCACTTCACCCCAGGTGACGAAAGGCCGGCCATGAGCGTGATCGCGCGCGACCAGCGGACCCCATTCCAAAGGCTCCACCTCACCGATGGTCGCGGAGACTTCACCTGAGTCGTGGACCTCGCTCGTGACCAGGAAGGCGGTGGCCCGCATGCCCAGCTGCTTCAGAATGGGGTGGGCCACGGTCCAGGTGGTGGCGCGGCCGTCGTCGATGGTGAGGAGGACCGACTTCGGGGGCGCCTGGCCACCGCCCGCGAGGGCGTCGAGATAGGCGGGCATCGAAATCGTCCGGTATCCGGCCTCGTGGAGGTAGCGCATCTTCCGCTCGAACGAACGCGGCTCAAGCGAATGGAAAGTGAAGACCGGAATATCGCGAGGGTCGAGGTCGCCGCCTCGCACGAAAGCCGGATCCCGGGAGATGAGATCGAGGAGGAGCCGGCCCGCGTCCGCCGTCCGCTTCAGAACCGACATCAGGCCGCTTCGGCGGGGGGGTCGTGGGGTTGGGACTTCCGTCCGAGCCACACGAACATCCCGGAGATCGACAGCACCACCACCATGCCGGCCGCGACGATGGAGAAGGCGAGAGCGCTCTCACGAGGCAGGCCGACCTGATTGAAGTAGACGACGTAGACCCCTTCGCGCAGGCCCCAGCCGTTGAAGGAGATGGGGATGGCCTGAATCAGGGTGCAGAGGGGAACCATGAGCAGAACCGCTCCGAACTCGATGGGGATCCTGAGGGCGCGGGCCACCATGAAAAAGTAGGCGACGCCCAGAAACTGAAGGACCAGGGAGAGGAGAAAGGCCTTGATGAGCGCCGTCTTCCGAGCCCGATACGAATTGACTGCGGCCTGGACCGACTCGAATCTCTCGTAGGCCCAGGGGAGGCGCCGCAGACCCACCCGGTGGATGAGGGCCGTGACCAGGCCAGAGCGGAGAAATATGGCCCCCAGGACGATGAAGAGCGCGGTCAGGGCCAGCAGGATCACCCGCGCCCCGGCCAGCGCGCGCACCAGCGAACCTCCGGAGATGAAGGCGGTGGCGGCGATGAAGTAAAGAGCCACGAAACCGATGACCCGATCGAGCACCGCCACGGTGAGGGAGGCGGTGTGAGACCCGGCGGCCCTGGCCGCGTCTCTCACTCTCACCACGTCGCCTCCCACGTTGCTGGGCAGGAAATTGTTGAAGAACGAGGCCACCATGTACGACTGGCACAAAACCCTGAAGGAGGCCGAAGAGCCCAGAGCATCGAGCAGGATCTTCCAGCGCAACGTCGAGAGAACCACCACGGTTCCATAGATCACGACGGCGACAATGAAGACCTGGTGATCGCCCTCGATGACATGCCGGAAGACGTCCGACAGATCGACGCTTCGAAGGAGGTAGACCAGTAACCCGACCGAGAGGACGAGTTTGACGACCAGCAGAGAGGTGCGGTTCAAGAAGGGTCTTTGATAGGGGAATTCGGAGAGCGGGCCGCGTTCTGCATGGCTTTTGAGAGAATGGAACCGTGATCGTACGACAACGCGGCGGATCTTCGAAGCGCGGGAGGCCACGGTGAGCGATCCCGGCTCCATGAAGGACGTGGGGATTCAGTCCGCCCTCAAGGATTCCCGGTCATCCTCGGAGAAGTATCAGGATCTCGTGGTCGGCTCGCGGGACCTCTTCCGGCTGATCCACTTCGAGTTCGTGACCCTGGTCAGTGCGTATGTCCCCGGCGCCCTCGGTCTGGTGCTGCGGAAGTTCCTCTATCCAACCCTGCTCGGGTCCTGCGGCCGCGGGGTGGTCTTCGGGGTGGGGGTGGCCCTGCGTCATCCCCACAAGATTCATATCGGCGACGGCACGGTGATCGACGATCATGTCCTTCTCGATGCCAAGGGGGTTTCGAACCAGGGCATTCGGATCGGGGAGAGGGGCTTTATCGGCCGCAACTCCATCCTGTCCTGCAAGGACGGGGACATCGTCCTGGGCAGCCACATCAACATCGGCTTCAACTGCGAGGTGTTCTCGTCCTCCCGGGTCGACGTGGGCGACTACGGCCTGTTCGCGGCTTACACCTACGTGGTCGGCGGAGGTCACGACCATTCGGATCTGGGGGCGGTCATGATCGATCAGCCTCGGCCCTCGAAGGGCGTCACCATCGGCCGCAACGCGTGGCTGGGGGCGGGAGCGAAGGTTCTCGATGGCGTGACCCTGGGCGCGAACGTGGTGGTGGGCGCGGGCGCGGTGGTGAACGAATCGCTTCCGGATTCGGTGATCGCGGCCGGGGTGCCCGCGAAGATCATCAAGAGGCGAGACGATCTGTCGCCCGAACGCCAGGCATGAGCCGCATCCTGGTGGTGACCTCGTCCGCGCCCTTCGTGCGGGGCGGGCACATGGTGATCGCGGAAGAGACGGTGGCCGCGTTGCGGCGCGCCGGCCACGAAGCCGAGATCTTTCAGACCCCGACCAATCGCTTCGGCAGGCAGTTCGACGCCTACGAGGCCACGCGCCTGACCGATGTTTCGGAAGGCGCCGACGGCCGGCCCATCGACCAGATCATCACGATGCGCTATCCGGCCTTCGCCCTGCGTCACCCGAAGCACGTCTGCTGGCTGACCCACACCATGCGCGAGTACTACGACCTGTTCGATTCGCTGATGAGCGGGTTCGGGCGCAGGGGCCGATTGAAAGAGACCATCCGGCGGTACTTCGTCCACCGCCTCGATCGACAGCTTCTGAGCGGCAACCTGACCCGGCTCTTCACCATTTCGCAGACGGTGACCGACCGGCTCGACCACTTCCTCGGCGTTCCGTCCACCGTCCTTCATCCGCCCGCCCCCGCGCGCCCATACCGGTGCGAGGCCTACGAGCCGTACATCTTCGCGATCAGCCGGCTCCACCGGTTGAAGAGGATGGACCTGCTGATCCAAGCCATGGCTGCCATGAAGGACTCTTCCCTCAAGGCGGTGATTGCCGGGGAAGGCGACGATGAGGCGCGATTGCGCGCGCTCGTTCGCGAGAAGGGGCTCGATGGCCGTGTCGAACTGGTGGGTCCGCTCTCCGAGGAGGCCAAGCTCGATCACTACGCCCGCTGCCGGGCGGTCTACTTCGCCCCGAGGAACGAGGACTACGGTTTCGTGACCCTGGAGGCGATGTCGAGCGGCAAGCCCGTGCTCACCGCGGTCGATTCAGGAGGTCCCACCGAGCAGGTCGAAACCGATTCGACGGGCTGGATCCTGAAGCCGGAGGCCGCGGTCTTCGCCGAGATTCTCGACCGCCTGGCCGGGGACGCCGGCCTGGCCGAGAGGCTGGGTCGAAACGGCATGGCCTACGCGGCCCGCCACACCTGGGACCAGGTGGTGGGGCGACTTCTGCTCTGACCGGCGGCTTTACCCAAGCCCGCCTTCGCGCCAGCCGCGTCTCGCCAGGCATGGTGACCCCTTTCCGGCCAAGCACGCGATGGAGAGGGGACTGCGTTCTCGGGATCAAGGCCGCGCGCCGCGCAGGCACTGCCCCGCCTTGCATTGTCTGGTAATATTTTGGATCTCATAGTATTTTTGGATGGCGCAGGGTTCCTCCTGCGGCTCCGGCACGCCGTTGTCCGCGGCAGCGGCCGGGGAACCCAGACGCGGACGCAGGAGATCGGCCGCGCGATTGCGGGGCCGAAAATGTCACACTCGTATGAAGAAGATCTACGTCCTCTCTCTTTTCGCGGCCGCTGCCCTCTTCTCCGCCGCCTGCGCCCAGGAGCCCACCGAGTCCGTCACCGCCGCGACCTCCGCGCTCGCCGCGGCCCAGGCAGGCGAAGCTGCCGACTACGCCCCGGCCGCCCTGGCCACGGCCGAGACGGCCGAGGCCGCTCTCCAAGCTGAGTTGAAGGCTCAGGCGGAGAAGTTCTCCCTGACCCGCTCCTACACCAAGGCGGCTGAACTCGCCACCGCGGCCAAAGCCGCCGCGGACACGGCCGCGGCCGAGGCCGTGAGCGGGAAGGAGCAGATGAAGACCGAGGCCACCACCCTGGTGGCTGACGTGCACTCGGCCCTCGAAGCGGCGAATCAGGCGCTGGCGAAGGCTCCCAAGGGCAAGGGTAGTGCGGCCGACCTGGAGGCCATGAAGTCCGACGTTGCCGGGGTGGGAACGGCACTCCCCGACATGGACACGGCCATCGCCGAGGGCAAGTACAAGGACGCCAAGGTGAAGGCCGAGGCCGCCAAGGCGACCCTGGACAAGATCGTGGCCGATGTCCAGGCGGCGATCGACGCGAAGAAAGGCAAGTAGCCGCGGCTCGCTTCGACGGGGCGCGGTCCTCCGACCGCGCCCCAGGCTTCCTTCGCCTTCTGCCCCCCTTCTCCCTGTCGAGGCTCGCTCCCCGCGGCCGCTGGACTCAAGCCGTCATGGGCGCGTGTCTCCTCGGAGTTCTCCTGGTCTCGGTCGAACTGAGGACGAGCGGCCGGGCGCGAGCGCCCGTGGCCGCCCGTGAGTCGGCGGTCGTCGCCTTCGAGACGGCCAGCCGGGGCTCCGCCGCCCACTGGGCTCCAGTCGCCCTGCATGGAGCCGACGCCGCGTTTCGTGGCGCGCTCATCGAGTGGAGCCGCCAGGAGAACCGCCTCCTGCCGCTGCGCGACTTTCGGCCGGTCGCCGGGCAGTTGGCGGGCGCCGCGGCTCTCGCCCGGGAGGCCGACCGCCTGGGCGACCTGCGCCGCGCCGAGGCGCGGGTGGCTGCCGAGGAAGCCGTGAATGAGGCTCGCGCCGTCGAGTTACAGGCCGCGGCGCTCGTGGCCGCGACCGCGCTGCCCCACTCCCAGCGCGCCCATGTGCAGCGGGCGCGACTCCTCCTCCTCGAGGCCGAGGCCCTGCTGCGTGAGGGAGAGATCGTGGCCGCCCGGGAGCGCGCGATCCTGTCCCGAGCCGAGCTAAGTGAGGCGCTCGGCCCCGCCCTCGAGGCAGCGGGCCGATACACTTCGGGTGAGCAGGTCGCGACCTGGCGGCGCTGGATCGACGAGACGCGTGCGTGGTCGCTCTCGACCAGCCAGCCCGCGCTCCTGGTGCTGAAGGAGAAGAACGTCCTGGTGCTCCTGGCGAAGGGCGCGCCGGTGCGCACCTACAGCGCTGAGGTGGGCTCGAACGCCCTCGGGGTCAAGCGGCGCCAGGGCGACCGCGCCACCCCGGAGGGCCGCTACCGCATCGTGCAGAAGAAGGACCGCGGGCAGAGCCGCTACCACCGGGCGCTCCTGCTCGACTACCCGAATCCCGCCGACCGTCAGCGCTTCGCCGCGGCGCAGCGGCGCGGGGAGATCCCTCGGGGAGCGCAGATCGGCGGCCTCATCGAGATCCACGGCGACGGCGGACGCGGGCAGAACTGGACGGAGGGCTGCGTGGCCCTCTCCAACCACGACCTCGACGACCTGTACGGGCGGGTGGGCGTCGGCACCCGCGTCACCATCGTTGGTGGCGACGGCCGCGACGGGGCGTTCTCCGGCCTGCTCGCGCAGGTCGGTGCAGAGCGCCGGGCCGGGAAGCCATGAGCACCGGGCCACCGCTGAAGGTCGTGGAGGGCCTGCGCGAGCTGGCACGGCGCAAGCGCGTTCGCGCCACCGGGGCGCTCGTCATCCTCGCTTTCCTCGGTCTCGAGGGAACCGGCTGGGACTTCGAGGAGGTGCCCGCCGCGGGCGCGGCGATGACCGTGCCCCCGGCGCCGAGGCCCGCCTCGCGGGAGGCCGCGCGCCTGGTCGCCGAGAGGCAGCGCCTGACCGCGGCCCTGCGCCGCAAGGTGCCGGGCGGGCCATGGATCGTCATCGACCAGACCCACAACCGCCTCCGCCTGATGCGGGGCGACGAAGCCGTCCTCGAGGCGCCTTGCTCGGCGGGCTCCGGGATGGTGCTGAAGGAAGGCTCGGGCGGTCGCGTCTGGGTCTTCGAGACGCCCCGCGGCCGCTTCGAGGTGTTGTCGAAGTCGGAGAAGCCGGTCTGGCGCAAGCCCGACTGGGCTTTCATCGAGGAAGGGGAGCCGATTCCGAAGGACCCGGGGGATCGGATCGAGTACGGGTCGCTCGGTGAATACGCGCTCTACTTCGGCAACGGGTACATGATTCACGGGACGCTCTACGAGCGGCTGCTCGGCCGGCCGGTCAGCCACGGCTGCATCCGCCTCGGGAAGGCGCCGCTGCGCGAGGTCTTCCGCCAGGCGCCGCTCGGTACACCGGTGTTCATCTACTGATGCGCGCCCGAATGCTCACGCTTCCCTTCGCCGCCGCCCTCGCCCTCGGGGGGATCGTCCCCGCCGCTCCGCCCGCTTCGAGCCAGGCCGGCGACCCCGAGACGGCTGGGATCCGTCGCGAGGTCGAAGGGCTTCGCAGCGAGCGGGACCTCGCGGCGGGGAAGGGCTTCTATCTCCGCCTTGACGCCGGAAGGCAGAGCCTGACCCTCATGCTCCAGGGCGTCAGCCTCGACGAGTACGCGGCGCACGGCCTCGCGTGGGGCATTCCCCAGGTGGCCTTCGTCGACCGAAAGCCCGCGGCCGACTGGGACGCCGCGCCTTTCTCGAAGGGTCGCCTCGAGCCCGAGCGGGAGAGGGATCGCCTCCAGTTGGTGGCGCCCCCGCCCGCCACCGAAGTGAGCGATAACCCGGAAAGTGTCTTGCCCTCGCCGCCCCCTCTGCCGAAGAGCGCGGAGGAGTCCTTCTCCGTGCCGTCGCCGTACCGGATCGTGTTCGCCGAGAGAGTCTCGCTCGAGGTGCGGGCAGAGGGTGCAGGGGGGAGGAACCGCTCGATCTTCCGCCGACTCGCCGACGCGGTGAGCCTCCGACTCTCCGATCTCGGCGCCGCCATCGGCCTGGGCGCCACGGAGCGCGTCCGGCTTCGGGTCACCCTCGACGCCGAGGACGCGGCCTCGCTCTACCGGTCTCTACCGCCGGACGTGGGTCTCGTCGTGATCGGACTCCCTCCCCGCTGAAGCCCGGCGGGGTCGATCGCATTCCTGTTGCAGAATCGCACTCCCATGAAAGCCGCGCATTTCGCGGATGCCGCCGGGTGGCGCGCCTGGCTCAAGAGGAATCATGCTCGCGAGAAGGAGATTCTCGTTCGTTGTTCCAAGGTCCACGCGGCGAGCCCGGGAGTCACTTACGCTCAGGCTTTGGACGAGGCGTTGTGCTTCGGCTGGATCGACGGCGTCCGCCGGTCCATCGACGAAGACAGCTTCAGCGTGCGATTCACGCCTCGCCAGGCGAGGAGCTACTGGAGCGCCGTGAACGTCCGGAAGGCCAGGGCGCTGCTGGCCGCCGGACGGATGGAGCCTTCCGGCCGCAACGCCTTCGCCCGGCGGGGCCAGGCCGCGCCGAGAAAGTACTCATTCGAATCCCGACCGGAGACGTTCACACCCGCGTACCTCGAGAAGATACGAGCCAATGAAAGAGCGGCCGCGTTTCTCGACTCGCGCCCTCCGGGCGAGGTCAGAGCCTGCGCTTTCTGGGTGATGAGCGCGGTAAGGGAGGAAACGCGGCTCAAGCGTCTGGGCATCCTGATCGCTTCCGGGGCGCGGGGCGAGACCATTCCCCTCCTGGCTCGACCGAAGTCTTGAGGGGCTGGCTTCCGGCTCAGCGCTCCCCGGTTGCGGCCCAAGTAGCGCCGGGCCGCTAAACTGACGGGGTGCCTCAGGAGAGAAGAATGGCCAAGTCCGAGACCGATGCGAAAGCGAAGACCGTGGATGACGGCCCCGAACTGAAGCCCCACACCACCATCTCGGGCCGCCCCATCGAGCCTCTCTACCGGCCCGAGGATGTCCGGGGCGTCGACTACGATCGCGACCTCGGCGATCCCGGGACCTACCCTTTCACGCGCGGCGTTCACAAGACCGCGTACCGTGGCAAGACCTGGACCATGCGCCAGTTCGCGGGGTTTGGCTCCGCGGCTCAGACGAACGAGCGCTTCAAGTACCTGCTCGCCCATGGCTCGATGGGGCTCTCGGTGGCTTTCGACCTGCCCACCCTGATGGGCCGCGATCCCGATCACGAGCTCTCGCTCGGTGAAGTGGGGAAGTGCGGGGTGGCGATCACGTCCCTGGAGGACATGGAGACCCTCTTCGACGGGATCCCCCTCGGCGACGTCACCACGTCCATGACCATCAATTCGCCGGCGGCCATGCTGGTGGCCTTCTATCTCCTGGTGGGCGAGAAGCAGGGCGTTCCCGCCGACCAGCTGGCGGGGACGATCCAGGCCGACATCCTGAAGGAGTTCATCGCCCAGAAGGAGTACATCTTCCCGCCCAAAGCCAGCATGCGGATCATCGTGGACATGATCGAGTTCTGCACGGAAAAGATGCCGAAGTGGAACACCATCTCGATCTCCGGCTATCACATCCGCGAGGCGGGTTCGACGGCCGCACAGGAGCTGGCCTTCACCCTGAGGGACGGCATCGAGTACGTTCAGTGGTGCGTCGATCGTGGCATGGATGTCGACTCCTTCGCGCCGAGGCTGTCGTTCTTCTTCAATTCCCATTCCGACTTCTTCGAGGAGATCGCCAAGTTCCGGGCGGCGCGAAGGATCTGGGCGCGGACCATGCGCGAACGTTTCGGGGCCAAGAACCCGCGGTCCTGGATGTGCCGTTTCCACACCCAGACCGCCGGAGTCTCGCTCACCGCTCAGCAGCCCGTGAACAACGTCGCGCGCACCGCGCTGCAGGCGCTCGCCGCGGTTCTGGGCGGCACCCAGTCGCTTCACACCAATTCGATGGACGAGGCCCTAGCCCTCCCCACCGAGGAAGCGGTGACCATCGCCTTGCGCACCCAGCAGATCATCGCCGAGGAGACCGGCGTCGCTCACACCGCCGACCCGCTGGGCGGCTCGTATTTCGTGGAGAAGCTCACGAGCGACCTCGAAGCCGAGGCCATGGAATACATCCGGAAGATCGACGCCATGGGCGGTATGGTGGCGGCGGTGGAGAAGGGTTTTCCGCAGCGGGAGATCGGCGAAGCTTCCTATCGGTTCCAGCAGTCGATGGAACGCGGGGAAAAGATCGTGGTCGGCGTGAACGGCTACACCATGGAGGAGAAGCCCTTCGATATCCTCTACATCGACGAGACCACCGCTCGCGAGCAGACGGCGCGGGTGATCGGCCTCAAGGAGCGACGCGACCGGGCCAGAGTCGAGAGGGCGCTCAGCGACCTCAAGACCGGGGCGAGAGGCACCGCGAATCTGATGCCCCTGATCGTCGAGGCGAGCCGGGCCTACGCCACCATAGGCGAGATGTGCGATGCCTTGCGGGAGGTCTTTGGAGAATACGAGGAGTCACCCAGCTTCTAGACCGAGGCGACCCGCGGTCACGCGGGCGGGCGTCAACGCGGATGGGCGGGCGCGCCCAGGAAGCCTCCTCCCGGTAAACTCGGGAGGCTCCACCATGGCGCTTATGTCCAGAACCGCAAACCAGACGACCCGGCGAGAGATGTGATCAGGAAACTGCGGGCCGGGCTGGAGCGCCTTCCCGACCTGGTGGCCTCCCCGAGAATTCGGGAGTCCTCGCTGCAGGTTCTTCCCTTCTGGGTCGCGGGCGCCCTCACCGGCCTGGTGGCGGTCGGCTACGCGAAGGCCTTCGTCATCCTGGAGCAGCACTTCAGTGCGTTGATCCTGGAGTCTCCCTGGGTGCTCTTCGTCGCGCCGCCCCTGGCCTTTCTGGCTTCCTGGGCCCTGGTCACGATCTTCTCGCCCGAGGCCTCCGGAAGCGGCATACCCCAACTCATGGCCGCCACCACGCCCAGCGTGGCCGCGCCCATCGTGCACCGCCTCCTGAGCGTGCGCGCGGCCGTGGTCAAGATACTGAGTTCCTGCCTCGCCATCGCGGGCGGTGGAGCCATCGGCCGGGAGGGGCCCACCCTCCAGATCTCGGGCGCGATCTTCCGCGCGGTGCAGGTCCGGCTGCCCAGCTTCTGGCCCCGGGTGCCGATGTCCTCGATGGTCCTGGCCGGGGGAGCGGCCGGCCTCGCCGCCGCCTTCAACACCCCCCTGGGAGGAATCGTCTATGTGATCGAGGAGCTGTCGCGGACTCACATCGGGGCCTTTCGCTCCGGAGTGTTGCACGCGGTCCTGGTCGCCGGCCTCGTCGCTCAGATCGTGCTGGGTCCGTACCTCTATCTCGGCTTCCCCCGACTCGGCGTGTGGGCGAATCAGGATCTCCCCTGGTGCGCGCTCATGGGGGCGCTCGCCGGCCTGGTGGGGGCGCTGTGGGCCCGCAGTCTCTTTTCAGTGGTGCGTTTTCGGGCCAAGCTCGCCACCGTCCGCCAGCAGGCGGGTTTCGCCCTCGTTTGCGGCCTGCTCCTGTCGATTCTGGTGTCGTTGGCGGGCCGGGGCACCATGGGGTCTGGTCGTGGCGTTATTGAGGACCTTCTGTTCCGCACCACCGATCCCGCCGGCGCCGGCCTGGTGGTGGGACGTCTGGCCGGCTCTTTCGTCTCCTTCGCCTGCGGCGGCGCGGGAGGCATCTTCGCCCCCGCTCTGGCCTCCGGGGCCGCGCTCGCCTCCGCCCTGGCGCCCGCCTTTTCGGGAATCGAGCCACGCCTGCTCATCGTCCTGGGCATGGTGGGCTTTCTGACCGGGGTCACCCGCACGCCCTTCACCTCGTTCGTGCTCGTCCTGGAGATGACCGATCGTCATTCCGCGCTCTTCCCCATGATGATCGCGGCCATGAGCGCCTACGCGACCAGCCACCTGGTGGATCACGAGTCGTTCTATGACCGCGTCCGCGCCACCATCCTGGCCGCGGAGTCGCACGCGCCGAAAGGGCGCGAAGAAGCGATGCCGGGGCTCAAGTCGACGGCCTGACTGGATAAGGGCTCGGCGTCGCAAGAGGTGGCGAGAAGCCCGGAGAATCCGCAAAAGCTGCGCTTCGTCCCCGCGGCCGCGCAAACCATTCGGCGGGGGAGTAGGGCGTTGGTGGCGCCGCCAATCGTCGATCGTCGCCACCGAGCCCCGCGCGGGACAGGCTCGGGACGCGGCGCTCACTGCCACAGACCTGCCCTGGCACGCAGGATGCAGGTCAGCCAATCAGAGGTTTGACCTATGTCCGTCAACAGTCAGAAATTGCGTTCGGCCAGTTCCGTGAGGCGCGCCTTTGGGCGGTTACTGGTTCTCGCGGCCGTGGTCGTCCTGTTCGTGCCCCTGGCTCGCGCCTCCGCCTCCGCCTTCTCCTTGCCCAAGGGCCTGCCCGCCGACTTGTGGGAGATTCTGGTTCCGCCCGAAAACGCGGTGACTCCGGAGAAGATCGAACTGGGTCGGCGCCTCTATTACGACAAGCGGCTCTCCGCCGACGGCACCGTCGCCTGCGCGACCTGTCACGACCCCAACCAGGGCTTTGCCGACGGCAAAGCGGTCGCGGAAGGCATTGGAGGCAAGAAGGGGGCGCGAAACTCGCCCACCGTTCTCAATTCGATGTTCAACGAGTTCCAGTTCTGGGATGGACGCGCGCCAAGCCTCGAAGAGCAGGCCAAAGGTCCGTTGACCAATCCGGTTGAGATGGGCATGAAGGATCATGCAGCGGTGGTGAGCGCGGTCGCGAAGGACGCTTCGTACGCCTCCGACTTCCAGCAGATCTTCGGCCGCCCCGCCACCATTGACGACATAGTGGCCGCCATCGCCACCTCCGAGCGCACGGTGGTGAGCGGCGACTCGGCCTTCGACCGGTTCCAGGCGGGCGATGGGCAGGCCCTGTCCGAAGCCGCTCAGCGCGGCTGGGAACTTTGGAACGGCACGGCGCGCTGCAACACCTGCCATCCCTTCGGCGACTCCACCCCGAACTTCTCCGACAACAAGTTCCACAACATCGGGGTGGCGGCCAAGAGCCGCGACTTTGCGAGCCTGGCCCGCAAAGCCGCCCAGGTGAGCGATCCTCAGGAACTCGCCTTCGATCCCAGCTTCTCCGAACTGGGACGGTTCATAGCCACCCGTCAACCCAAGGATCTGGGCGCCTTCAAGACTTCCGGGCTCCGCGACATCGCCCTGACCGCGCCCTACATGCACGACGGCAGTGAACCGACGCTTCTGAGCGTGATGACGTTCTACAACAAGGGGGGCGAGCCCAATCCCTATCTGGATGGCGGGATCACGCCGCTCAACCTGACCGACGCCGAGATGCAGGATGTGGTTGCCTTCATGGAATCTCTGACCGGGCAGGGCGCGGGTGCGGCCAATCGTCCGGCCCTTTCTGACCCGAAGAAGTAGTCCCAATTTCGAAAGTGTGGAGGAAGCAAGGACATGAAAGATCGATACGAGCAGTACATCGAGAAGCGCGACGAGTACTTTCAGCGTATTCAGCGGTTGAACCGTCGCGACTTCATCCGGGCGTCGGGGGTGGCCGCGGCCGGGGCTGCGATCAGTGGCGCTATGTCTCCCCATTCCTTCCAGCCGGTGGATGTCCAGGCCGCGGGCCAGAGCTTTCGCTTCGCCTACATCTCCGACTCCCACCTCTACGAGAAGTCGCTCAATGAGCGTTTCGTGCGGTCCATCCTCAAGGCGGTGGACGATGTGAACGCCATGGATCCGCAACCCGACTTCATCCTCTATGGCGGCGACCTCGCCCAGCTCGGCCAGGCGAAGGAGCTCGAGGAGGGCGGGCAGATTCTCAAGGCCCTCAAGGCCCCGGTCCGCATGATGGTGGGTGAGCACGACTGGTATCTCGACATGGGCGAGATGTGGCGCAAGCAGTTCGGCAAGGACACCTATTCGTTCGATCACAAGGGCGTCCACTTCGTGGTGCTGAATTCCGTCATCGTCGAGGACTACTGGACCGGGCCGAAGATGACCAACATGGAGCGCATGCTGGCCATGGCCCAGCTCGACAACCCGAACGGCCGGCCGTTCACGGTGGGCGACGCCCAGCGTGACTGGTTGAAGAACGACCTGGCCGCGGTGGCGGTGGACACGCCGGTCATCGTCTTCTCCCACTCCCCGCTTTACAAGCTCTACAAGAACTGGAACTTCTGGACCGACGATGCCGAGCAGGTGCAAGCACTCCTGGCGAAGTTCAAGACCGTCACCGTCATTCACGGCCACACCCACCAGATGCTCACGAACCGCATCGGCAACATCCACTTCCACGGAATGCTTTCGACCGCCTGGCCCTGGCCCTACGCTCCGCAGGGCCTGCCCAAGCTGACCGTCCGCATGAATCGCAGCGATCCTTTCGACGAGTTCGACGGGTGCGGCGACGGGACCGTCGATGTGGCGGCCACCGGTCGCCTCGACAAGAACTACAACCTATGGAGCCGGAATCCGTTGACCGTGACGGCTGCCTATCTCGACTCCGATGGCCTCCTCTCGCGGCCGCCCCGCGAGTCCGACATCAACTACTAGGAGCAACAAGTCATGTTCAAGACCCAGAATCGAATCGTGCTCGTGTTTGGACTCGCCTTCCTGGTGGCGGCATCGGGGAGTGCCTTTGCTTCAGGAGGGAAGGAGGCCCGCGACGCCGGTGGCGCGACTGCCCCGGACGTGACCGTCTCGTTGTGCGACGGCGAGACCCTGATGAGTGTTCCCGGGCTCAAGGCCGGCGAGGCCCTGCCTCCAGCAAGGGCGAAAGAAGTGGCGGGACAGATGATGCAGTCCTGGCGGCGCACTCAGGGTGAGGAGCGCTGGGCGACGTGGTCGAGCGACATGAACGCGGAGACCGCTTCTCTTGCGGGTGGCGGCGCTTCTTCCCAGGGTGCGGCCCAGGCGACGGCCCCTCCGCAACCCACGAAGTTCACCGCCCGCGACCTTCAACTCTGGCAGCGCGAGGAGAAGAAGTGGATCGACGAGGGCTACAAGAACTACCACAACGCGAAAGCGGTCGGCGGCACCATCGGCATCTCCTGCGACATGTGTCATCCGGACGGGTCCAACACCCATCCGGAGACGTATCCCAAGTTCCAGAGCCAGACCAAGAAGGTGGCCCTGCTCCGCGACATGATCAACTGGTGCATCGAGAACCCCCTCAAGGGCAAGCCCCTGGCCGAGAACGATCCGGTTCTGCGCTCGCTGGAGGCCTATATTCTTTCGACCCGCAAGGGAACGCCGCTCGAGGCGGGTAAGCACTGACCTCTTGGCAGTGACCGCCCCGGGGAGCTTCCGGGGGCCGCGCACCCACCGTTTCCGTTCGGAGCCCAAAGCCCGGGTCCATCGCGTCTTTCGAAGGAAGCGATAATAAGCGCCTCATGAAGGGCAAGGGTTGTCTCATCGCGGCCGCGGTCGCCCTGGGGTTCATCACCATCTTCCTGGCCCTCGCCGGCCCGACCATCCTGCGCGAAGGGGGCCGTCTGTACGAGCCCATCGCGAAGATGAAGGGCGCGCAGACGGATTTCGAAACGTGGAGCGACGCGCACGCCTTCCAGGCTCCCTCTTCGGTCGCGGCCACCGCGGAGCAGGTCGACCGCTTCCTCCGGCTTCGGCGACGGCTGGGTGAAGTCGATGACCAGAACCCCCTTCCCGTCGAGGGCATACGGCGGAACCAGCGGCCGGACCTGGCCCAGATCGAAGGCCTGCTCGAAGGAGTGGGCGGCGCGGTCACCGGACGCATGGACGCCTACCGGGAGGTCGGCATGCACCCGGACGAGTATCGGTACCTCGAGCGGGTCATCTACCGGCTCTGGCTGCGCCCGCTCCGGGCCAAGGGCCTGGATCCGGCCGCGGTCGCCCGGGCTGCCAGGGAGATCCTCGACCTCGCCGCTTCGGAGAAGGACAGGGCCATCGCGACCCGGCTCCGGGATCGGGCCCGGAACATGTCCGAACGGCACGTCCTCCCGCCCGATGGCATTCCCGTGGAACTCCACACCCTGCTCATGACCCGTGCCGCGGAGGTGGACGACCTGATCGACGCCGGGTCTTCGCGGCCGACGAGAGGCGGGCGCGCAGGCCCGGACTTCTGACCCGCCCTTCGATCCGCTCATGACGATTCCGGCCAGACCCTTCACCACGGAAGCGGTCGAAGGTCTCTTCGCGCGTTTCGACCGAGCGACCTCCGTTCAGCCTGAGGTTCAGAAGCGGGAGAATCCGCCGCCCGTGAGACGCCGCTCGAGTCTTTCAAGCACGCCCGGCCATTCGCCCAGAAGAATGCTGTACATCACGGTGTCGCGGACCGAGCCGTCCTTCCGGATTCCGTAGTGCCGGATGACGCCGTCCCTCCGGGCGCCCAGTTTCTCGATGGCGGCCTGGGAAACGGTGTTGAGGATGTCCGTACGCAGGCCGACCACCTGGCAGCCCAGAGATTCAAAGCCATGGGCCGGCAGGAGGAGCTTGCACGAGGTGTTGACGCGGGTGCGCTGAAAGCGCTTCGAGTACCATGTGTAGCCAGCGGGGTGGGATGGATCATCGCGCCCGGAGACTACGCGAGGCCGCTCTCCTCGTGAAGCGCTTCCAGGATGGCGTCGGCGGAGCGGTCGATATCCGCCTCCGTGGTGGACCAGTTGGAGACGGAGATGCGCAGCGCGTCGGCCCCGTGTCTCTTCGTCCCGCTCGCCCAGGTGATGCCGCCTTTCTGGATGCGCGCCACCACCGCGCGGTTGAAGGCGTCCGCATCTCCTCCGCGAGAGGGCGTGAAGCGGACCAGAACCTGATTCAGGACCACGTCGTTCAGGATCGTGACCCCGCCCGCGCGCAGCCGGTCGGCCATGCGAACGGCCAGCGTGCAGCACCGGCCGACCAGGTCGCCGATCCCGGTACGGCCCAGGCTCCTCAGGGCGGCCCAGATGGGGAAGCCCCGGGCGCGCCGCGACGACTCGGGGGTGAAGTCGTGATTGTCCCGCCCCTCTCCGGTCGACCGGATCAGATAGGCGGCGCTCTTGGTGATGGCCGCGTTGAGGCTGTCGCGATCCTTCACGATCACGATCCCTGAGTCGTAGGGCACGTTCAGCCATTTGTGCGCGTCGGTGGCCCACGAGTCGGCGTCGGCCACGCCACGAAGAAGATGACGACGGCCCGGGTCGGTTTCGGCCCACAGACCGAAGGCCCCGTCGACATGAAGCCACGCGCCTTTGGCGTGGGCGATGGAGGCGATCTCGGCGAATGGATCGAACGCCCCGGTGTTCACGTTGCCGGCCTGGGCGGCCACCAGTATCGGCCCGTTGAGCGGGGCGAGCGATGCTCTGAGCGCTTCCGGGATCATCCGTCCTTGGGCGTCGGCGGCGACGCGCAGCGCGCGAGCCTCGCCCAGCCCGAGCAGCCGCAGGGCCGAGAGTACGGTTGCATGAGCCTCCTCGCCGATGGCCACGTGAACCTCAGGAGCGCCCTGAAGTCCCTCCTTCTCGACATCCCACCCGGCGCGAGCGAGGACCGCGTGACGTCCGGCCAGGAGGCCGGAGAAGTTGGCCATCTGACCCCCGGTCACGAAGCCCACGCCCGCTTCCATGGGCAGGCCGAGCAGTTCCTTGATCCAGTCCGCGATCACCGCCTCGACCGCGGCGGCCGCGGGTGAGGCGACGTTTAGCGCGGCATTCTGGTCCCAGGCGCTGGTGAGCCAGTCCGCGGCGAGGGCGGCGGGCACGCTGCCGCCGATGACGAAACCGAAGTAGCGCGGACCGGCCGAGCCGACGAGGCCGGGTTCGACCGCATGCGCCAGAGCTTCGATCACCCGCGCCGGCGCCTCGCCATCCTCGGGGAGGGGCCCGCCCAGAGACTCGACCAGGGTTTCGAAGGTCGCCCGGGGACCCACCGGTCGCTCGGGCAGCGAGTTCAGGAAGTCCCGGGCGATGCCATGAGCCCGGTCGAGCGCAGCGTTCCGTTCGTTCTCAACCTTGGTGAAGTCCATGGCTCAATTTAGCCTTTCACCGCATGGGTCACCACGAAAGCCTGATCCTTCCTTCGGCTATCCTCGCCCCATGACCCGCCACCGAGCCTCCATCGCATCTTGGGCGACCGGCCCGCGGCCGATGGCTCTGGGCCGCCTCGAGGCCCTGGTGATGGAAACTTTGTGGCGGAGCGACGCGGCCTTTAGCGTTCGCGACCTGGCCGAGCGCCTCAACGGGCCCTGGGCCTACACCACCCTGATGACCACCCTGGACCGCCTCTACAAGAAAGGGCTTGCCGCCCGGGAGGCCCGCGGTCGAGCGTTCGTCTATCGCCCCCGACTGTCTCGCGCGGACCTCGGTGTTCAGGCGCTGCGGACCGCGGTGTCGGACATCGAGGCAGCGACGGACACCCGCGATCTGGCCCTCGCCGCTCTGGTGGATGCCATCGAGTCTCGTGATCCCGAGTGGCTGGACTCGCTCGACCGGCTGGTGCGCGAGAAGAGGCGGGCCCTGCGTCAGGCCCGCAAGGCGGAGGAACGCGGATGAACCTCTATGGCCTCGCCGTGCTGATGGTCGGCTTCGGCCTGGCTCTCCTCATCCTCGACCTTCTGCTCTTCGCGCTCACACCCCGGCTCCTCGAAAGGCTCGACCTCCTGCGTCCGGCCCGACGGGCCCGGGCGATCATGGGCGTTCGCTTCGCGCCGTTTACGATCGCCACCGCCCTCACCGCGTTCGTCCTGGTTCCGGCCTGGTTCCGCCATGAGCCTCTCAACACCGGCGAAACAATCTCTGGTCCGCTTCTGGCCGCGGCCCTGATCGCGCTCCTGCCCCTGGTTCAGGGCCTCCGTCGCGGCGCCCGCATGCTTGTGAAGACCCAAGGACGTCTGCTGGCCTGGCGCCGCCGGGGTCGGAACGCCTCGCGCGTTCTGGCCTCGTTCGAGGTGGTCGAGGTGCGGGGCGAGGATCTCGCCCTTTGTGTCGGCGGCTACCTGAAGCCCGCCATCTATGCCTCCACGGAGGTGATGAGATCTCTCGAGCCTTGCGAGCTGTCCGCCGCGCTCGCCCACGAGGTGAGCCATGCTCGCGCGCGCGACCCCCTTCGTCTTCTGGGGATGGGCGCCTGCCCCGATTTTCTTCCGTTGTTTCGGCTGGACGAGGCCTGGAGGCGCGCCTTCGCCCGGGCCTGCGAGTTCGCGGCCGATGCGGGAGCGGGCGAGGGCGATCCTGAAGTGGCCCTCGATCTCGCCGCGGCGCTGGTCAAGCTGGCGCGGCTCCGGACCTTCAGGCTCACCAGCATCGAGACCGCGCTCGAGGTCGCAGTGTCGTCGGCCTCATCCGGCCGACTGGACCTGGAAGCGCGGGTCGAGGCCCTGACCCACCGGTTCGAGCCGACCCCCGTCGATGAATCCCGGAGCCGACCGTGGATGCTGGTGGCGCTTGGTTTCCTGATCGCCGGTGCGGGGTGGATCGCATCGGAGCAGGTGCACCGCCTCACCGAGAGCCTCGGCCGGCTGCTTGCTTCCTGATTCCGCAGGGCCGCGCCGGCCTCCGGACATACGAGGTCTGGTAGTAGTCTCCGCGCCGTTGTTAGCGTGGTGATGATGAAACCGCGTCCCCTTCTTTCCGGACTCGCGTTCGGGTTTGTCGCCGTGTTTCCGGGCCTCGCGGTGGCCGACGCGGCGGAGCGCCTTGAGGGACGCGTGGTGACCGCGTCCTCCCAGGCGCCGGTGGCAGGGGCCACCCTGACCCTGGCTGGCTACCCGGGGGTGTCGCGCACCGACGCGGATGGACGATTCTCATGGGCGTCCCCCCCAGCGCCCCCATTTCAGCTGATCGTTATCCTGGCCTCCGGTCAGGTGATGCGCCCCGTTCTCATCGAACGGATCGATGCCTCCCTGACCATCCCGGTGAACTCTCTCGCGGAGGAATCGGTGACCGTGCTTGGCGCCGCGCCGAGTGTCGCGACCGCTCCCGCCGCCGGCGCCACCCTTCTTTCGGGCGCCCACGTCGCGCAGCGGAGCCCGGCAAGCCTGATGCAAGCTCTCGAGACCGTCCCCGGGGTGAGCACGGTGTCGGAGGGACACGCCGCGGTTCCGGCCGTGCGAGGCATGGCCCGCGGTCGCACCCTCCTCCTCCTCGATGGCGGACGCGTGTCGGCCGAGCGGCGGGTGGGTCCAAGCGCCACGTTCCTCGATCCCTCCGTGGTGGGCAGCGTGGATATCGCGCGCGGTCCCGCCTCGGTGGCGTACGGCTCCGACGCTTTCGGCGGCGTGATCTCGGTCAAGACTCGCCGCGCCGAGCCGGGCAGCCCACTGCGCGGTTTGCTGACCGGAACGCTCGGAATGGGCGTCCCCGAGGCGCGCGGTTCGCTGGAACTCTCGAAGGGCTTCGCCCGTGGAGGGCTTCTGGTCCAGGGTCACGTCCGGAATGCCGAAGACTACGACAGCCCTCAGGGCGAGGTCTTCAACTCGGGCTGGAGCGATTCCGGCTTCCTGGCCGGGTTCACTCACGAACTCGGGCGAGGAGCTTTTGCCGCGACCTGGCAGAGCGATTTCAGCCGCGACATCGAGCGACCGCGGAACAACTCGCGCACCGTGCGCTTCTACTACCCGTTCGAGAACTCACATCGGTTCACTGCGTCGTATGACATCTCGGGTGTCGCCGGCCTTGAGGAAATGTCCTTCACCGGATTTTTCGGGACTTCCGACCAACGCACGGATCAGGATCGGTTCCAGACCGCGACCACCGGTCGAAGTATCGAACGGGCCGATGTATCGGCCCGTGACTTTCAGGTGAAGGCCAGTGGCGAGCGACTGCTCGGTTCCGTGCACAGCGAATTCGGGATTGATGTGAACGGCAGGTTTGGGCTCAGGGCACTGGACATCCTCGAGAGCTATGCATTGTCGGGCAGCCTTCTGAGCGGCTCTTCGAACGCTTCCATCGACGACGCCCGGCGCACCGACGCCGGGGCGTTCGCGCAGTTCGATGTTCCCCTGGGCGCGCGCGCGCGCCTGGCCGCCGGTGTCCGCGCGGATCGGGTGACCACCCGCAACTCCGGAGGCTTTTTCGGCGATCTCGCCACCGCGAACACGGCGGGTTCCGGATTCGGATCGCTCACGATCGGGCCGTTCCACGGCTTCAATGCGACGGTTCAAGTGTCCCGCGGGTTCCGGGACCCGGTGCTCTCGGATCGCTACTACCGGGGCCCTTCGGGCCGAGGATTCATCACCGGGAACCCGGATCTGGACCCCGAGACCAGCCTTCAAACCGACCTCGCCCTCCGGTACACGCGGTCGAAGGTGCAAATCGCGGTCTACGCTTATCAGTACCGCATCGACGACCTGGTGGAGCGGTACCAGACCGAGCCGGACTTCTTCTTCTTCCGGAATCGGGGGCGGGCAGAGCTCCGCGGCCTCGAACTGGAGTCGCGCGCGGACCTTGGGCGGGGCGCCTCGGTGGAGGTGTTCGCGCAGGTGGCCCGCGGCCGGGCGCTCGACGACGACGCTTTCCTCGACGACGCGTCGCCCGATACCCTGTCGCTCGTCGTCCGGAAGGAGTTTGGCGACGCTGGCTGGCTCCAGGCTCGGGTGGCCCGCTACGCGGACGACGATCGACCGGGTCCCACGGAGATTGCCACGCCGGGGTACACCCTCCTCGACCTCGGAGGGGGATGGAAAGTGAGCCGCTTCTTTGAGGCCCGCGCGACGGTCCGGAACCTCTTCGACCAGGAATATCGGGCGAGCCCCGATGCCCGATTCGTGCTGGCTCCGGGCCGCTCGATCAGCGCGACCGTGACCGCGCGGTTCTAGTGTCCTGTAACAGAAGTACGTCACATAAGTCGCCGCCGATGCATCCCGGATCGCTGCGTTGCTCGCGCCCCGAGGGCAGGCTTCGCGCTCGTTGCATATGCTGGATATGCGGCCTCCTCGGCGCCTTGCGCTCCGGGCGCCTCGGCGCCGACTTATGCAACGTACTTCTGTTTGCGGGACACTAGAGTCCGAGGCCGATCGACCAGACGAGGCGACCGTCCGGTCCGCCGCTTCCGGCCACTTTGCGCGCGTAGCCGATGCTCCCCCGGATGCCGAGCAGAACCACATCGCTCTCGATCCCGGCGTAGGAGTGGCCGTTTGTAACCCCGGTCGAATCGCGCCAGGTCCTTATGGCGATGGCCTTGAGAGTGATGGCCAGCCCGGATGGCTTCCACGCCGATTCCTCGAATACTCCGGCCACGAAACCAAGGCCTACCTGGGCGCCCCCCGCGCCCACCCGAACCTGCGCCAGTTTCGCGGGAGCCCACGCCACCAGCATCTTCGGTTCGCCCCACATGAACGTGGCGGAGGCGGTGAGCCTCGTGGGACCATGGTAGGCGAGGCCGAGGGTGAAATCGGAGTCCTGCGCCTTCTTCGCGGCCCCCGCCGGGGCGGGTTCGGGCGCGGCCCTTTCGTCCTGAGCGGCGAAAAGGCCCGGGGCGGGAAGGAGCACGGTCATGAACATCGCGATCAGCAGGCTTTTCATCCCGCTCATTCTCCCCTTCCCCGGCCTCTCCTCGTGAGACCGAGGGGGACGGGCGGACCACGAACCCTTGAGCCTCGGGAAACGCGATAATCTCGCGATCTCGTCCACTTGGGCGAAGCAACACTTTTTCAGGAGTCTTTGGAGAATCATGAGGAAATCCACAATCATTGCGGTTCTGGCCGCGGCGCTCATCACGCCCGTCGCCCACGCCGCGGACGTGACCGAGGCCGACTACGAGAAGGCCATGAAGGACACCCTGGCCGGCATGCAGGCGGTGGGCAAGAACCTGCGGGAGACGCCGGCCGACCTGGGCGCGGCCGTGGCAGGGGCCAAGGCCATCGAAGCGGCGCTTGCCAGCATCGACAGCTTCTGGGCCGCGCGCAAGGACGACGAGGCGGTGAAGATGAACGGCGCGGCCCGCGAAGCGGCAATGGCGGTGGCCAAAGCGGCCGAGACCAGCGACGCGGCGGCAACCGGCGCGGCCGTGAAGGCGCTGCAGGGGGCATGCAAGGCCTGCCACGAGGTCCATCGCGAACAACTCCCCGACAAAACCTACAAGATCAAGTAGGTCCTTCGGATTTGAGAACGGAAGGCCGGGTCCGAAACGGGTCCGGCCTTTCCCCTTCTTGAGGAAGTCCCTCTAACCTCCATATGTCACTCTTCGGGCTCGCCGCACTCGCCTTGGCCCTGGCGCTCGTGCTCCTCGGAATGGCGCGGCGGCACCGGACCCTGCTCGACGCGGACGTGGCGCGTGAGACGCAGGAGCGCCTGGCGCGACTGACGCCTGAGAGCAAGGGCCTTTGGGGGAAGATGTCGGTCGCTCAGATGCTGCATCACCTCTCGGGCGGCATCCGGATGGCCACGGGCGACCTTGCCATCCCGCGTCGGCAGAGCCCCTTGCGCCTCTTCCCGATCAAGCAGTTGATCATCTTCGTGCTTCCCTTCCCGAGGGGCGCACCCACCGCACCTCTGCTTTTGGCCCGAGACGAATTCGACTTCGAGACCGAGCGCCGGAGCGTCAGCAGTCTTCTCGGTTCCTTCGCGGGGCGCGATCTTGCCGCCTGGCCCGACCATCCGGCCTTCGGTCCGCTCGATCGCCAAGGGTGGGGTGTGATGGTGTGGAAGCACGTCGATCACCACTTCCGTCAGTTTGGGGTCTAGTGTCCGGCAGCAGAAGTACGTCGGTGACTACCGAGGGTCTGACCCAAGGAGCCGACGGGCGCGTGCGCTGCTTCTGGAGCGGCGACGACGCCTTCTATCAGCAGTATCACGACCGGGAATGGGGCCGGCCGGTTCGAGACGACACGCGTCTGTTCGAAAAGCTCAGTCTCGAGGGTTTTCAGTCCGGCCTCTCCTGGCTCACCATCCTCCGCAAACGGGAGAATTTTCGCGCGGCTTTCGCAAGGTTCGACATCGCGAAAGTCGCCCGATTCAGGGCCGGACACGTTAAGCGCCTACGTGCCGGAGCGTGGCAACTGCTTGCTCTGTATCGGCGGCAGTGTGACCACGTTGGGCGGCGGCCAGCACTTGGTTATTCATGGATTGCACACCCAGCTCGACTGTGGCGACCTGATGTGCTTGAAGAAAGGCAGCCTGTTCTGTGTCGAGGCAATCAGGCCGTGTGGAAAGCCGGAGCGAGTGGACGAAGCCCGACTTGAGAAAAGGCGCGGTCGCAGTCAACAGCTCTGCTTGCCGGGCGCGGGGCAAAGCGGTGAAGCTGCCACCGTAAAAGGCAATCTGGACATTTCGCTTGCCTGCACTGGTTCTGTCCAGCCACGTCTGGATTTCCGCCTGCACTGCGACCGCGCTCACCGGCGGGCCGGCTGTGCCGCTAATCTGCCGCTGATTGCAGAACAAGCAGC
>JAQBHL010000076.1:0-12759 GCA_032127745.1 Acidobacteriota bacterium
GGACCCGCACGTTCCCTACGCGCCCCCCCCTCCCTTCGACACCATGTTCGATCCAAAGCCGATCGAGGGTCATCTCGGGGTCGATCCTCGCACCGATTTCAAGGAGCCGCTCGATCGAGACCGCCTGATCGCCCAGTACGATGGAGAAATCGCCTATGGCGATCAGCAGTTCGGCCGTTTCATCGACGAACTCAAGAAGCGCGGGGTCTACGACGACGCGCTGATCTTCTTCGCCGCCGACCACGGCGAAGAGTTTCAGGATCACGGCGGCTGGCTCCATGGCCGGTCGGTGTTCGACGAGCTCATCCATGTGCCCCTGCTGGTGAAGTTCGCGGCCCAGCGCGGAGCCGGTTCGCGTGTCCCTCAGATGGTGGCCCTCTCGGACGTGCTGCCCACCATCCTGGAAGCCGTGGGCATGCCCGTGCCCGATCCGCCCGCGATCATCGGCCGCCCGCTGCAGGGCGTGGCTTTCGGAAAAGCGCCGGAACCGCCGGTGGTGTCGGAGATCTCCCATCGGAGCTTCGTGTCCTCGGGGATCCGTACCGGAACCGCGAAATACATCCGGCGCTTCTCGCCTCAGACCGACGAGCTGTACTTCGACCTGGTCAAGGATCCGAAGGAACTGAACGATCTCATGAGCGAGAACCCGCCGGGGGCGAGACGCCTGCGGGCCGCGGTCGAGGAGACCATGCAGGTGACGCCCTATCGATACGCCATCCGAGCCCTCTCTCTTGAGCCGCAGACACTGATCGTGGAGACCGCGGGATGGATCGAGGCGGTGGAGACCGCCGGGTTTCGGGTGGGCGACAAGGCCGAGGTCGCGAGCGACCGCCGCCGTCTTGAGATCAAAGTCTCGGCCAGGACCGGAGCGCCTCGACACGTCTTCTTCCGCGTCCGGCCGGTCGGCGTTCCGGTCACCCTTCGCGGGAGACTGGGCGCGCGCGATCTTTCTCCCGCTGACGTCTTCGTGGGCGAGACGGGGGCCCACCCGGCGGCCCTGCCCTTCGCTCTTCCCGAACTGGATGCGGACATGGTTGAGGGCCTGTTCAAACCCGGGACCTCGAAGTCGGGGGTGGTGGTCTACCTGGATCAGCCCTCCGGACGGGCGGTGCAGGATCTCAACCCCGCCGAGCGAGAGCAATTGTGCGCGCTTGGCTACATCACTTGCAGCGCGGCCGAGACCAGGAAACCCCGTTGATTCGCCTCGTTGTTTTCGACCTCGACGGCACCCTGATCGATTCCATCGGCGACATCGCCGCCGCCGCCAACGAGTCTCTGGTCGAGGCCTACGGGGAATCCGCCCGGCTTCCCCAGGAACGCGTCCGGAGCTTTGTGGGGAGCGGCGCCCGGCACCTGATCGAGCGATGTGTGGCCGCCGCGGAGGGACCTCGGGACGACGTGGGGCGGATCTTCGATCGATTCATGGAGGTCTACGCGTCGTGCCTGACCACAACCACGCGCCTGTACGTGGGTATGGACGAAGCCCTCGATCGAATCGGGGCTTCGGCCCGGCTGGCCGTGTTGACCAACAAACCGGGGACCATGAGCCGGGCCATTGTCCGCGAACTGGGCCTCGAGGGCCGGTTCTGCGCGGTCATCGGCGGCGACGATCTGGCTTCGAAAAAGCCCGACCCGGAGGGTTTGCGAAGCATCGCTGCCGCCGCGGGCGTCCGCCCCGAAGAGAGCGCGCTCGTGGGTGACTCCGCCATCGATATCCGCACCGCGCGCCGCGCCGGAGCGCTTTCGGTGGGGGTCTTGTGGGGCTACGACCGTGAAGGCGCTCTAGGCGAGGGCCCCGATCTCACCGTCGAATCACCCGCCGATCTGGCCCGGATGATTCAACACGAGTCGGAGCGACGAGGGAGCTGCTCCCAATGATCACGGACCGCGGCGGCCCCTTCAGCGGATGACCGCGGCCTGAAGGGGGCCTGTGCTACGCTCGCCGAGGTCCATGCTGATGAGAACGTTCGTCTTCGGCGATCCCAAGGCTCTCCTCGCGGAGCCTCCACCCGAGGTGCTGCCGGTGAGCGACCCGCCCCATCTCTTCCGCCTGCTGCGCGACCGCGATGCGGTGATCGTGGCCGACGCCAGAGCGCTTCTGAGCCTGGGCCCGCCTCTGGCCGAGGCGCTTTTGGCCGGCGAGGCCGCATTGGTCGCGGTGGGGAGACCCGAGGATGTTTCGCCCGCCCTGGCCGCCCTTCCCTCTCTCCCTGCCGTTCTGGTCGCGCCGATTTCGAGCCTGGCTCTCGATCGGGCCGGGCGCTTTGCCCGCGCGGCCGCGGGACGGGAAGCCGCGACGCTAGCACTTCAGGGCCAGTTGGCGCGACTGAACGCCGAGCTCTCCGAGCTGAACAAGATTGGGGTGGCTCTCTCCGCCGAGCGGGACATCCACCGCCTGCTCGATCTCATTCTCGAAAAATCCCGGGAGATCACCTCGGCCGACGCGGGCAGCCTCTATCTGGTGGTGCGCGGCGACGCCCCCGGGCAGAGCGACTCGCTCCGTTTCGCCCTGGCTCAAAACGATTCGGTCCAGATCGCCTTTCAAGAGTCGCACATGCCCCTCGACCAGACCTCCATCGCGGGCTATGTAGCCGTGAACGGCGCGGCGGTGAACGTTGCCGATGCCTACACCCTGCCCGAAGGCACGCCCTACCGCATGCCAAAGTCCTTCGACCTGAAGTCGGGCTACCGGACCAAGTCCATGCTGGTGGTGCCGATGCGCGACCATCAGGGGGAGATCATCGGGGTCATCCAGCTCATTAACAAGAAGACCGATCCGGCCGCGATCCTGAAGCCGAGTTCGGTGGTGGAGCATCTGGTGGTTTCATTCGACCAGTTGGATCTCGACCTCGTGATGTCGCTCGCTTCCCAGGCCGCGGTGGCCCTGGTCAACACGCGTTTGGTCGACGACATCAAGGCGCTCTTCAAGTCCTTCGTCGATGCCTCGGTCAGCGCGATCGAGAGCCGCGATCCCACCACCTCGGGCCACTCCAGCCGGGTGGCCGAACTGACGGTGGGCCTGGCCCATAAAGTGGATGGATCTTCTACCGGGATCTTCGCGCCGGTTCTCTTCTCCCGCGACCAGATCCGGGAGATCGAGTACGCGAGCCTTCTTCACGACTTCGGAAAGGTCGGGGTGCGGGAAAAGGTGCTGGTCAAAGCCAAGAAGCTCTTCTTCGGGGAGATGCTCGCTCTCCGCCAGCGCTTCGGGCTCATCAAGCGCACGGTGGAGGCGGAGTACCTCCGCGCCAAAATGGCCTGTCTCGATGCGGGCGGCAGCCGCGAAGACCTGGCCGCCCTCGACGCGGAACAGGCCCGACGGCAGATGGAAATCGACATCGCCCTGGACGTGGTGGCGAAGTCGAATGAGCCGAGCGTCCTTGAAGCCGACACCGCGAAGGCTCTGCTGGAGCTGCCCGCGATGAGCTATCTCGACGTCGACGGGGTGATCCGCCCCTACATCACCGCCAACGAACTGGACGCTCTTTCGATCCGGCGCGGATCCCTCTCCGAGCAGGAGCGCGTCGAGATCGAGAGCCACGTGACCCACACCTTCAGATTCCTGTCCCAGATTCCCTGGACCGGAGAGTTCGCCCGGGTTCCCGAAATCGCCTTCGCGCATCACGAGAAACTGGACGGCACCGGCTATCCGAGGAAGCTGCAGGCCGGTGCCATACCGATCCAGTCACGCATGATGACCATCGCCGACATCTTCGATGCCCTGGTGGCCTGGGACCGGCCCTACAAGAAAGCGGTGCCGGTGGAGAGGGCTCTCTCCATCCTCGACGACGAGGCCCGCCAGGGGAAGCTCGACCCCGACCTGCTGCGGGTGTTCATCGAGGCGAAGGTGTTCGAACTCACGGCCCGGCGCGCTCCGGGCAACCGCCCATGACTCCGCTCGTGATTGCCCACCGCGGGAACTCCTCCGCGGCGCCGGAGAACACCCTCGCCTCCTTCGAGAGCGCCATCAGCCTGGGCGCGACCCTGGTCGAGTGCGACGTTCAGATGAGCGCGGACGGCCACATCGTGGTGATCCACGATCCCACGCTCGAGCGGACCTCCGACCGGACCGGCAACGTGCGGGAGCTTTCTCTCATCGACTTGCGGGCGGCCGACGTTTCGTACCCGGAGAAGTTCGGCTCCACCTTCTCGCCCCAGCGCGTGCTCACTTTGGGCGAACTGCTTGCCTTCCTCCAGGGCCGGGCCCGGCTGATGCTGGAGATCAAAAAGGAGTCGTCCCTGAAAGACCGCGATGACTTCGAGCGCCGGATCGCCGCGGAGATCGTCCGCTCGGGGGTTTGCTTTTCCCCCGACATGGAGAGCGACATCGCTCTCATCTCCTTTTCGACGCCGGTCCTCGAGCGGATGAAACGGATCCTGCCCGAGGCGCCGCGCGGCCACCTCTTCTACCGGGATCCGGAGGAGACGATGTTCTCCGCGGCCGAGGCCGTGGACGCCCTCTTCGTGATGCCGGAAAAGGGCCATCTCTCCGCCGGCCTGCTGGAGCGGGCCCGGGCGCGAAACCTGGGCGTCGCCACCTGGGTGTGCGACGACCCCCACGAGTTCGTCGCCTTGAGCGCGCTCGACCTTCTGGGCATCGGCACCAACCATCCCGCGCAGATGGTGGAAGCGATGAAGGGCGCTCCGGCCGGAACGACCTCGGCCTGATGCACATTCACCTCGACCCGGTCGGAGGCCTGGCCGGAGACATGTTCGTGGCCGCCATGCTGGACGCTTTTCCCGCCCTTGAGCCCGGGGTGCACAGCGCGGTGCGGGCGGCCGGCCTTCCGGAGAGGTTCCGCTGCGACCTGCGGCCGCATGCGGATCACGCCCTTAGCGGGAAACGCTTTCTGGTCCTCGAAACCACCCGGGGCGGACCGGACGAGCCCGCCGCGTCCCGCCGATCCGGCGCGAGCCTGGAGCACGAGAAGGACCATCAACATGCCCACCGCCCGTTCGCTCAGATCCGAGCGGATCTTTCGGGCTCGGCCCTCGATCCCGGCGTGCGGGATCACGCGATCGCGATCTTCACCCTCCTGGCCGAGGCGGAGGCCCAGGTTCACGGAGCCACCCCCGAGACGGTGAGCTTTCACGAGCTGGGCGAGTGGGATTCGGTCGCGGACATCGTGGCCGCCGCCGCCATCGTCCACGCTCTGGCGCCCGCCACCTGGTCGGTGGGGCCCTTGCCACTCGGTTCGGGCTTCGTGAAATCCGCCCATGGACTCCTGCCCGTTCCCGCACCCGCGACCACTCTGCTGCTTCGCGGCCTTGCGGTGCGAGACGATGGCATAGGGGGCGAGAGGGTCACGCCCACCGGCGCCGCCATCGCCCGGCATCTGCGGTCTCTTCCCGGAGAGGTGCTGCGAACCTCTACGATGCTCGGCACCGGTCTTGGATTCGGCATGCGCGATCTTCCCGGAATCTCCAATTGCCTGCGCGTGCTGGCCTTCGGCGACGCGGCCGCGCCCGCGACGGCCGCCGATCGTGACCGCGTCACCTCGATCGAGTTCGAAGTCGACGACCAGACTCCGGAGGATCTGGCCATCGGCCTCGATCATGTGCGCGCGCATCCGCAGGTGCTCGACGTGCTGCAGACGCCGGCGTTTGGCAAGAAGGGACGCCTGGTGATCTCGGTGCGCGTTCTCTGCCGCGCCGAATCCGAAGAAGACGTGGCTCGACAGTGCTTTCTTGAAACCACCACCCTCGGCCTGAGGCTCTTCGATGTACGCCGGCACACCCTCAGCCGGACGAAGGACACCGTCGATGCGGGAGGACGCCCGGTCGATCGGAAACGCGCGAAGCGGGGAAACGAGGTCACCTCGAAGGTCGAGGCGGAAAGTCTGCGCGAAGTGGTCGGACACCATGAGCGTGAGCGACTGCGTCGCGCGGCCGCCGACGAGTGATCGAGCGTGACCCTCGCGTACACTCGCGTTCCATGATTCACGGTTCCCTGAGCGAAGCGCCGGACTTCAAAGACGCGGTGCGACGGCTGGAGGCCGTGCTCGTGGACTGTGGCGAGGTTGCGGTCGCGCTGAGCGGGGGCGTCGACAGCCTGACCCTGGCCGGGTTTGCTCTCCAGGTCCTCGCCGACCGTGCGGCTCTGGTCCACGCGGTGTCCCCCGCCGTTCCCGCGGAGGCCACGAGTCGAGTGAAAGCCTTCGCGGCCGAGCGGGGGGCCGCTCTCGTGGTTCTGGATGCGGGAGAGTTCGCCGACGAGGCCTATCGCGCGAATCCGCTGAACCGGTGCTACTTCTGCAAGAGCCACCTCTACGATGCCATCCGCTCGCGATTCAAGGTCACCGTCCTGTCGGGAACGAACGTCGACGACCTGGGCGATTTCCGGCCGGGGCTTCTGGCCGCGGGGGAGCGAGGCGTGCGTCATCCCTTCGTGGAGGCGGGCCTCACCAAGGTGCTCGTGCGCGAACTGGCTCGTCATCTCGGTCTGGGTGAGATCGCCGAGTTGAGAGCGGCGCCCTGTCTATCGAGCCGGATCGAAACCGGCATTCGCATCGAGGCCTCCGCTCTGGCTCTCATCGACGCGGTCGAGACGGAGCTTCGCGACGCCCTGGCCCCGAAGACGGTTCGCTGCCGGATCCGTCATCGAGGCGTGATCGTGGAGATGGACGAGGCCTCGATGGAAAGCCTGGTTCCCGAGGACCGGCGGGCCTGGAGCGCGCGCATCGCCGCCCGCGCCGTCGGGGCCGGCCTTGGAGGTGCGGTGGACTTCGAGGTCTACCGTCAGGGCGGCGCTTTTCTTCGTCCGACGTCGTGAGCGATTTCGATCTCGACCTGCTGCGCGCGGAGCGCGTGGGCCTCGATGAAGCCCTCTTCTGCGGGGGCAAGACGACGGAGCAGATCGCCCGGATCGTCGACACCATGGCTTCGGCGGGTCGGTCGATGCTCCTCACGCGTCTGGATGAGGGCCGGCTTGCCGCCCTGGACCTCCGGGTGCGGAGCCTGCTGGACTATGACGCCCTGTCGAGAACTGCGATGCTGGGGCCGAGACGCCCGCCCCGGGAGGTTGCCCGGGTGGCCGTGGTTTCGGCCGGGACTTCCGATCTGCCCGTCAGCAGGGAAGCCGCCCGGACGCTTCAGTACTACGGCGAAGCGGTATCCGAGTTCAACGATGTCGGGGTCGCCGGCCTCCACCGCCTGATCTCTCGTCTCGCCGACATCCGCGCGCACGAGGTGGTGATCGCGGTGGCGGGGATGGACGCCGCCCTGGTCAGCGTCCTCGGAGGCCTGGTCGGCGCTCCCATCATCGCGGTGCCGACCTCGGTGGGCTACGGAGCCTGCCGCGGAGGAGAGACGGCACTCGCCGCGTCTCTTTCAAGTTGCGCGGCCGGGGTCGTGGTCGTCAACATCGACAACGGCTTCGGCGCCGCCTGCGCGGCCATGCGGATCCTGAAGAGCAGGAGTTGAAGGCGAGACCCCCTTCAGGTCCGAGGTCGCTTCCGGCGGATCGCTCGCTTCGAATGAATCCTGGCCTCGGACCGGTGGTGGTCCGGGGAAGGACTCTTCACCGCTTCGGCGGCGGTGTTGAACGGATCCACGTGCAGGGCGAGCCGCTCCAGGATGCCTTTGGCCCGCAGCTTCAGGAAGCCGGCGTGGGACTCCCGGGATTTCCTGCCGACGCGCGCGGACTCGCGATGCAGGGCTGAAGCCAGGGCGGCATCGGTAGGGCGAAACCGGGTCGCATGCACGGACAGCCACCGCGAGAGGACGATTCCGTCCTGCGCATTGCCGAGGGCGCTCTGAATCGGCTTGAGCAGGATCAATCTGGGTTTAGCACCCGAGTCGACTTCGGCCAGGATTTCGAGGGCGTAACGCAGCCTTCGGACCCGGATGCGAAGCTGGTGCAGCGGCTCCGGATCGTACCGCCGGCCGAGCGACTGGGTCAGATCGAGAGCTTGCCGTCGCTGCCGCCAGGCCTCGGCCCGCGCTCTTCTGATAATGACGCGCAGAGCGGGTTCTCGTCGATCCAGCAGACGGACGAGCAGACGGTCGAGGTTTCCGGGCCAGCGGTCCTCGCTTCTGGTCAGGGCGAGACGACGGTCGCTCTCGGAGAGCCCGCGGATTCGCCGCTTGAGGGCGGCGGCGGTTTCCGAGGTCGCCCTGATCTTCAGGATCAAGGACCGCCCCACGTCCCGGTCGCGCACGTCGGCGAGGGCGCGAATGGCGCGCCTCAGGGCGAGGCGGGTCTTCTTGACCAGCGGACGGTCGGGGCGCCGGGTGAGAGTCCGGAGGGCGGCGCGCAGCGAGCGGGCGGCCACTCGAAAATCGTGAACGCTCTCGACCTGACCTCCGAGGGCCGGGTCCACCAGAGCGAGCACGGCGCCTATCCGTGGTCGCAGGAGGCTACGCGTTCTCAAGAGCCCGGATTTCCCCGTCTGCCTGCCTCAGTCGCAGGGCCAGGGCGCGAGCGAGTCCGCCGAGGAACTGCTGTCCCAGTCGCGGATGCTTCGAGGCCATGGCGTCGAAATGGCTGCGGGTGATGGCGTAGACATCGGTTGGCGTTTCCGCCACCGCCCCCGCGGACCGTATTCCGGAATCCAGGAACGCCATGTCTCCGAAGAAGTCGCCCCGTCCGAAGCTGGCCACATGGAACTGGCCTTCGCCTCCGGTCGAAAGGGCGATCCGGATCCTTCCCCGGCGGATCAGGAACAATTCATCGCCCTTGTCTCCCTGCGCGAAGATGGGCTCGCCGGGGGCGTAGTGTCGGGTCTCGAGGGCGTCCTCCATCTCTTTCATGGTTTCGGCCTTGCGGCCCTTGAGGAACTCGATCTCGCCAAGGTTCAGCGCTTCTTCCTCCGTCTCCGAGGCGTCCCCTTCCGAGCTCAGGATATCGTCCTCCGCCCACTCGATGGCGTCGGTAAGCTGAGTGAAGATCCGCTTGCTTTTCGAGCTCGAGACCAGGCCCACGGTGGCGAAGTAGTCGCGCCCGGCGAGGCCGGAGGGCAGGGCGAGGGGCAGGTTGGAGTAGAGGAGCCGGCCGCCGGAATCGTGGATCCGCGCCTCGATCTGCTGCAGGAGGTGGACGCCGGTGAAGTCGATGGATTCGATCCTTCGCAGGTCGAGGATGAGGTACCGGCAGCCGGCCAGATCGGGATCCAGTTCGGTGAGGAGCTGATCCGTGGTGCCGAAGAAGAGATTGCCCTGAAGCTCGACCACCACCATCTCCCGTCCCCGGCGCTTCAGGATCTCGACCTGGGCGGGAAGGCGCTTCCGCCTGGAGGAGACCTGGCTCCCATACATCTTGCGATGGATCACCCGTCCTCTCACCTGATCGCGGATGAAGAGCAGAATGGAAAGGAAGACACCGGTCATGGAGGCGGCGATGAGGTCGACAAACACCGCCACCGCGATGACGGTCGCGATGACCAGAAAGTCGAACACGGTTGCGCGCTGCCGGGCCAGGGCGAGACTCTTCCAGTCGAACATCTTGAACGCCACCATGACCAGAAGGGCGGCGAGGGCCGGAATCGGCGCCCAGGCCAGCACGGGGCCGAGGAGCAGATAGGCGACCAGAGCCAGGACGCCGGCGATGAGGCCCGAGCGCCAGGTGGCCGCACCGCTGGCCAGGTTCATCAGGGTGGGCCCGGAAGTTCCAGCGCCCGGCATGCCGCCGATGGTGGCCGAGACCAGGTTCGCCACCCCTTGCGCGCGCACCTCGCGGTTCGACTGGTGCCGGCTGTGGGTCAGGGCGTCGACCAGCACACAGGTCTTGAGGGTGTCGATGGAGAGGAGGACGGAGAGGGTCAGGGCCGGGCCCGCGATGACGGCCAGATCGGCCATCTCGACCTTGGGCAGGGCGGCCGCCCGGGCTGCGAGCCCGCCCCACAGGGACCCGCCGCTCGAGAGAGGTCCGGTGAGCAGCGGGTTCTGATCGAACGACAGGAGGCGCGAGTCCCGCAGGGCCAGGGCGAAGTAGGCGGCGATACCCGCCAGGAGGCCGACGATGGGTGCCGGGACCTTCTTCGTGATCCGCGGCGCGGCCCAGGTGGCGGCCATCGTGGCAATCCCGACCCCGAGCGAGATCGGGTTCCAGAGACCCGGCTGGCTCACCCCCGCTCCCATCGTGACTCCCTTTGGAAGCCCCAGGAAGGCGGGAACCTGCTTCAGGAAGATGACCACGGCGACACCCGAGAGGTAGCCGGTCACCACCGGGTAAGGGATGTATTTGATGAGCGTGCCGCCCCCGAGCACTCCGTAGAGAACCTGCAGGGAGCCTGAAATCAGGGCCGCGAGACTGAGCAGAAGCAGAATTGAGGCCGGCTCCCGATTGGGATCCCTCGTCAGTTCCAGGGTCAAGGCCGCCATCACCGCCGCGGCCGGAGCGCAGGGCGCCGAGACGAGCCGCGGCGTTCCCCCCAGCCAGGCCGCCACCACGCCGAGGGCGATGGCGCCCAGAAGGCCCGAGAGGGCGCCCGCCCCGGCGTAAGCCGGTCCGAGCGGCGCCAGCACCGCGACGCCGAAGGCGAGGGAGGCCGGCAGCGCCACCAGCACGGCCGACAAGCCTCCCCAGAAGTCGTTGACCAGAGGTGAGCGCGCTTCCGCCATTGCCCATCATCATGCTCTTCCAGGGCCAGCGAGGCAAGGGCGCCGGCATCGACTCGCCGCTCCGCGAGCGCTCTCCGGGTCGGCTCCTGGCGCCCCCGCCCGGCCGCCGAGAGTCCACGCCCGAGACGTTGATCAACCACGTATCATCCCCCCTCGTTCTCCCCGGGAAGGACACCATTGATCAGCGCCAAGCTTGATTTCGTTCAGACCCTCGCCCTTGCCTCCGTCCTGCTGTTCGTGGGTTACGGCGTGCGCCAGCGAGTGGGCCTTTTGGACCGCTTCAACATCCCGGCCCCGGTAGTCGGCGGGTTCCTGTTCGCTGCCGCGGCCATGGCTTTGCGGCAGGCGGGGCTTGTGGCTTTTGAGTTCGACACCCTGCTCCAGTCGCCATTGATGATCGCCTTCTTCACCACCATCGGTCTCGGCGCCAGCCTGAACCTCCTCCGGATCGGGGGTCCCCAGGTGCTCACGTTCTGGATCCTGGCCAGCCTGTTGGCTCTCATCCAGTCCGGTCTGGGCGTGGTAATTGCGAAGGCCATGGGGGTGGATCCGCTTCTAGGACTGATCTGCGGCTCCATGACCATGACCGGAGGCCACGGCACCGGCGCCGCGTTCGGCAAGCTGATGGAGGATCAATATGGCTTTCCGAATGCGGTTGCGTTCGCAATGGCGGCCGCGACCTTTGGTCTGGTGACGGGCGGCCTTTTGGGGAGTCCCGTGGCCACGAGGCTGATCCGGCGATTCCGGCTGAAAGCCAGCGACAACCTGCCGAGTCCCGCGTCGCGGTTGGCGATGAACGCGTCGCTCGATGCGGAGATCGACACCGAACCGCTTGGAGAACCTCCCACCACCTACGCTCTGTTGAAATCGCTCACCCTGATCCTCGGCTGCATGTGGGCGGGCGGATCTCTCTCCGCCTTCCTCGGCCAGTACTTCACCCTGCCCGGCTATATCGGCGCGATGATCGTCGCTGCGGTCGTGCGCAACCTCGCCGAGGCCACCAACGCGATGAGCATCAACACCCGCTCGGTGGACGATCTGGGCAGCGTGGCCCTGGCCCTCTTTCTCTCCATGGCCCTCATGTCTCTGAAGCTTTGGGAGCTTCTCTACCTGGCCCTGCCCATGTTGGTGATCCTTTCCGTGCAGGTGGCGTTCATGGGCGCCTTCGCCGTCTTCGTCACCTACCCGGTGATGGGACGCGACTATGATGCCGCGGTCATGGCGGGCGGTCATTGTGGTTTCGGCCTCGGCGCGACCCCGAACGCGGTCGCCAACATGGGCTCGATCGTGGAGCGCTTCGGCCCGGCTCCGCGCGCCTTCCTGGTCGTTCCCATGGTCGGCGCTTTCTTCATCGATTTTTCGAACGCCATCATCCTGACCGTCTATCTCAACCTGATCCGCGCGTGACCGCCATTCCTCGCGCCCTACGTTCCCGCCCGCTGCTCCCCGGGGTTCTCCCTCCCATCGACCTGCGCGTCCATCGGTACGTGTCCGTCGATCGATAGTCGATAGATGACCACAGATCCCATGAGCGAGCCCTCCTCACCCTCATCCCGTCCAGGACGGGGTCGGCTCCGCCGCCTGCTGGCCGCCCGGTTCAGCCTTCTCCAGGACAAGGCCGACAACGCCTACATAGACCAGAGTCTGCGGGCCGGAGTCGAACTGAGCGGGTCGACCCCCTGGATCCTGATGTTCGCGATCCTGATCGCCTCCATCGGTCTCAACGTCAACTCCACCGCGGTGATCATCGGGGCCATGCTGATCTCCCCCTTGATGGGACCCATCATGGGCGTCGGCTACGGGGTGGGGATCTACGATTTCCGCCTGATCAGGCTGTCACTTCTGAACCTCACCATCGCGGGGGTGATCAGCTTGCTCACTTCGGCGCTCTATTTCCTGGTGAGCCCTCTGGCCGAGGCGCAGTCCGAGTTGCTCGCCCGGACCACCCCGACGCTCTGGGATGTCCTGATCGCCATGTTCGGCGGGTTCGCCGGAATCATCGGGGCCACCCGCAAGGAGAAGACGAACGTCATTCCCGGCGTGGCCATCGCCACCGCCCTCCTGCCGCCCCTGTGCACGGCCGGCTATGGCCTGGCCAAGGGCAACTGGCGTTTCTTCTTTGGCGCCACCTATCTTTTCACCATCAACTGCGTATTCATCGTCTTCGCCACCGTCGTCATCGTCTCTCTCTTCAAGCTG
>JAQBHL010000077.1:0-11772 GCA_032127745.1 Acidobacteriota bacterium
CGGGCAGGTCCAGCGCGAAAGCACCCTGGGATCCCGTGATGGCCTCGCGCGACAGGGTGTCGCTCGAGAGCCGGACCACGGCCTGCGATACCGGGAGGCCGTTCGGGGTGGTGACCGAGCCGCTGATCTGGGCGGCCGGAAGGTCAGAGGCGCCGAAGACGCCCCCGATTGCCAGGACCAGGCGCGCAGAGGAGAGCCGGGCTCTGATGGACGGGATGAACGACATGCGGTGAATTCCTTCCTCGAGGAAAAGGCTTTCAAGAGGAAGAAAACCAGGCGCGGCCCCGGGGCGTCTCCCGCGATGGATTGCGGGGCGCCCGTGGCGAGTCACCGTGGCCCTCTTCCGCGAGAAGCCTCGTTGTGGGTCTTTCCGACTTCGCTCGAGGCAGGTTTCCTGGCTCCCGGGTCAACGCCGCTTCTCTAGAGCCTTCCCCTTGGTCTTTGGGACCCGAGTGGCTCGGACGGATCGAGAAACAACTCACCGGCTACAGTGGCGGGACCGCGCAGGTATTCGACCTGCTTCCCTTTTACCCTCCTTTTATGGAGGCACCCTGAGCGACGAGCAAGGATAGCTCCTTTCCAGAAAGAGGAACGCGCCCGATTTCTCGGGCGCGGAAAGAGGCTTGGGACGGCGCTTCCTACTTCGCGTCGGTTCCGGTCTTCAGTGGGTTCTTCTGGTCCAGCCAGGTGTTGAATCCACCCACCAACGCCCGGGCGGGGACGCCCATCCTCTGCAGGGTCTGCGCCGCACGGGCGCTAGTGTGTTCGGCCTGTCAGGAGCAATAGGTCGCGACCGGCTTACCCATGCGCTTGAGCTTCTCCGCAATGGCGGGGGTGAGGGTCTCTTCCGGCATCGACAGAGCGCCCGGAATGTGACTGTTGATGTAGGCCTCGGTCGAGCGAACGTCGATGACCACCACGTCATTGCCGGCCAGAAGCCTCTTGAACTCGTCCATGGGCATGCGATCGCTGCTCGGCATGGTCACGGCGGCGGTTGCGGCGCTCGCCTCCTTCTTGTCCGCCCCGGCCTGCGCGCTGCACTGCGTGACCAGGGGAAGGGCCAGAAGAGCGGCTGCGGCCACCATCATCTTTTCCATCTTCATTCTCGTTGGGACCTCCATTTTCAAGTAGAGATTGTACGCTTCGGCCTGCGTCGACCGAGAAGGCCGCCATGCCTCGAGACCTCAAACCGAAACCGACCAAAGCCCGAACCATCCTCCACGTCGACATGGATGCGTTCTATGCCGCGGTCGAGGAGCGGGACCGTCCGGAATTGCGGGGCCAGGCCGTGATCATCGGCGCGGACCCGAAAGGGGGAGCCGGCCGGGGCGTGGTTTCGACCGCGAGTTACGCGGCCCGGAAGTTCGGAGTGGTGAGCGCGATGCCCATTTCCACCGCCTATCGCCTCTGTCCTCACGGTATCTTCATTTCGCCCGACATGGGCAAGTACGGTGCGGTCTCCTCCGAGATCCGAACCGTCTTCGAAGAGTTTACCGATCTGGTCGAACCGGTCTCCGTCGACGAAGCGTTTCTCGATGTGACCGCGAGCGTCCGGCTGTTCGGAGACGGAGAAGCGGTCGCGCGACGGATCAAGGCGCGAATTCGCGAGCAGACCCGACTGACCGCTTCGGTGGGTGTCGCCTCCTCCAAGCTGATCGCCAAGATCGCCTCGGATCTGCGCAAGCCCGATGGTCTGGTTCTGGTGCCTCCTGGAACCGAGCGGGCTTTTCTTGCTCCTCTGCCCGTGCGGCGTCTTTGGGGGGTGGGCCCGAAGATGGAGGAAAGGCTGGCCAAGCTCGGAATTCATACCATCGGCCAGCTCGCGGACGCCCGTACGGCGAAGATGCTCGGCACCCATGGCCTGGACCTGCAGCGACTGGCCCTGGGCGAGGACGATCGGGAGGTCCGGGCCGAGGCCGGACCGGCCAGGAGCGTGTCCGTCGAACACACCTTCGACGTGGATGAGGACGATCCTCGCGTGCTTCGGAAGCGCCTCCTCCATCTTGCCGACGAGCTGTCGCGCCGGCTCCGCGCCGAGTCTCTGGCGGGCCGGACCCTGACCCTCAAGTACCGCGACGAGACGTTCAGGACCACCACCCACGCCCGCTCGAGCCGGCAGCCCACCAGCGTCGCTTCCGACCTTTTCGAGCAGGCGCAAGCCCTCTTCGAAGAAGTCCACGGAGCGCGCAAGGTGCGACTTTTGGGCCTGGGCGTCTCCGGGTTCGACCAGAAGGTCCAGAAGTCCCTGTTCGACCAGGACGGGCCCAGCAGGGGTGGTCGGATCGATGAGCTGCGGGACAAGGTGCGGGAGAAATTCGGCCGGGAGGCGCTGGTGCGGGCCAGCGATCTGGAGAAGTGAGGGAGCCCCCGCTTAGTCGGCTTTTCCCCGGGCAAGGAGTACAGTACGCTGCGAGGCTTATCGCATGACCCGGGAGTGCCCATCGTGCGCCGCGCCCGTCGAGGAGGGCGTCGTCGTCTGTCGAGACTGCGGGGGCGCCCTGCCTGTGTTCGCCCCCGGCTCGGTCCTCGCCTCCCGCTACGAGCTGCGTGGGGTGCTCGGCGAAGGGGGCCTCGGAGTCGTCTATCGCGCCTTCGATCGAGAACGGGGAGAGGAGGTGGCCCTCAAGGTTCTCCAAACGGACCAGCCTGCCAGCGCGGAGGCGGCGCGCCGTTTCCGCGCCGAGATCGAGCAGGCCCGCAGGGTTTCCCATCCGAACGTCTGCCCCATCCTCGACTGCGGCGAGGAGGGGCCGCGCGCCTACCTCTCGATGGAGATCCTCCCCGGAGAGGATCTCCGTCAGACCCTCGAGAAGAACCTCCACGGGCTTCCCGAGGGTGAAGCCCTCTCCGCGATATCCCAGATCGCCTCCGGCCTTCAGGCGATCCACGAGGTTGGGATTCTGCACGGCGACCTCAAGACCGCCCACGCGATAAGGGACGGTCACGGCGTCGTGAGGATCGTTCCTTTCGGGATGGTGAAGGACCCCTTGTCCGCGGACGAGTCCAGGGGCTCGATCGAGTACATGAGCCCTGAGCACTGTTGGGGCTACACCCTCGATTTTCGGAGTGACATCTACGCCCTGGGAATCGTGGCCTTCGAAGTCTTCACCGGAGGTGTCCCGCTCCGGGGCGACAACCCTTCGGAGACCTTGTTGAAACAGATGCGGGAGGCGCCATCGTTCGACCGGGAACCGGGGTCGAGGGTACCGCGGAGATTCGTGCCGGTTCTGGTTCGCGCCCTCGCGAAGGCCGGCGCCGACCGCTTCGCGTCGGCGGAGGAATTCGCCCAGGCCATGCGGTCGGCTACTTCGGACACTCCGGCCATCGGTTCGCCGGAGGCTCCAGCGGCGGCTTCGCCCGGCGCTTCGCCGGAGCCACCGCCGCCGACCCCGGCCATCGGTTTGCCGCCAGCCCGGGAGGCAGCTGCGCCCGGCGCTTCGCCGGAGCCACCGTCTCCGACCCCGGCCGACAAATCGCCAGCGTCGGCCAATCGTTCGGGGGATTCTCGCCGGGATGAGCGTTTCGAAGTCCCGACCGACGTCGTCCTGCGAAAAATCGGACCTGGGGGCGTACTGGAGAAGGAGGAGAGAACCATCGCCCACGATCTCTCGCGAAGCGGCATGCGGATCCTCACCAGCTGGCCGGATCTCCATGAGGGCGACCAGGTTGCGGTTCAGGAGGTGGGGGGGAATTTCTCGACCGGAGCGGTGGTTCGGCACATCACGAAGGGCCACGACCGCGTCCTGAGGGTGGGCGTTGAATTCGTCGGGACTCGAGCGCCGGACCGGATGGTCGGAACCACTACGGGCGTGGTGCGGCCGGCCTTCGATTCATCCTCCCCTCCAAGCCAGGCCGTAAAAGCTTCGGCCCCGATGGCCGCGCCCCGAAGTTCCGGCCCGACCTCGCGGCCCCGAAACTCGGGCTCGACTCCGCGACCCCGAGCCTCGGCTTCGATCCCGCGGCCCAAGGACTCGGGCTCGACTCCGCGATCCCGAACCTCGGCTTCGATCCCGCGGCCCAAAGACTCGGGCTCGATTCCCCGGCCGCGAACATCGACTTCGATCCCGCGCCCCGCGGTGCCGGTAAATCGAACCTCGGCGATCCCGCGCCCCGCGGTCCCGGCAAAGCAAACATCGACAATCCCGCCTCGCGCGGTCTTGATGAATCTGACCTCCGCGGTTCCGCGTCCCGGAGGGGGCGAGCCGTCCGGCGCCCGCCCGGCCCCCCCGCGATCCGCCGAGAGCATTCTCGAAGAGATCGCGACCGTCCGCGCCACGGCACGGATGCTGATCGCCGAATCGAAGATATGGGAGGCTCTCGAATGTCTGGCCCGGGTGCAGGCCATAGCCGACGGAACACCGGAGGAAAGAGCGATCAGAATCCTGACCTGGGAAACTCAGGCGAAGGTCCCGAGCCTCATGAGGGCCGCTCACCAAAACCTGGAGGACCTCGCCAGGAGCGAACCCGAGGACGTGGCCGTCCATTCTGCGCTCGGAAGAATCTTCCGGGAGGCCAGACTCTCCGCCCGGGCTCGAGCCGCCTTCACCCGGGTGCTGGCGCTTGACCCGCTCAATCGGGAGGCGACCGTTGCCCTGGCGGTGTTGAACGATCCCGCCAGACACAAATAGTCGACCGATCGGCCGGCTCGCCGCCGCCTCGGTTCGTGCGGTACGAGTGGTCGCACGCCCGCGATCGAGAAGGGCGGATCCGGGCGCACCACCTCCAGGGCCTGGGGCCTTGCCGTCTCGATGCGGGATAGACTTCGGTCCTCCTGATCTCAGCTTGACTCGATCCGCCTCTTCAACCGAAAGGTCGTATCCAGACCTTCCGCATCTCGTCCCATGAGCATGGAATGCCCGTCGTGTGCCGCCCCGATTGATGTGGGCGCGGACGCCTGCCTCGCCTGCGGTCGTTCCCTGTCCACGCTGGCGCTGGGCTCGATTCTTGCCTCGCGTTACGAACTGCGCTCGGTCCTCGGCAAGGGAACAATGGGTCTCGTCTATCGGGCCTTCGATAAGCTCCTGGAAGAAGAGGTGGCGATCAAGGTTCTGAGGACCGACCTCTCCTCCAGCGCGGATGCGGTGAGACGGTTCCGGAGCGAGATCAAGCTGGCGCGCAAGGTCTCCCATCCCAACGTCTGCCGTATCCATGACTACGGAGAGGAAGGGCCGCTCGGCTACATCTCGATGGAGATTCTGACCGGGCAGGACCTCTCCAAGACCCTGAGCGAGCAACCTGATGGACTCCCCGAGGAGGAGGCGGTCTCCGCCGTGCTGCAGATCGCCGCCGGCCTTCAGGCCATTCACGACGTGGGGATCCTTCACCGCGACCTGAAGACGGCCAATGCCTCGCGGGACGACCGCGGGGTGGTCCGGCTCGTCGATTTCGGCATCGCGAAGGACCTCCTGTCCGAGGGTCAGACCGTGGAGGGCCAGTCCTTCGGGACGCCGGAGTACATGAGCCCCGAACACTGCCGGGGCGAGAAACTCGATTTCCGGAGCGATGTCTACGCCCTGGGCATCGTGGCTTTTGAACTTTTCACCGGGGATGTGCCCATCACGCGCTCCTCGCCCATGGCCACTCTTTTGAAGCAGATCCACGACGTGGCATCTTTTGAGACCGAGCCCGGTTCCAGAGTGCCGCGTCGATTCGTCCCCGTCCTGCGGCGGGCCCTTGCCAAGTCCGCGGCGGACCGGTTCGCCTCCGCGCAGGAGTTCGCGACCGCGCTGCGTCAGGCCGCGATGGCACCCCCCGCCCCCTCGCCTCCGCCCGCGGCGGTCGTGGATCGCACCAAAGCTCCGGGATTCAAGGACGAGCGTAGGCACGAACGGATCCTCCTGCCCACCGACATCCTCCTGCTCAAGCTCGGTCCGGGGGGCAGGTCTGAGAAGGAAGAGAGGACCGTGGCCCATGACCTCTCCCGGGCGGGCATGAGAATCCTCAGCAGCTGGTCGGATCTGGAGAAGGGTGATCGGGTCGCAATCGCCGAGGTGGCAGGCGATTTCTCCACCGGCGCGATCGTTCGCCACGTCAAGCGGGGCGTTGATCAGATCACTCGTGTGGGCATCGAGTTCGTGGGCCGCGTGGCCCCGGATCGACTGGTGGGAACCGACCCGACCCAGCGATTCCCGGCGACCCCGGATAAGCCGCCTCCACCGGTGGACGGGGCCAAAAACTCCCGTCCCAGACCGCGTCGGAGTTCAGGTTCCCACCTCAGGGAAGCAGTATCGAACCTCTCTGTGGCCATGCCGCCGCCCATCGCCGGCCGCGGTTCCTCGTCCCATTCGCCGTCGGGCCCGAACCCTCTCGCGTTCCCCTCCCACCACGCGGCCAGCATCCAGGAGGAAGTGGAGAAGGCCCAGAGACTGGGAAGCGAGTCCAGAACAACGGAGGCCCTCGACTGCCTGGCCCGGGCCCGGGAGATGGCCGAAGGGACGCCAGAGGCCACCAGGATACAGATCCTGATCGCAGAGACGCAGGCGAAGAATCCCGCGTGGCTCAAGGCCGCTCAGCAGAACCTCGAGGATCTGGCCCGCGCCCAGCCGGGGTACCTGCCCGTGCATCTCGCCTTGGGCAGAATCTTCCGCGGGGCCGGCCTCATCGTCCGTGCTCGTGCCTCTTTCGCGCGAGCGCTCGCGCTTGATCCGTCCGATCGTGAGGCGACCGACGCCCTGGCCGCGCTGGCCACGTCCCCCGTGCGGCGGTCCAGCAGCTAGTGTCCTGCCTGGCTGGGGGTGTCTTTTCCGGTCAGTTCGGGTTCGAGGTGCCCTTCACCGGCGTCATCGTTCCCCGTGGTCGCGAAATCAGATTCGCCAGGATGCGGTACGCGCCGGGCGTTCCCGCCGGCAACTGCCGGAACAGGCCGAGGCCGACATAGGTCCAGGTGCCTTTGCCGAGCGTGGTCTCGACCAGCAGCCCGTTCTTTTCCCCCGGATTCTTGGGCCAGGGATCGGAAGACTTCAACACGTCCACGTACCGCGGGTCGCGGGCGCCGAAGAAGTAGAGCCCGCGTTCCTGAACCCAGCCCTCGAAATCGCGAGAGGTGATCTTGTTCGGCGTGTTGACCAGCCGGGAGGCGGGAGCCAGAATCTCGATCGGCGCTTCCTCCACGGTCACCCGATTCGAGGTCACGGAGGCCGGGTAGGGAGCGAAGGGTGAATCCTGAACCGCGCGCCGACCCCCCGGCCCGCCCGAGAAACCGCCGGCGAAGGCGGGCTGCGAGAGGGTGTTGAACTCGAACTTGTTGTACTGAACCACCAGGTTGCCCCCCTCCTCCACGTACTTCATGATCCGAGCGTAGTTGGCCTTGAGATCGTTGCGGCTCTGAAAGGCGCGGGTGCCGGTCACGATCGTGGTGTACTTTGACAGGTCGCCATAGGCCAGATCGTCCCCGGTCAGCATGGTGGGAGGCACTCCGAGTTGGGCGATGGCGCCCGCGGTCTCATCGCCCGTGCCCATGATGTAGCCCACGCGCACGCCCGGCGCCAACCTGACGTCCTGTACCCGCAGCCACGCCGCCGCGTCGTGGAACAGATGGCGCGCCTGGGTGTGGTCGTAGGCGATGACCTGATAGCCCTGGGCGAAGGTCTCGCCATTCACCGCCGCGGTGGCCTTGAGCTCGAACTCGGATTCGGGAGTGCCGGGCGGCACGGTCACGAAGAAGCGGACCGTCAACTCTTCGCCTTCGTAGCGGAACCTGACCGGGGCGGACACCGGCTCGACCTTCAGCTTGCCCGCGTCCAGACTGACCACGGCGTCCACCGGGTCCTTGCCGCCGTTTCGGACCGTGACCCGCAATTCGCGCCGCACCGGGGTGGCGGACTTCGGCGCCACCACGAAATCGGGGGTGAGGTTGACGGACAGAACCGGAATGACATTGACCTCCTTCTGCTTCTCGCCGCCCACCCACGGGCCTTCATAGCGATACTGCGCGGCCTGGACCCGGCCGAAGGTGGTGCCCGCGCTGCTGAAGTCGAAGCGCGCCTGGATGTCGGAAGGGCTCCAGGGCAGCGTGAGGTCCCCCGGGATCTCGATGTCGTAGCGGTCCACCTTGAAATTGCGTTTCCAGTAGGGCTGGGTGTAGCGCGCCCCTTTGGCCGTGGTCACGGTAAAGGTTCCCTGTGCCTTCTGAGCGGGGGCGAGATCGCCGGTCCGGTCCAGCGTGCCGGAGACCGTCCAGCCGCTCGGAGCGGCGATCGAGACCCCCTCGAGCCGGACGGGTTCGCGGCCTTGATTGACCACCAGAGCCCTCACCTCGAACGCTTGTCCGGGGACCACGTCACCGTCGTTTGCCACTGCCTGGAAGACCACGCCGTGGGCCAGGATCAGGGCCTGTTCGAACTCGCTCGCCTTCCGGTCCAGGCGATGCAGGAGATTCACCTTGGCCTCATTCGACAAGCTGCTGCCCTTCAGCTCCGCGAGCAGGGCTCGCGTCGCGTCCAGGCCTTTGCGCAGAGCGGGCACAACTCGGTGGAGCGAGTTTGGATCGTAGGCCCTACCGGCTTCCATGGCCGCGTCCTGAATGGCCGCGAGGCCTTCGGCCAGGGTCGGAGCCCTCTCCTCTTGGCCCCGGGCGAAGCGAATCAGAGCCTTCACCGAGATGTCATCGGGGAGGATCGACGTGCCCCCTCCCGCGACCTTCGGTTCGGAGTCGACGATGTAGTACGTCGCCTCCCCCTGGCCCGGATCGCTCTTCAACTGCCCGCCGCCCTGGCATTTGTGGAAGGAGCGGCCGATCGATCCGAATTCGGCGTAGCTCATGCCCAGAAAAGGATCGTACCCATTTGTGGCCACCGTGGTGGCGGGGCCTTCCATCTGCTGGGCGCCGCCGCCGACGCCTCCCTGATAGTCGCGCAGGGCCTGCCAGGGGAGAAGGCCTTCCTGGATCTGATCCGTGAAGCGGTTCGGATCCGCGGCCACCCGGAACGCTTCCCTGGCCAGGCGCGCCGTGGTCTGATGGTGCTGGCCACCGCCCGGGGCCTCGAGCGACAGGGTCAGGACCACATCGGGCCGGAAGCTCCGGAAGACCCGCACCACGTCGTCGAGGATCTCTTCCTTGCCCCACTTCTGAAGGGTTTCCTCGACGCTGAACGAATAGCCGAATTCGTAGGCGCGGGTGAAGAATTGCTCCGCGGCGTCGTAGCGGTGCACGCCCGCCAGCTCTTCGGTCCGAAGAATGCCGATGGCCTGAAAGAGCTCCGGACCGATCTCGTTCTGGCCGCCGTCGCCGCGGGTCACGGTGAGAAGTCCGGTGCGCACGCCCAGGCCGCGAGAGAGCAAGGTGAGGACGCCGTTGTTTTCATCATCCGGATGCGCGGTCACGTACAGGACATTGAAGGAGACGGGAAGCCGGCGCAGGGCCAGGCCCAGGCCGGGGGCGCCCCGGTCCTGAGGAATCGGGGCCAACTGCGCTTCCGATCCGGGCCCGGCGGCGACCAGGATGAGACTCAGGGTCGCGAGGAATCGCGAGGCGAGGCGCTTCGACATGGGGTGACTCCTGCTTGAACTATCGGGGGTGACTGCCGCCACGCATTCGGGTGGGTGAGCGCTGCCCTTCGGGTTATCGAATCCGAATCTTCAACTGTAGTCTGATCGGAATAAGAATGTCCCGTCCCGAGCCCGAAAGCGTGAGCTCGACGGGCACGGTCACCAGCACCGGGTTCGCCTTCAAAGCGCCCGCGGGGACATCCACCGATGCTTCGACACCGACCGGATCCGAGGTGAAGCTCGAGGAGCCGCCCGGAGCCCCGAGTTCCGTGAGGGCATCGAGGGGCGAACCGGCGGCCGTCCCTCGGCGCGACGGCGGGACCGAGCCAAATGACGAGGCCGCTTCGAACGACGACCCGAAGGGATCGTCGAGAGGCGAGGCGGATTGAGCCACGGCGGGTTCGCCGAAGGGCGAATCGCCAAAGGGATCCCCCGGTCCGGCAGAGGATGAGGGCGAGCCCTGGCGCCGTTCGAATTCGCCCGTCTTGCCGCCCCGATTCGGGTCGATAACCGGAGCATTGCCAAGGTTTTCGAGCGAGAGTTCAGGGCCGAAGGGATCGTCGTTGGGTGCGGGGCCCGGTCCGGAGAGAGCAGCGAGGGGATCGCCCAGATCCAGCGGAGCAGCCGCACGCGGGGGCCCGAGGTCGAGTTCGTTGTCCAGAGACAGCATCGGCGCCGCCGAGGGAGCCGTCCTCGGCCCGCCGAGGGAGTCGAGCAGGTCCTCGGCGGAAGCAAAGACCCTCGGGGGGGGCGTCTGGGGGGCCTTGGGAGCGGCGGGAGCCACCCGGGCCGGAGGCGGAAGGGGCGGCGGCGATGGTCGGGGGGGCGCAGCCGCTGGAGCGGCCAGGGGTACCGACGGCCGCGGCGCCTGCCGCGTCACCGGTCTTTGGGTCGCGGCGGAGAGTCTCGAACTCGCGGTCCCCTCGTTCCCGTACTTGTTGGCCAGGAGTCTGAAGACCAGTTGGGTGGCCACCTTCAGGGTCTCTTCCACGCCGGTGCCGATCCGCGCGGATGCTTCGACAAAGGGAACCCCGCGCGCATTGAGGACCCGGTTGAGCTCAGCGATGGGCGCGGCGTTGGGCAGGTCGCGCTTGTTGTACTGAATGACCAGGGGGATGTTGTCGGCATCGAGCTCGTTGGCCACCAGGTTTTCCCGCAGGTTCCTCATGGCGTCGGCGTTGGCGTCAAGCATCGCGTCCTGAGAGTCGGCCACGAAGACCACGCAGTCGGCGCCCTTCAGCACCATGCGTCGCGTCGCGTTGTAGAAGACCTGGCCCGGAACGGTGTAAAGCTGCACGCGGGTCTTCATTCCGCGAATCGTGCCCAGTTCGATGGGCAGGAAGTCGAAGAACAGGGTGCGGTCGGCTTCGGTCGCGAGGGAGAGCATCTTGCCCTTGTTCTTGATGGGCAGCTGCTCGTGGATCCACTGAAGGTTGGTGGTCTTACCGCACAATCCGGCGCCGTAGTAAACGACCTTGGCGGTGAGTTCTTTGGTGGAGTAGTTGAAGAGAACCATCTTTAGTTCTGACCAGGACCCGAATTCTAAGCTCACGGGGGTGAGGGTGAACTCTTAGTTAGACTTTAGTCCCACCCACCCTTCCCATCGAGGAGACACAGAAAGTTCCATGCTCAGCTCGACCATCGCCATCTTCGTAATCCTGGCCGTGCCGGCCACCGTCCAGGAGGCCTCCACCTCTCCCCGCTCCGCCCAGATTCCGGCCCCGGAAGCGAAGCCGACCCCGGATGGCCCCGTGCTCGCGATCGAAACCACGATGGGCACGTTCGAGGTCGGCCTTTACGCCACCAAGGCGCCGCGCTCGACTCGCAACTTCCTCAACTACGTCAAGAGCGGGTTCTACGCCGGGACCATCTTCCACCGGGTGATCCCGGGTTTCATGATCCAGGGCGGCGGCCTCGACGCCAGGATGGCCGAGAAGCCGGTGGGTCCACCCATCCGCAATGAGGCCAGGAATGGCTTGATCAATACCCGAGGCTCTCTGGCCATGGCTCGAACCGACGACCCCCACAGCGCGACCGCTCAGTTCTTCGTCAACGTGAAGGACAACCCGGCCCTTGACTTCGGCATCTCGCGTGACGGCTGGGGGTACACGGTTTTCGGCGAGGTGCTCTCGGGGATGGACGTGGTCGACCGGATTGTGGCCGTGCCCGCCACCCGGATGGTGACCTACGACAACGTGCCCATCACTCCGGTGGTGATCACGAAGGTGCGCATCGTGTCGGAGCCCGCCGCTCCGCCTCCGCCCGCGGCCACCCGGGCCGGCGCGC
>JAQBHL010000078.1:0-13085 GCA_032127745.1 Acidobacteriota bacterium
GACTGACCGCGTGGAGCGCTGGCCTGCTGCCGCATGGCCGAGGCGGCCTCGCGCAGTCGCCTCGCCGATTCCTCGAGCGCGGGGGAAGGGTTGTCCCGGGTCAGCCGCTCCAGCCGCCGGCCGAGTTCCTCGGTCTCATCGGCCAGCTGCCTCTGCGAAGCCCCTCCGCCACCCCCGCCCTGGTTCGGGGCGCGCGCTCCGCGCTGCCGGGCCCGCTCGTTCTCCTGTTCCTGCCGCCGGGCGAGTTCCTGAAGCCGGGACAAGGCTTCGTCGACCTGGTCATCGCGCTGCTCCCGGGCGCCGCTCTGCAGCGTCTCGTACTGATTCCGTAGTTTGTCGAGATCGAGTTCATACAGATCGGCCAGCTCTTCGGCGGAGGCGTTCGACTGGCCGCCTCCTCCTCCGCCTCCTCCGAAGGCGACTTGAACATCTCGGAAAGACGCCTCGGCCCGCTGGAGATGGGCGAGCGCCGCCTGCTCGCTGGGCAGCGCCGCCTTCGGGTGCGGCGCCTGCAGGTCGGCTTCGGCCTGAGCCATCTTGAGCATGGCCTGCTGCAGCTCATTCGCGGTTCCATGCATGGGTGAGCCCTCAGGCAGAGCGCCGCGCGATCCCATTCGGGTCACGAGCTCCTCGACCTGCCCTCGCAGCCGCGCCTGGATGAGCCCCACCGTCTTGGCATCCTGAGCCAGGCTCTTGGCGTCACGCGAGGCCGCGATCTGGTCGCGAACGAGGCGGAAGGTGGCGGCGATGACCTGGCGTTGCTGCCGCGACAGCGAGCCCTGATCGCCGCCGCCCCCGCCGCCGCCCTGGGCACCCGATTCAGCCTGACGAAAATCGCGCCGGTAGGGCCGGGCTTCGAGAAAGTAGATGTCGGTGGTGGCCTGCCGGCCGGGAGAGCCCACGTCGGTGGCGCGGGCGTAATAAGAGATGAAGTCTCCCGGCTGGAGCGACATCTCTTCGAGAAAGAACGTATGCCCTGCGACCACGTCCTTGAGCACCGGCGCCTGATGAAGGGCGACCACCGTCTCGGCCCCCCCGTTCACCGAATAGACAAGGTCCATGGTCGCCACGCCGAAATCATCCTCGGCCTTGACCTGGGTGAAAACTTCCTCGATGGGAGTCGCCTGAGTATCACGGCCGGGCCGGTCGAAGGCCAGTCGCGGCGGGAGATCCTCGACTACTTCGATGATGTAGTCGGGTGAGGCCCCCACGAAGACGCCGTCCGTTCCCTGCATCTCGACCTTGTAGAAGCCGTCCCGGGTCACGCGCATGCGGCCGGAGAGGGCGAGTCCGCCCTCGGAGAGGTCGAGGTCGATGGGATTCGCCTCGTCCCCCTGCACCACCAGGCGCCCGGCCCGGACCGGCACGGTGGGGGTGATGGCAAAAACCACGCTGGCGCCTTCGAGGGTCGCGATATCTCCAGTGTCCTCGACGCGCTGAGGCTCCATGCGGGCGTACGCGGGCAGTCGGTATTCAAGATCGATTTTCTTGACGTAGGGCCGGTCGATCACCTCCAGGCGGAAGACGTCGGACCGGGTTCCGGAGGACTCGACGAAGTAGTCGGTGGGATTCTGAACCGACAGCAGGATGATCCGATGGGTCACGCCGGACGCGCCCTCCTCACGGATCATCGGCGACCGGGTCCACGCGCCGCCACCCTGCCGGGTGACCAGTTCGGCGCTTCCGTCGAAGCCGGTCAGCTGGGCGGTGATTTCCTCGTCGCTTCCGCGGGCGATGGTGTGACTACCGGGACTGACGGCCACGCTGTAGGGCGTGGCTCGGCGGCCGGAAGGTGAGAAAGGGTCGAACAGATAGGGGAAGGCGGCCCGCATGAACGAGGGAGCCAGGAGGAAGAAGAAGACGCCCGCGACTACGGCGGTCCCGAGGGCCAGGGCCGCCCGATGGATCTCGGCCCGGTCGACCTGACGCGGGAGGTCGAACGCTTCGAGCCGCCGGACGACGTCGTCCACCAGTCGGGCCTGCAGTGCTTTCGAACGCTGGTCCTCGCCCCCGGACTCTCCGGGCCGTCCGTCCACGGCGCCTCGGAGGGCCGCGTCGAGGGAGGGCTCGTGCTCTTCTATGTACCTCGCGATGGCCGTGTCCGAGGTCTGCCGGCGTGAGCGCCAGAAGGGCGCGACCAGGAAGCGGGCGGCCAGAATCGCGACCCAGAGGTAGAGCAACCCTCGAATGCCCAGCACCGCCGCCCGAGAATATCGAAAGAGGTCAAGGCCGTAGGCGGAAAGCGCGATTCCCAGGAGGGCGCCTGCAGCCACGATGGCGAGGCCGCGGAAGAAAACCCGAAGGGAGTGTCGCGTGCGCACACGTCGGAGTGCCTGACCCAGCCTCGGGTCGTGGTCGAGGGCGCCGGGAGAAAGCATCGCCACTAGGTTCATCCCGAATCTATCAAGATGCCGCTCGTTGTCCGCGAGTGTTGGCCAGAACCGCCTCCATGGCCAGGAGCAGAAGCAGGGACGCAAGGCCCAGGCGCCACCACGACTGCCGGGCACCCTCCTCGGCCGGGGTCAGGGCCACCGCGGCCGGGTCCGGCGCCTGACCGGCGGGGCGGACCGCGGCCCCGAGCTCCTCCTGGGTGAGCGAGGTGAGATCGGACTCGGCGGGGTCGATATTCGCGGCGATGATGCTGCGCCCGCCCGACTTTCGAACCGCCTCATAGAACCCCGCGTCCTGCACCTCGAAGCCGGACGCACTCTCGCCCAGCTTGTCCCCGCGGCCGGAAGGAGACACGATCACGGTGACCGGATCGGCGGCCCGCCCGGTCTTCTTGTTCCGGAGATCGACGGCACTTCCCACTCGGTGATACAGCGGGGCCTCCTTGTGGGCGGAGGCGTACCGGGCAAGCTCGTGGATCAGGGGCAGGAAGAGGGGCTGCACGGGCAGATCGCTCATGACCCCGTCGAGCGGCGACATGAACGCCACCACCCGGCCCGCGCCGAAGGGCGCCTCCACCAGCGCCTCGCGGCCGTCATCGAACCGGGCCAGAATTCTCAGGCCAATGGCCGCGGGGCCCGACTCGGCCTTCCACCGACGGTACTGAAGGAAGCGGGCTCTCGAAAAATCGGAGCCTCGAGCCTGCTTGAAGGCGAACAGCGCCGGATGATCGAGATCGACAAAACCCAGGGACGCCCCCCGATCGGCGAGGCGGCTGACGCTCTCGCCCCATGACCCGGGCAGGAGTCCGGCCGCCTCCCCGCGGATGGAGACGAGGGGTGTGGTGATCAGCACTCCTCCGCCCTCGCGCACGAAAAGTGCCACCGCAGACGAGGCAGACAGGCTGAGCTCCCTGGTCAGGTCCCCGAGCACCACCAGGGAACGGCCGGCGAGATCGCGAGCTTCCAGGGTCGATCGGCGAAGAATGTTGAAGGAGGGTCGATCGCCGATCTCGAGCGCGCGGGCCACGTAGGGTGATTCATCGATCAGAAGCACCCCGAGGTCGCCGCCCCCGCCCATGACGAAGTAGAACGTGTCATCGGCCCCGAGACCATCCTTCCCCAGGACGATACGGGCCTTTGATGCCCCGGAGGGAAGGGGAGCGCGACTGAACGTGAGGTCGAAGGAACCCCTTGCCGGCAGAGGAACCTCGCGCTTCTCTATCGTGCGACCCGCGACTTCGAGAGTGGCGTTCACCGTCATGGGGGCGGGGCCCTGGTGGATCAGCCTGGCGGTCACGATGGCGAAGCTCCGATCCGCTTCCTTGCTGTATTCGACCGTGGTGTCGGTGACGGCCGCGCTGTCGGGGGTTGCAGCAGCCACCGAGCGTATGGCGATCGTGGTCCCCGGGGGTAGGGACACGTCGGCCACTCCGGGAAGACCGCCGGTCTGTCCGTCGGTGATCAGCAGGACCTCTCGCCGGTCCACCTTCAACTCGTTCAGCCAGTCGCCGGCCATTCGGAGGGCGGGAGCGAACCTCGTGGCTCTCATGCCCGGCGTGGCCGTCCGCAGAACGGCGATGGCTTTGGCATGGTCGGTTGAGGGCGGCACGACGCCCTGCGCCTGATCGGAAAAGAGGAGAACGCCCACGGGATCCGCTGGATTCAACTCGCGGATGGCCTGCTCGGCCGCCAGAAGGGCTCGCGGGAAAACGCCTTCGTATCCCATGCTCGCCGAAACGTCCAGAGCGACGATTCGGCCCCGCGACCCGGTGAGGGCGCTGCGGCCGGAGGCGTTCACGGGGAAGAAGGGTCGAGCGAAGGCGAGACAGAGAAGGATCAGGGCGAGAGTGCGGGCCGCGAAGAGAAGGAGGTTCTGCAGGGTTCGCCTTCGGAAAGACCTGTGGGGGATCCGCCGCACGAACATGAGGGATGGAAAGGGCTGCGAGGTTCGGCGCTCCCGCATCCGTAGATGGACGAGGATGGGAACGGTGATGGCGAGGAGGCCGGCGAGAAAAGCGGGGGCGAGGAGGGAAGGCAATGGTCTGGCCGGATCTTTGCGGGTTCAGGCGCGGGTGTTGCCGCCCCGGTCCCTCAGGAAATGGCGCAGGGCGACCTCGAGCGGCGTGGAGGTCTCCATCAGGACGTGCTGGACTCTCTCGCGACCCAGTTTCTGCTTCAATGCCTCGATGTGCGTTTCGACGAGGCCCTGATACTCGGTCCGGATCTTCTCCGGATCGGCCGGCACCAGTTCGCCGGTCTCGAGGTCCTCGAAGGTCGCGACATCATCGAACGGGAACGTGCGCTCCGCGGGGTCGAGAATCTGAAGGACGACGACCTCGGAGCCGCGATACTGCAGGACTCTTATGGCCTCGACCGCGGCCTCGGGCTCCTCGTACAGATCGGAGAGCAGGACGATCACCCCCGCGCGGCGCGACGCTTCCGCGGCTCGGGCGAGGGGCGGGGCGAGGACGGCCGAGCCCAGGGCCTCCGGGATCTCGCCCAGCGCCCGCAGGATGGCCTCGAGACGGCCGCCGCGAGGCGGGATGAATTCGCGGATCTCGCGATCGAAGGTCAGCAGGCCGACCCGGTCCTGCTGAGAGTTCGCGAGGTAGGCGAGGCAGGCGGCCAGACCGCGTGCGTAGTCCAGCTTGGTGACTCCGCTGGAACCAAAGCGCATGGAGCGGGAGATGTCGAGCGCGATGAGGAAGCTGGCGTTGGAATCCGCCTCGAACTGCTTGACGAAGTAGCGGTCGGTCCGCGCGAACAGGCGCCAGTCGATGCGACGAAGGTCGTCGCCCGCGCTGTAGGGGCGGTGTTCGGCGAAGTCGACCGAGGTCCCCCGGTGACGGGACCGGTGGTGGCCGGTCACGAATCCGTCGACCACCTTCCGCGCCACGAAGCTCAGATCCTTCAGTTGCAGGACGACGGCGGGATCGAGGAGGGCGCGGTGTTGCATCGAGAGCGCTCAGCGAAGGTTGGAGGGGGGCGGAGCCACCCGCTCGAGGATGCGATCGACGATAGAGTCCGTGGTGATGCGCCCTGATTCGGCGGCGAAGGTGCGGAGCAGTCGATGCCGGAGCACCGGCTTGGCCAGGCCCCGGATGTCCTCGAAGCCGACGTGGGCGTGGCCCAGCATCAGGGCGCGGGCCTTGCCGCCGAGGATGAGGTACTGGGCCGCGCGCACCGAGGCGCCGTATTCGATCCAGTTCTTCACGAAGTCGAAGGCCGCGGGCTCTCCCGGGCGGGTCATGCGAACGAGGCGGACCGCATACCGGATCACGTCGTCCGCCACCGGGACGCGCCGCACGAGCTTCTGAAACTCGACGATGTCGGCCGCACCCAGGGTGGGGGAGAAAGTCACGGTGTCGATGATGGTGGTCCTCCGGATCACCTCCATCTCCTGGTCCTCGGGAAGGTGGTCGATGACGATGTCGAACATGAAGCGGTCGAGCTGAGCCTCGGGCAGGGGATAGGTGCCCTCGAGCTCAATCGGGTTCTGGGTGGCGAAAACGAAGAATGGCGGGGCAAGGGGGAAGGTCCTGCCCTGGACCGTGACCCGGCGCTCCTGCATGGCTTCCAGCATGGCCGCCTGGGTCTTCGGAGGGGTCCGGTTGATTTCGTCGGCCAGGACCACATTCGCGAAGACCGGGCCGGGCGCAAAGACCAGCGATCGCCCGCCCTCCGCGTTTTCCTGGATGATGTCGGTCCCGGTGATATCCGACGGCATCAGGTCCGGCGTGAACTGGATCCTCGAGAACTTCAGGTCGAGAGTCTCCGCCATGGTGTGGATGATGAGGGTCTTGGCCAGGCCGGGCACGCCGGTGATGATGCTGTTTCCGCCTACGAGCAGGGTCAGCAGGACCTGATCGAGCGCCTCTTCCTGGCCGACAATCCGGCGCGCCATCTCCTCCCGCACGTGTCCCAGCCCCAGCCGCAGCTTGTTCGCCAGCGCGAGGTCGTCTTGGTTCTCAATCTGTGTGGTCATTCGTCTCCCGATCCAGCCTGAGGCTCACTCCGGACCATTGGTGAAAAGATGAATGGAGCGGTCGCGACGATTCTGCCAGAAGACGCTGCTTCCGCCGGATGGTGGGGACGGTCGGCTCCCGTCCGTCGCTATTCGCTCAGTTCGGACGAATCGTGCTTCGGCGCTTCCTGGATGGACGGCGTCGAGCTCAGCAGGCGAACGCAGGAGTTGAATCGGAGGATCGAGTCGTCGTTGCCGGCGGGGCGCAGAGCTTCCGCCCGCTCGAAACACTCCATGGCGCGCATGATGCCGGCGTAGGCGCCGTAGCCCGCCCCCGGGCCGCCGCGAGTGACCATGGCCCGCGCGCTGCGCTCGTGGATCACGCCCTCGTAGTAGGCGCGGTGGTAGTCGCCTCTAAGACGGGGCAGCAGGGCCAGGGCGCGCGAGGCGCCGGCGGTTCCTTCCGAGAACGCGTCGGTAATGGCGAGCAGAAGGAGCACCAGGGCCCTCTCGTTCTGAGGGTCTTGCTCGAGGATGTCAAGGCAGATGCTCTGAGCCTGCGAAGGTTCGTTCAGGAGACGGTAACGCTCGGCTCGCTCGAGGGCCGAATCGATGCCGTCCTTCGACAACGGCTTGAGGGCTGGAATCGGTGAGGGCATGGGATCCTGACTAGGGTTTTCCGGTGAGCACCCGGAACAGCTTGAGCACCGGATCGTAGAACTGATCGACCACCCGTTCCTTCAGAGGAATGATGGCGTTGTCGGTGATGTGAATACCTTCCGGGCAGACCGTGGTGCAGCACTTCGTGATGTTGCAGTAGCCGATCCCGTGGTCGGTCTTCAGGTCCTCGAGACGATTCTCGGTGTCGATGGGATTCATCTCGAGGGCGGCGGTGTAGACGAGGAAGCGCGGCCCGATGAATTTCTCGTGGAGCTTGTGGTCGCGCAGGATGTGGCACACGTCCTGGCAGAGGAAGCACTCGATGCACTTGCGGAACTCCTGGGCCCGGTCCACGTCCTTCTGATCGGTTCGCCAGGTAAGGTCGGGGGCATCGGCGGGCCGGGGCTTGAGCTTCTTGATCTTCTGCTTGACCCGGTAGTTCCAGGAGACGTCGGTGACCAGATCCTTGAGCAGGGGAAAGGTCTTCATCGGTTCCACGGTGATCGGCTGGTCAGCCGGCAGTTCGTTCAGCCGGGTCATGCACATGAGCCGCGGCTTGCCGTTGATCTCGGCCGCGCAGGAGCCGCACTTTCCGGCCTTGCAGTTCCAGCGCAGGGCGAGATCGGGACAGGCCCCGGCCTGGATCTGATGCAGGGCGTCGAGGACCACCATCCCCTCGGCCACGTCGGTCCGATGTTCCTCCATCTTCCCGCCCTTGGAGTCGCCGCGAAAGACCTGGAAAGTAAGAGTGTTCATGGTTTCTGGCCGTCCCTCCTACTTTAGTTCCTCGATGATCTGCTTGAGTTCGGCCGGGATCCCGGGCAGGGGAACCTGCCGCAGGGCCATGCCGCCGCCACTCTCCTTGCGCACGATGACGTTCTTGCCGCCCCAGGCCTCGCTCTTCCCGGGAAAGTCCTCCCGGAAGTGACCGCCCCGGCTCTCCGTGCGCTCGATGGCCGACTTCGCGATGGCCTCGGACACAATCAGGAGGTTCTTGAGGTCGATCGCGGTGTGCCAGCCCGGGTGATAGCTGCGGCCCCCGGCCACGCCGGCTTTCCGCGCGCGCTCCTTGAGGCCCTCGATCACCGCCAGCGCCTCCTTCATCTCCGATTCCGTGCGCACAATTCCCACGAGGTCCTGCATGGAGTCCTGAAGCTGGGTCTGGATGGCGTAAGGGTTTTCCCCGGCGGGGCGTTCGAAGGGCTCGAGGGCCGCCCTGAGCGCGCCCTCCACCGCGGCCCCATCGATGGCCGGCCGCGCCTGCTCCTTCGCGAACTTCGCGGCATATTCTCCCGCCCGCTTTCCGAAGACCAGGAGGTCGGACAGGGAATTGCCCCCGAGGCGATTGGCGCCGTTGATTCCCGAGGCGCACTCGCCCGAGGCGAACAGCCCGGGCACATTCGACATCTGAGTGTCCGCATCCACCCGGATTCCGCCCATGATGTAGTGGGTGGTCGGACCCACCTCCATGGGGACCTGGGTGATGTCGATGTCGGCCAGTTCCTTGAACTGGTGATACATGGAGGGAAGTTTCCGCTTGATGTGCTCCGCCGCGTTGGGCAGGTGTTCCCTGATCCAACTGATGTCGAGGAACACTCCGCCGTGGGGCGAGCCGCGGCCCGCCTTGACTTCCCGCATGATGCAGCGGGCCACGTGGTCGCGGGTCAGGAGTTCGGGGGGGCGCCGCGCGTTCCGGTCTCCCTGCGTGTACCGCCAGCCCTCCTCGGGAGTATCCGCGGTCTGGGACTTGTAGTTGTCGGGGATGTCCCCGAACATGAACCGTTCGCCGTTCTTGTTCCGGAGCACGCCGCCTTCGCCTCGCACTCCTTCGGTGACCAGCAGGCCGCGGACGGAGAGCGGCCAGACCATGCCGGTGGGATGAAACTGGACGAACTCCATGTCCATCAGTTCGGCCCCCGCCTCGTAGGCCAGGGCATGGCCGTCGCCCGTGTCCTCCCAGCTGTTGCTGGTGATCTTGAACGAGCGTCCGATGCCCCCGGTGGCCAGGATCACCGAGGAGGCCCTGAACACCTTGAAGCTTCCGCCCGCCCGTTCGTAGGCGAGGGCTCCGGAGATCCGGCCTCCATCCTTCAGCAGGGCCACCACCGTGCATTCCATGTGGACGTCCAGACCGAGGTGGATGGCGTGATCCTGCAGGGTCCGGATCAGTTCGAGACCAGTCCGGTCTCCGACATGGGCGAGACGCGGGTAGCGGTGACCGCCGAAGTTGCGCTGGAGGATCTTGCCGTCGGGAGTTCGATCGAAGATGGCGCCCCAGGCCTCCAACTCGCGCACCCGCTCGGGCGCCTCCCTCGCATGCAGCTCGGCCATGCGCCAGTTGTTCACATACTGGCCCCCGCGCATGGTGTCGGTGAAGTGGACTTTCCAGTTGTCACGCTCGTCCACGCTGCCGAGCGCGGCCGCGATCCCGCCCTCGGCCATGACGGTATGCGCCTTTCCGAGAAGAGACTTGCAGACCAGGCCCACCGAGACTCCGGCCGCCCGCGCTTCAATGGCGGCGCGCAGGCCCGACCCGCCGGCGCCGATGACCAAAACGTCGTGTTCGAACGTGGTGAATTCAGCCATTTCGCTCGGTTCTTGTTGTTCTTTCCGGAGCTAGAGAACGCGGAAGTCGGTCCAGCGGCCCATGGACAGCATCCGAACGTAAATGTCGGAGAAGGCCACCCAGAAAAGAGAGCACCAGGCGAAGACCATGTGCCTGGTGTTGAGCGCACTCACGCAGGTGTAGGCCCCCGGGCAAAAGCCCTTGGACACCGAATCCCGGCGGCCGCCCACCAGATGGCGGAGCGAATGACACGAGAAGGTGTAGCCGGCCAGGAGCAGCATGTTCAGGGTCAGGATGAGGGATCCCATTCCGATTCCGAGCCGCACACCGCCCGCGCCGTCGTCGAACCAGTAGCTCTGGTAGGCGTCATGCGCGAGGAAGAGGATGAACACGAGGCCGGCGTAGAGGAAGAACCGGTGGGCGTTTTGAAGGATGAGGGGAAACGCGGATTCGCCCAGGTACTTGTGCCTCGGCTCGCCCACGGTGCAAGCAGGGGGATCGGCCCAGAGCGCCTTGTAGTAGCTGCCCCGGTAGTAGTAGCAAGTGAAGCGGAAACCGCCCGGAGCCCACAGAATGAGCAGGGCGGGCGAGAAGGGGATGAAGGCCGGCCAGAGCGCGGGCACAGGGCCGAACAGGCTGTGAGGCGAGTCGCCGAAAATCTCCGGCGAATAGAAGGGTGAGAGATAGTTGCCGAAGTGATAGTGCTCGCCCTGGAACGCCGCCCAGGTTGCGTACACCACAAACGAGAGCAGAGTGGCGGCAGTCAGGCCGGGGATGAGCCACCACGGGTCCTTACGGCTCGTCTCCCCGAACCGTCGCGGGGCCATGACGTCGATCGCGGCCATCCTCAACTCTCCTCTGGGGCTGCTCCGTCTTGAAACTCGGTTCCGAATGTTTTTTTGGGGACCGCTTCTGCTCGCGGGAATGCCGAAAAGGCGATCGAACTTAAAAGAGGATACCGTGAGCGCGGGCGGCATTCAAGGTTTGGCGAGGTCGCCTCCCGGGCGTCCGATGACTTTCCGGCCCGGCCTTCCCCCCTCCCCCCCGCCGGCCGAGCGGTACAATTCACGGCACTTGAGCTGGAATAGCCATGGGGGACGACATTCGTGAACAGAGGCCAGAAGATTCGGAGCTACGACTACGTGAACCACCCGTACGAGAAGGTTCGCGATGCGCTGAGCCGTGAGCCCCTGGCCGTGTTCCAGGCCGCCACGAAAACCGCGGCCAACCGGGCCAACTCCCTCGCCTCGGAACTGAGCATCGACCTCGGCGGTATCAAACTGGGCGCGGATATCTCGATCTCGGTGAAGGACGCCATCCACGCGCCCGTGGCGGGGACGACCGGCCCCTCCACTTCCATCCCCCTGGAGTGGGAAGCCGCGAACCGGCCGCATCTGTTCCCCTTCATGAAGGCCGAGCTCGCGATCTATCCCCTGACCGCGACCGAGACCCAGCTCGATTTCTCCGGCGTGTACGAAGCGCCTCTGGGAGTGCTCGGGAGCGCGGTGAACGCGGTGGTCGGGCATCGCATCGCGGAGAGTTCCGTGCATCGGTTCATCTCCGCCGTCGCCGAGCACTTGCGAACCTCGTTGAAATAGGGCCCAGGTGGACGAGAGCGGGGGATCCTTCCGGCTCCCCGATCTGAAATCAGGGCGACCCTCGCGGCGAGGACCGTCGCTGCTCGTTCTGCGCCTGGTCGTGATCTTCGTGACCGTCCTCGGCGCCCCGCGCGCGGCTTTCGCCCACCCGGTGCCTTTCAGCTACCTCGACCTGCGGCTCTCGGGAAGCGCGCTCGATGGCGAACTGGTAGTCCACATCTCCGATGTCGGGCACGACCTCGACATCGAACCGGCGGATCGCCTGCTCGACCCCGCCGTTGCCTCACCGCGGTCGGAGGCCATCGCGGATCTGTTCGCTCGCCGTCTCTCCATCGCGGCCGACGGACGATCGTTCACCCCGAAATGGACCGGGGTTGAGGTTCTGGCCGATCGTAGCTCGCTCCGCCTGCGCTTTCGGCGCCCCCTGGAATCGCCCCCCGGCACGGTCTCGGTGCGCGCGGTCCTGTTCCCCTACGATCCCAGCCACCAGACCTTCCTCAACGTGTACGAGGGCGAGGCTCTGACCCAGGCGATCCTGGGCCGGGACCGGCCCGACTTCGTGTACTACCCCGGCAGCAGGCAGGGACGACTCGCAGTCGTCCGCCGTTTCGTCCCGGCCGGAGTGGAGCACATCCTGATCGGGCCGGACCACCTGCTGTTCCTGGTCGGCCTGCTGCTGCTCGGGGGTTCGATTCGGCGCCTCGCGATCATCGTGACCGCGTTCACCCTCGCCCACACCATCACGCTTTCCCTGGCCGTCCTGAGCATCGTCACCCCGCCCGCCCGCATCATCGAGCCCCTGATCGCGCTCAGCATCGTGTATGTGGGCGCCGACAATCTCCTGCGTCGCGGCGGCCGCGACACGCGCGCGTGGATCGCCTTCGCCTTCGGTTTCGTTCACGGCTTCGGCTTCGCCTACGTGCTGCGCGCGATGGACCTCCCGGCCCGGGCCCTCGGCTGGTCGCTGTTCTCCTTCAACGCCGGCGTAGAGATGGGTCAGTTGCTCGTGGTGGCGGTCCTGGCCTCGGCCCTCGCCGGGCTTCGGGCGCGGAGTGAGCGGGCGAGTCAGAGGGTCGCGGTCATCGGGTCGGTCGGGGTGATGGCGGCGGGCGTGTTCTGGTACATTGAGCGCGTATTTTTCCCCGGAGGGTATTCATGAAACGAAGCTTGGTGTTGGGCATGCTGCTTGCGATGGGTGCGCTCGGGGTGGTCAAGGCACAGCCGCCTTCGGCGACCGCGCCGAAAGTGATCGAAGTCGAGAAGGTCAAAGACAACCTCTGGGTCCTGCGGGGCGGCGGCGGCAACACCGCGGTCTTCGCCACCGCGGACGGGGTCACGGTGGTCGATGCCAAGAACCCGGGCTGGGGCCAACCGATCCTCGACAAGATCAAGGAGCTCACGCCCAAGCCGGTGACCACTCTGATCAACACTCATACCCACGGTGATCACGTGAGCGGCAACGTGGAGTTTCCCGCGACCGTTGAAGTGATCGCGCAGGAGAACACGAAGACCAACATGGAGAAGATGCCGATCTTCAAGGATCGAAACGGCGCCGGCATGGCCAGGCGGACCTTCAAAGACAAGATGACCCTCGGCAGCGGGGCGGATCAGATCGATCTGTACTACTTCGGACGCGGCCACACCAACGGCGATGCGTGGGTGGTGTTCAAGGCGCACGGCGTGGCGCACTCCGGCGACATTTTTGCCGGGAAAGGCGTGCCCCTCATCGATGTCGCCAACGGCGGCAGCATGCTGCAGATCCCGGACACCCTCATGAAGGCGTACGACGGCATCAAGGATGTGAACATCATCATCAACGGTCACATGCCGGCGCAAACCACCTGGGCGGACTTGAAGGAGTTCGCGGAGTTCAACCGGGACCTGGTGACGTGGATGCAGTCGGAACT
>JAQBHL010000079.1:0-3307 GCA_032127745.1 Acidobacteriota bacterium
CGGAGGTCGAGGTGTTCACGCGCCTCACCCGGACCATCGCCCTCAACATTCCCATCGTTTCCGCGGCCATGGACACCGTGACCGAGGCCCCGCTCGCCATCGCCCTCGCCCAGGAGGGGGGGATCGGCTTCATCCACAAGAATCTGCCCATCGACGTCCAGGCCGGCGAGGTGGACAAGGTCAAGCGGTCCGAGGCGGGCATGATCGTGGATCCGGTAACCGTCTCCCCCGAGGCTCCGGTTTCCGACGCCCTGGCCCTCATGGCCAGGTTCCGGATCAGCGGCGTCCCCGTCACCGACGGCGGAAAACTGGTGGGAATTCTGACCAACCGCGATCTCCGGTTCGAGACCCGGACCTCGCTGCGGGTGGCCGAACTCATGACCCGCGATTCCCTGATCACGGTTCGGGTCGGCGCCACTCTCGAAGAGGCCAAAGAGCTGCTGCACACGCACAAGGTCGAGAAGGTACTCGTGGTCGACGAAGCCAATAACCTGCGGGGCCTCATCACGGTCAAGGACATTCAGAAGCGCATCAAGTACCCCAACGCCTGCAAGGATTCGGCGGGTCGCCTGCGGGTGGGAGGGGCGGTCGGTATCGCCGCCGACACTCTCGATCGCGTCCGCGCCCTGGTCGACGCCAAGGTGGATCTGGTGGCCATCGACACCGCCCACGGCCACACCAGGGCGGTGATCGAGATGGTGGCCCGGGTGAAGAACGCCTTCCCCGGCCTCGAAGTCGTGGCCGGAAACGTCGGGACCAAAGAAGGGGCGCGGGATCTGGTGGGCGCCGGCGTCTCCGCGGTGAAGGTCGGCATGGGACCGGGCTCCATCTGCACGACCCGGATCGTTTCCGGGGCTGGCATGCCTCAGGTGACCGCGATCGCGGAGGCGGTCGAGGTCTGTGGCGAGGCCGGAATCCCGGTGATTGCCGATGGAGGGATCAAGTTCTCCGGCGACGTCACCAAGGCCCTCGCCGTGGGAGCCGACTCGGTCATGATCGGGTCGCTCTTCGCGGGAGCGGAAGAGAGTCCGGGAGAAGTGATCCTCCGCCAGGGGCGAAGTTTCAAGACCTACCGGGGCATGGGATCAATCGGGGCCATGAAGGACGGATCGAAGGACCGCTACTTTCAGTCCGAGAGCGCGCCTCAGAAACTGGTGCCCGAAGGGGTCGAAGGCATCGTTCCCTACCGGGGCCCGCTTTCGTCCATCGTCCAGCAACTGGTCGGCGGGGTGCGGGCGGGAATGGGGTACTGCGGGGTGAAGACCATTCGCGAACTCCAGACCAGGACTCGTTTCACGCGCATCTCGGTCGCCGGGCTCAAGGAAGGTCACGTCCACGACGTCTTGATCACGAAGGAAGCGCCGAACTATCGAGTGGAGTGATATGGCCATCGCCAAGAGGACCCTGCCGAGCAGACCCCGTCCCCATCTTCTGATCGCTCTCGCCTTCGCGCTCGCCGGCTGTCGCGGCCCCGATCCGCTGCTGTCGTTTCTCGACCACGAGTCGAGTCTTTCGTTCACTCATCCCCCGCGCTGGAGCGTGGGCTTCGCCGAACACGACGGGCTGCGCTACCGGTATCTGACCGCGCCCAAGGTCGAGGGCGACGCCGAGGCTCTTTCCGTCACCCTGATTTCGCCCACCGAGGCCGACTCGGCCGAGCAGGTGGCCAAGGCCTACCTGACCGGTGCCAGAAACGTCCTCACGGCTCCGGCGGCATCGGGGACCAGCGAATGGTCATTCCGGGATTCGAGCGACGCGCCATCCCGGCTTTGGATCCGATCGGCCGGGAACGGACGCTTCTTTGGGGCATGGGCCCGCGGCTCCGAGTCGGCGATCAACCAGTACTCTGGACAACTCGACTCGCTGTTTGCATCCTTGTCCCTGCAGAGGGTCGAGGACTGGAAGGAGGAGCGCTTCGGCGACATGGTGGCGCGAGTTCCGGCCGATTGGGCCCGCGGAACCCGGCTGTCGAACGCCACCAACGCCATGATGCAGTTCAGATCCCCCCCCCTGGCGGTGGACAAGGGGACGGAGACCATCCATGGCTTCGTCACTCTTTCCCGGGAGCCCGTTCCGGATCAGGGAGACCTCGAGGCCTTGAACCGAGTGCTGAAGGACCGGGTCTCGGACACGGTGGTGCTGCTGGAGCACCGTCCCTGGACGCCTTCGGGCCCGGATAGCGGGGCCAAAGGGTACGCGGACTACCTGCGGAGCGGAACCACACTCAGCGCCACCCGCTCTCGCCGCTGGATCACGGTCAGCAGCGGCATGGGGCTGATCTTCTCGTGTGAGGCCCGGGCCGACGCATTCGACCGCCTCGAGCCCTGGTGCCTGCGCCTGGTGACAACGGTCCGGCTCGACTAAGCGCAGATCCTCGGGTGGCGCTCTCTGGCGCTTGGGCAGGCTTTGGCGCTCACATCCGAAAACGACTTCGGAACACTGTACAGGGCAGGCTTCGCGCTCGTTGCGTATGCTGGATATGCGGCCTCCTCGGCGCCTTGCGCTCCGGGCGCCTCGGCGCCGACTTATGCACCGTACTTCTGTTACGGGACACTAGCGCGCGGGCGCCGCCACGATGACCCCGGTCTCGGCGCTGTCCGAGCCATGAACGCAGCACAGAAACGGAAACTCTCCCGCCTTTTCAAAGAAGACGTCCACCTCCAGCGGTCCGGAGGCGCGGACGCGCTTCTCCACATCCAGGGTCGGGATGGCGAAGCAATGGTCTCCCTCCCGCGCGGTGACCACGAAGTGAACGGCGCCCAGGGGCGCCGACAGCCGCCGGGGCTCGAAACCGGAGGCCCCGACGCTCGCCCGGATGGTATAGCCCTGCATCGCGGCCGCCACCGCGAAGGGCGTCGCGGTCCCCGCCAGGGCGGCGATGGCCAAAAAAAACGAGGCGATCCGAAGATCGCCTCGTGCCCGGGAAGGAGAGTTCATCACTCCCCGAGGTTAGCGCCCCCCGCGATTTCCTCCGAAACCGCCACCCCGGCCTCCGCCGCCCCCACCTCGGGGTCGATCGCCGCGGCCACGGTCGCGGTCGCCGCCGCCACCCTCGCGACGAGGCGGACGGTCGCTGCTTCCTTCAGGCGGCGCCACCATGCCCTCGGGCAGCGGAATCAGCGCCTTCTTCGAGAGGCGGACCTTGCCCATCGGGTCGATGGTCAGGACCTTGACGATGACCTCCTCGCCCTCCTTGAGGACGTCGCGTACCTCGTTGACCCGCTCGTGCGCGATCTCGGAGACATGCAGCAGGCCATCGGTCCCGGGCATGATCTCGACGAAAGCACCGAAATCGACGATCCGAACC